>JBJECY010000116.1:0-28766 GCA_051871515.1 Muribaculaceae bacterium | reverse complement strand
GGGAAGGAGTATTTTCATGGAGAAGTATATGAGATTCGATATAGCACCTTTAAGAACGGTGAGTTTAAGCCCGAGGCCGATTTCCTTTTGAACTACAAGGCTCTAAAGCAAAAGAATGAGAGCCGAAAGGCAGAGCGCAAAGCTCTCATCACCGGGCTGCAAGCTCAGGGAACCGGGAAAGAGGTGGTGAGCGATTTCACAGAAGCGCCGCAACCCAACGACTGGTTGATTACGGCAGTTGATGAGCCTTGCCGCCTGCAAGTGAAAACGCTTGACGACGGCATGAGTGCAATGCTCAAACTTAGCAACGGACTGGTTTCACGAACTTTCTATGTGGCTGATAACGTGGCATGTGTGGGTTATAAAAACCTCTCAAACGGTGCCGAATATTTGCGCGCCGTGAAGCCCGAGGCTCGCGTGTGCTTAGACAGCATCTGGTATGAGGTGGGCGGTTTGAAAGAACAGCCCGAGATGTCTTACCTTTTGGAGAGCTGGTATCCTCAGATGGAAGCATCGTCACAGGCGTTTACGCTGCAAAAGGTGGAAACCGGATTGCCCTTGAAGCGCTATCCGTGGACTCCAAAATATAACGCCGTGGCAACCGATTGGCCCGCCAAAGGCTTGCGCGTGGAAATGACTTTTGTTGCCACCAACGAGATGCCCGACGTGAAAGACGTGGAAGTGCGCGTGAACTACGAAATCTATCAGGGCTTGCCGGTTATGGCAAAATGGATTGAGGTGACAAACAACGGCGAGCGCCAAATGTTGCTTAACGATATGGAATGTGAGGTGCTGGCGGTGAACCAAGACCAGGTTGAACGCATGCACGTTGAAAGCGACTTCTCGTTTGCTCTGGCAAACGCCGATATGCAAGGCAGTGCATTGATGCACTATAACGGCACTCCCAAGGCTTACCATGTGGGTGGCTCAACCACTCGATGGATTACCGACAAAGAGTATAACACTTGGGCAAGCCACAATCAGGCTGAAGACAAATTCCTGAATTTCCCGCATCACTGCCTGCTGGTGAGCAAATTGCCGATGGGCCCTTACACGATGGTGAGCAAAGACCGCCCTTTCAAGTCATACATCACCTTTGAGTTGTTGCAGGATAGCGACGACCGCGAGCGCAAGGCTTTGGGGCATCGCAGATTCTACAAGAAACTGGCTCCACAAGTGACCGAATCGCTGATTACCGGCGGCATCACATCGCACGACGAAGCGAAGCTGAAAGCGTTTATCGACCAAATGGCTGAGTTGGGGCTTGAACGCCTTGACATCATGGCATGGCCGGGCGTGAGCCACGATAATCTCGACTCGGCTTACGTTCAGCACTGGCGCAAAATTGCCGATTATGCCAAAGAACGCGGCATAATAATGGGCGGCTATGAGCTGCAAATCGCTTCGCGCGGCCGCGGCAAAGAGGTTGATTGCATTCACCCCGAAACCGGAAAGCAAGGCAGCCTTTTTGGACAAAGCGTTTGCATTGCAAGCCAATGGAAGGACACCTACTATCAAAAGATGTGGGAGTTCTATGACCGCACCGGTTTCAAAAGCTATAACATGGATGGCCCGTATCATGGCGACCCATGCGCCTCAACTCAACACCCGCATCACACCGGGCTTTACGACTCGCAATGGGAACAATGGAAAACGCAAGTTGAGGTGCTGCACGAGTTGCAACGTCGCAACATCTACATCCCCATCCCCGACTGGTATTTTCTCAACGGCCAATGTGCCACCGGTATGGGTTACCGTGAGGCAAGCGCCAACCTCACCCCACAACAGCAGCTTTTGCTGGGCAGACAATACATCTACGACGGCACATGGCACAAAATCCCAACTATGGGGTGGATGACACTGCAATTGGTGGGATTCTACACCAACGACCCACGAGTGGGCTTGGAGCCATTGTGTGACAACATTGCCCGCTACGAACAGCAACTGATACAATTCCTTTCAAGCGGATGCATGCTCACCATCCGCGGCAACCGCTTGTATGATACGCCCGAGACAAAACAAATGGTGGCAAAATGGATTGGATGGTTCAAGAAGTACCGCGACATCTTGACTTCCGACATTATTCACGTCAACCGCCCAAGCGGCCGCGACTTAGATTGCATGATGCACGTCAATCCATTCATTGACCACAAAGGAATGGTTGTTGTTTTCAACCCCACTGAGCGAGATATCACCAAAGAGATGAAACTGCCACTCTATTACACCGGATTGAAAGGGAAAGCCACGGTAGTAACCGAAGATGGCACAAAGAAAACCTATGCACTGAATGGCGAGGAAGAACTTTCGTTGACCGTTTCGGTTAAGGCAGGCGGCACAGCATGGTTCTTGATTGAAGAATGATTAAGGCAAGGGGGATAGCCCCGCATGCGACAAGGGCATAGACCCAAAGCCATTCCTCACAACGCAACGTCGAGAAGTCAAAAAAGAGAGTAAGCATCAACGCGCTCTGTGGCTTCTCGGCGTTATTTATTGCCGGGTGGCTATCACGGCGGCAACAAGCATTGGCGGCGTGATTGTCAACATTTTGCAGTGCCGACTATTTTTAGTAACTTTGCAGCCGAAAACATTAAAAAACAACATAGTCTTCAGGCACAAAACATTTCATCCAGGCAAAATGGGCTGAGCTTGCCAAGCAAGCCGGCTTGCAAATGTGGGCGTTGCCCATGCATAGGCTACCACTTGCAGCGAAGCGTTTTTCGCTGAAAGTTTTTTTAATTACTCCACCCCTCAACTCAGAAACTCAAATCAAGATTATGGCAGAATCAAATTTTATTGACTATGTGAAAATATTATGCCGCTCGGGCAAGGGCGGTGCCGGCTCGGCGCATCTGCACCGTGCCAAATATGTGCCCAAGGGCGGTCCCGATGGCGGCGACGGCGGCGACGGCGGCAGCGTGATACTGCGCGGCAACCGCAACCTGTGGACCCTGCTCCACCTCAAATATCAGCGCCATGTGTTTGCCACCGACGGCATGCCGGGCAGCGAGTGCCGCAGCTTTGGCAAAGCCGGCGAGGACCGCATCATTGAGGTGCCTTGCGGCACGGCAGTTTTCGATGCACAATCGGGCAAGTTTATTTGCGACGTCACCCACCACGACCAAGAGGTGGTGCTGCTGAAAGGCGGCCGCGGAGGATTGGGCAACTGGCACTTCAAAAGCCCCACCAACCGCACTCCACGCTATGCCCAGCCCGGCGAACCGCGCCAAGAACGCGAGGTAATCATGGAGCTGAAACTGCTTGCCGATGTGGGTCTTGTGGGATTCCCCAACGCAGGCAAATCAACCCTACTCTCGTCAATCTCAGCTGCCAAGCCCAAGATTGCCAACTACCCCTTCACCACCCTTGAACCGAACCTCGGCATTGTGAGCTATCGCGATTCGCGCTCGTTTGTGATGGCCGATATCCCCGGCATCATTGAGGGTGCCCACGAGGGCAAAGGATTGGGTCTGCGGTTCCTGCGCCACATTGAGCGCAATGCCGTGCTGCTGTTTATGATTCCTGCCGATACCACCGACATAAAGCACGACTATGAGGTGCTGTGCAACGAGCTCGAGAAGTTCAACCCCGAGCTGGTTGACAAACCACGCGTGCTTGCCATCACAAAATGCGATATGCTCGACGATGAGCTGATTGAGGAGATGCGCCGCGAAGTGCCCGACTCGGTTGAGAGCCTCTTCATCTCGTCGGTGGCAGGACTGGGGCTCACCGAACTGAAAGACCTGCTGTGGCGCACCATCAACGACGAGCGCAACCGCATACCCGAGTCGCTCACTCACCGCGACCTCGACACCAGCCACCGCGTGAAAGAGGAGGACGAGTTTGTGATTGAAACCGACGATATGCCTGTTGACGACGATGACGTTGAGTTGGAATGGGACGACGAGTATTGGCCCGACAAATATGAAGATGAAGATTGATATTGAGCCGCTGCACTTCAACAGCACACTCACCAACATAGAGGCATACACCACCCTGCGAGGCGAGGTGCATGCCTCTGATGCTTACAGCCAAGTGAACCTGTGCCACTACACGGGCGACCGTCTGGAGCACGTTGAGGCATGCCGCCGCGCGTTGTGCGTGAAACTGGGCATTGAGCCACCGCAGCTGGTTATGCCACGGCAAACTCACTCGGTGAATGTGGCTACCCTCAACAGCAGCTTTTTCGCCCTCACCGCAGCCGAACAAGAGGCACAGCTAAACAATATTGATGCGCTTGTCACCACGCTTCCCGGCGTGGCAATAGGCATCAACACCGCCGACTGTGTGCCCATTGTGCTTGCCGACCCCGTCAGCGGCATCATCGCTGCTGCACATGCCGGATGGAAAGGTACGGTGAACCGCATTGCCGCTGCCACCGTGCAAGCCATGATTAGCATGGGCGCATCAGCGCAAAACATTCACGCTGCCATAGGTGCATCAATCTGCCGCGACTGCTTTGAGGTGGGCGATGAAGTGGTGCAGCAGTTTGCGCAAGCCGGATTTGATATTGAGCAGATTGTACACCGCAACGCCGCCACCGGCAAAGCCCACATCTGGCTACAACAAGCCAACCTCGCCACACTCGTGGAAAACGGCGTGTCGCCAAGCAACATTGCAGTGAGCAACCGCTGCACACGCTGCAACCCCAACACCTATTTCTCGGCTCGCCGCCTGGGCATCAACTCCGGCCGCACTTTCACCTGCATTATCCGCCGCAAGTAACAACTCCCCTACATTACTGCGCTCATTCTTAGGGCTAACAACGCCTTTTTTCACAGCAGTTCGTGCATCTGGCCGAAGTGCAGATTCAGATGGCTGATGTAGCCGCGAATCATTGCATCAAGAGTCACACGGCAACCTTCGTAGTCAATCCAATAGTTATTGAGCTTTGTGCGGTCAACCGAACGGATTACATGGCAGATGTGCTGATTATATAACTTCAACAGCATAACAAGCTGTTGCCAATCTTCATTCTGATAGTCTTGAAGGGCAATCCACAGGTCGTTGTCCTGAGTGTAGTCGGGGAAAACAAGCATCCCCATCTCGGTATTGGGCATTGAGTGACCGCAACGAGGGGCATATTGCAGTCGCACCATACGCTGATGATTGTTTGATGCCGAATCAATCAGATGCCCCACAAGCATCTTCACGGTGCGGTTTTGATTGTTTCGTTTCACGCTAACCTGCTCTTCGGTGAGTGAGAGCAACAATGGTATTTCGCGGTTCATAACCTCGTTGATACCGTCAATAATTTCTTGATAGTCCATACTCTAATAATAATTTTGTTTCTTTATCCACGAATAGAAGCAATCTCTATGAGATTGCATTCAGGGGCAGCGACTCATGTTCTGCAAACCGTTTTAACAACACATATAACACTGTCTTCATAATTGTGATGTAACTAAAATTTGAATCAACCGCTAAGTTATGGCGTTTAACGAGAACTACCAAGAGAATTGGTGAAAAAGAAGCTACTAATAAGGGCTACCCACCCACTCCCTCATAATCAAGGGCATAATTAAAGCGGTTGCCGAGAAAAAGGTTTGTTTATCCTTTCTGGCAACCGCGTTTATTTGATGAGAGTATTCAACCCTGTGGGCTTCAACGCTGGGCGGTGACTTGGGCTATCCACTGGAACAGCTCGTTGAGCGCATAGTCGCCCGAGTGTCCGCGGTTCCACGGCAAGAAAAAGTCAACATCAAGCCCTTGATTTTGCAGTTTAAGCGCCAAGCACACCGGCACCGGGAATGAAGTGTCGCGGTCACGGGCACCGTGTCTCACCCACCAGTGTTGCGCCTTGGTGGCTTGGTCGTCGGCGATATAGCACATTGGGTTGATTAGTCGCACCCGATGCTGCAACTCAGCCGAAATAGTGGCTTGACTGTTGCCGGTGGCATAACGCAACGAGAACGGAGTGTAGTTGACGCTGCTGCCATGCTCGTCGCCAAACTCCTCGTTTTCTCCGCTGGGCCTTGCTCCTGCCACGCCTTGGCTATCGAATGCCGGAGGCGTCTTAAGCGCCTTGGTGGTTACCACATAATTCAGGTAACGGTCCAAATCAAGGTCAACCACATACTCGTCGCTACCGCGACCAATGAAATGAGCCGATTGCGGTCTCATACCACCGGGCACTGCCGGGCGGGCATTGCTCAGCACCAAGCCCACCGAGTCGGGCATATCGGCACCGGCATCTTTAGCCTTTTGTGCGCTGGCAATGAGCAAACTCTTGATGTGTTCACGCAGCAATTCGGGGGTGAGAAGTTGGCCATCAGCGGTGTGCAGATTCAACGAGTTGAGATAGCTGGCATAGTCGGCGGCAAGAAGCTTCGACACCCTCGCCTGTTCATCGCTGAGCGGTCTGGTCACGCCGTTGGTCACGCCATAAAGCCATTCATAAGCCATATCGGCATGTTCAAGGTCAATGATTGGGCAATAGCACACTGAGGCAAACACATCGTCGCGCTCAGGAGCGGCACCCATAGCCTTCAGCATAGGCTCATAGTCGGGGTGATTGCCGGTGGCACCCAACAGAGCCGACATAGCGCCGCCGGCACTGGTGCCGTCGGTGATGATGCACTCGGCATCGCCCGGCATCACATCATCGAAATGACGCAGATAGCGCACAGCCGCCTTCAAGTCGAGCAAGGCATTGGGTGAACGGCCGTTGAAGTGTTTCTGCCCCGAGGCATCGATGGTTGAGGAGTTGCGCCCGCGCGCTCCCGCAATGACCACCACATAGCCCTCGGCAAGCGCACGCCCAGAGGCATCATCAGGATTCACGCCGCTTGCCCTGGCAGCCATGTAGCCACCCACATAGTTGCGCATGAATATGGGCGTGTGGGCATCGGCACCATCAGGCACATACACGTTCATACACTGGTAAACCGAGTCTTCAACCTCGGTTACATAATACAAATGTGTGTAAGCAGTATAGTTCACGACCCTACCTTGAGGCATCGTAACAGACCCCGCCACGCCTTTTGAAGCATCAAATGCCAATCCCGGCACTTGCTTCTGTGCTTGAGCCGCATATACACAAGCTACAGCCACAAGCAGTGTTGCAAAACGTAACTTTGTCATAAGAAAGAACTCCGGCACTTTTTTATGCCGGTAACATCACAAGCAAAGGTAAGGCAAACTTGCCAAAATAACAAACGCGCAAAGCACATTTTTTTGCAAAACTCGCTGATGCTCAGCGCTCACCGCGTCTTGCCGACATAGGGAAATAATAAAGCCCTGTAGAACACTACAGAGCTCTATCACAGCACCATTGCCACGCCTCCACACGATTGGCACATCATGAAAAACTTCCAAAAAACGAGGCCGTGCAAAACTGATGCAAATATACTAATCGTCTGAAAGATGTTTTTCTGGCAGATTTTTCTTTTTGACTCGTCCGCTGCGCTTCAAAGCATCGGCAATAATCCATTGCAGCTGCCCATTCACTGAACGGAACTCATCGGCGGCCCACGTCTCAACCGCGCTCATAGTTTTGGTGTCAACTCTGAGCACGAAGCTTTTCATTTTGGGTTGTTTGTCGTCAGCCGTCATAAATTAAAATTTACTACTACTTGGGGGGGTATAAAAATCTGCCTTACCTAATTATTATGATTGTGGTTTATATATATGTTTTCTGTTATGTTCACGATGCAGGAATTAGTGATTGAGCGTGCCGGTGTTGATTACCGGGGTTGCACTCTCATCGCCGCAGAGCACCACAAGCAGGTTGCTCACCATAGCGGCGCGTTTCTCGTCGTCGAGCTCAATTTTCTCCTCTTGCAAGCGGTCGAGTGCCAGTTTCACCATCGACACCGCTCCCTCAACAATCTTTTCACGAGCCGACACCACAGCCGAAGCCTGCTGGCGGCGCAGCATCACAGCCGCAATTTCAGGAGCATAATTAAGATTGTTGATGCGCGCCTCAACCACCTCAATGCCTGCCATGCTCAGGCGCTCGTTGAGGCACCCTTCAAGTTGCTCGTTTATCTCGTTACCGCCCGAGCGCAGGGTGATGGCGTCACCATCGGCCTTGCCGCCCTCGTTGTTGTCGTAGGCATATTGCCCAGCCACTTGGCGCAGAGCAGCATCGCTCTGTATCGACACAAACTTCTCAAGGGCATTCATGCGCGAATTTACGTTCTGCGTCGATGCATTTTCCTGCAGGTCAACGTCGAACAACGCTTTGTAAGTATCTTTCAAGCGCCACACCACCACGAGGCCAATCAATATCGGATTGCCGTCTTTATCGTTCACCTTAATGGGTTTGCCATCGAGGTTGCGTGCTCGCAAAGTCATTTTCTTTTTTGTCATGAAGGGATTCACCCAGAAATAGCCGTTTTTGCGCAATGTTCCGCGGTATTTGCCAAAGAACAGCATTGCTGCTACCTCGTTAGGTTCAAGCTTCACAAAACCGGCAAGGCTTATTAGCGCCATCACAAATGCCACTGCCGCAATTAAAACGGCCCAGAATGACACGTAGATAATATCGTCACTCGTATCTGAACTCTTAGCAATCAACGCCACGCTCCCTGCCATCACCAACAATATGACAATGAGCATCAAGATGCCGTTGAGCGAAACTCCTTTGTAGTTATACTCGTTAGTTGATTTATTCATATCATTATAATATTAATTTAATGTTATTAATCCTTATCTTTAATATTGTTTTGATATCACAAAGATATATGCTATTTTTTATATTTGCAACATTTTGAGCAATTTTTTCAAAAAAAATACCTAAAATAAGGTATTGACTGGCATAACAGAATGTGACTACCTTTGCATTGTCCTTATTTCCATAAGGGAGCCAATATAGTTCATAGTTATTATATAAGTTAATTTTGTTATTTATTTAGGTTTAGACAAGCCAAAAACAACCTGAAGCGGACACACAACCATTCTGAGCGGGTTGACAGGCCAAAGGATGTGAGATTAAGCCCAACGGGCAACATCCAACCAACGCCTGCCAATCCGTTTTTTATCCCCACTTTGCAGCATCGGCACCCGCCATCAGCCCCAATAGGCACAAAAAGAATCTCCGCCTGCCAATCCGTTTTTTTATCCCCTCTTTGCAGCATCGGCACCCGCCATCAGCCCCACAGTGGCACAAAAAAGAATCTCCGCCTGACATCTTATTGCGTAAGATGACAGGCGGAGAGCAAATTGGTTCACACAGCGGCAACGCGCCCACTACGGGGCATCACAAGCCGCATGAGGCACCAGTGCGAGCACAAGATGGCTCGTGCGCCTCACACTGTGAGTATTTCTTTCTCTTTAGCAGCAAAAAGCTCTTCAATCTTCTTCACATATTTATCGTGAATCTTTTGCACCTGAGCCTCGGCGTCTTTTTCCACGTCCTCAGGCATACCGTCGTTTTTTACGGCTTTCTTGAGGCCTTCAATAGCTTCGCGACGAGCATTGCGCACACTCATCTTGGCGTTTTCCGACTCAGCCTTCGATTGCTTCACCAGCTGTTTGCGGCGTTCCTCGGTGAGCGGTGGGATACCAAGGCGTATCACTTCGCCGTTGTTCTCGGGGGTGATGCCAATTGGCGAGTCGATGATGGCTTTCTCAATCACCTTAAACATCGACTTTTCCCAAGGAGTGATGGTGATGGTGCGAGCGTCGGGCACAGCCACGTTGGCAACATTGCTAATGGGGCATTGTGTGCCGTAGTAGTCAACGCGCACGCCGTCAAGGATTTTAGGATTGGCTTTGCCTGCGCGTATGTGGGCAAGAGCATCATCGAGGAATTCAACTGCCAGCTGCATGCTTTCCTCTGCTTCGCTGAGATAATGTTTAGGATCGTTCATAATGTGTATAGTTGTTTTTTCGTTGGGTGGTGTGGAGTATGTTATTAATTATTCTGATTTCGCTGTGAGCCGCGCCTGCATTGTCATGCATCAGCCCTCATAAACAAGCGTGCCAATGGGTTCGCCGTTCATCACTTTAACCAGGTTGCCCTTGGTGTCCATGTCAAACACAATGATTGGCAGGTTATTGAGCTTACACAGAGTGGTTGCGGTGAGGTCCATCACCTTCAGACCACGGTTGTAAATCTCATCGTAGGTGATTTCGCTGAACTTGGTTGCGGTAGGGTCTTTCTCGGGGTCGGCGGTGTAGATGCCGTCAACGCGTGTGCCTTTGAGCATCACATCGGCTTCCACCTCAATGCCACGCAGCGCCGAGCCGGTGTCGGTGGTGAAGAACGGATTGCCGGTGCCACCTGCCAAGATAGCCACCTTGCCTGCGTTCATGGCGTCGATAGCCTTCCACTTGCTGTAATGTTCGCCTATGGGGAACATATTGATGGCAGTGAACACCTGTGCCGGTTGTCCGTGGCTCTCAAGGCTGCTGCTCAGCGCCAACGAGTTGATTACCGTGGCAAGCATACCCATTTGGTCGCCCTTCACACGGTCAACGCCCTTGGCTGCACCGCTCAAACCGCGGAAAATGTTACCGCCGCCTATCACTATTGCCACTTGCACGCCGCTCTCAACCACTTGCTTGATTTGCTCGGCATAATCAGCCACTCGGCGAGCGTCAATGCCATATCCCTGCTCGCCCATCAGCGACTCGCCACTGAGCTTCAGCAGTATTCTTTTATATTTTGTCCTCATATACGTTGATGTTTTTATACGTTTATATTTCTCCTTAGGTTAGTTTGCGTGATTAGCCGCACCAGTGCAGCAATCTTTGGGTTTCATTGTGTAAAGTTAATACAAACGTGCTCAGATTCAAAAAAAATTCAACGTGAAATTTTTTGACAGCAGCATTTTTGCGCCAATTCTGCCAAAATTTTCTTAACTTCGCAAAACGAATGACGCGCACCGCAGAAATTTACTTCACGATGCGCCACATTCCGCACAACTCAGAAACTCATAAACATCAACCCATTATTACCAACCATTCTCAACAAAAAAAGCAAAACAATGAAACCAACCCGATTATTCACCCTGGTGCTGCTGAGCCTCATTGTGTGCTGTGCAGCTGCCAAAGAGCGCAAAGTTGTTTATATAGTTGTTGACGGCATCCCTGCCGACTACATCGACCGCTTGCAGCCTGCCACCATCTACGACATCAGTAGCCAAGGGCACTATGCCCGTGCCTACACCGGAGGCGACGCCGGCACCTACTCTGAAACACCCACCGTCTCAGCCATCGGCTACACCAACATACTCACCGGCACATGGATGAACAAGCATAACGTGAACGGCAACTCAAACCTCAACCCCAACTATAACTATTGGACACTGTTCCGCATGGCAAAGGAGCAAAAAACCAACTACACCACCGGATTGTTTTCAAGCTGGCTTGACAATCGCACGGTGCTCATTGGCGAGGGCAAGCCTGAAACCGGCAACCTGAAGATTGACTACGTTGCCGACGGTTTTGAGAACGACACCATCAACTTCCCACGCAAAAAAGACGAGTTGCACATCTTTGACATCGACTCGGTGGTGTGCCAAAAGGCAGCCGAATGTATCCGCACCTATGCGCCCCACCTCTCGTGGGTGTATCTGTGGTACACCGACTCGGGCTTTCACCTCTATGGCGACAGCAAGTTTATGGACTATTATGTGCAGCGCACCGATGCCCAGCTAAAACATATTTGGGAAGCCGTGAAATATCGCGAGGCTTATTGCAACGAGGAGTGGATGGTGATTGTGACCACCGACCACGGCCGCACCGACGATGGGCACGGTCACGGCGGACAATCGCAACGCGAACGCACCGTGTGGATATCAACCAACGTGAAAGAGGTGAATCAGCACTTCTTCAGTCCAACGCTGAGCCTTGTTGACATACACCCCACCATTTGCTCGTGGATGGGATTTGAAGTGCCAAAGGAACGTGCTTGGGAGCTCGACGGACTGCCTTTCATTGGCAAAGCCGACATCTCGGACCTCACCATTGAGGTTGCCGACGGCAAAGCAACGCTCTCGTGGAAAAGCGATTCTTCTTACAGCCTCGCCAACATCTACATTGCTGCATCAAACAATTTCGCCAAAGGCGGCAACGACACTTGGGAGAAAGTGGGCACCACTCTCACCAAGAAGAAGAAATATACCATCGACCTCTCGAAATATCCCGAGTCGGCAGTGTATAAATTTGTGATTGCCACTAAGAACAATCACCTCACTCGCTGGTATGTGCCTTGAATCCCCGATTCGTTCATTAGGCTATTTGTCTTGAATCTTGGATAATCTTGGGGCTACACGCCCCACTATTCAACATAAAAACAGGACAATAATAATATGTAGCCGCCCGGCTGATGGTCACACAAACGACAGCACCGACCATTGACCGGGCGCTATCATTGCTGCCGATTCCCTGATTTGCTCGTTGGTGACATCGTTGATGCGCGTGAGCGTCTCCTCGTCGCTCATCACGCTGCCGTGCATGAGCATGCTGCGTGCAACACTCAGCGCACGAGCCTCTATGCTGCTGCTTGCCACTAACAACTGCCCGGCATATTGCCGCTTGGCTGCCTGCAACGCGCGTTCGCTGATGCCGTGTGAAGCAATCTCCTCAATCACACGCCCAACAATCTGGGTGGCTCGCGCAAGGTGATGGTCGTCGCAGCCAAAGTAAATCTGCATCATGCCGCAATCGCTCATCAGCGACACATTTGAATCAACGGTATAAACCATACCGCGGCGCTCGCGCAGCTCAACATTGAGCCGCGAGTTCATGCCCTGACCGCCAATCATATTTGAGAGCAACGCCATAGCATAGCGGCGGTCGTCGTGCAACGAGAAGATGCGCGCGCCAATCAACGTGTGGCACTGGTGAAGCTGCATCTTCTCAGTGTGAGAGAATGGCGGCTGCACGGGCGGAACCACACGCGGCTGCAACAGCAACGGCTCATGCATGGCACCGAAATGCCGCTCGGCAAGCTTGTGCACCTGCTCGGGCTTGCAATTGCTGCACACAAAATACACCATATTGCTTGGCACATACAGCCGGTGAAGGTAGCGCATGCAGTCTTCTGAAGTTATTGAACGCAAGTCCTGCTCCACTCCAAGTATGTTGTGCCCCAACGAGCTGCCGGCAAACAGGCGGTCCTCAAAATCATCGAAGATGGCTTCGCCGGGTTGGTCGCGATAGCTGGCGGCCTCGTCCATCACCACCTCACGTTCGCGGTCAATCTGCACCTTTGGGAACACCGAGTTCTTCACCAAGTCGGCAATCAGCTCGGTGGCGCGGGCAAGATAGGCATTTGGAGCCACCGAATAGAGCACGGTGGTTTCTTTGGTGGTGTAGGCGTTCAGCTCGCCGCCCACCGCCTCCATGCGGTTGATGATGTGCCACGAACGGCGATGAGTGGTGCCCTTAAACAGAGTGTGCTCCACAAAATGCGCCAACCCCAGCTTGCCCGGCTCATCGTCGCGGCTGCCGGCATTCACCACCACGCCGCAATAGGTCACGCTGCCCCAATCAGCCACATGCACCACACGCAAGCCATTGGGCAGAACCCATGTTTTGATATTTTGTTGATTCATCTTTTGCTTGTAATAATAAAGAAAATGTATCGGATAGTCATTATGAGCGGTGACACCCTACCCTGATGCCGGGGGGGCGCGCCGCTGCAATGCATCACAGCTCGCCGCGGTCCTTAAGTTGCTGCATCACTATTTCTGCCACGAGCCAGTCGATGGGCGTGTCAAGGTCAACCGAGCGTTCGCGGCTCATCTCCACCATCTTGCGCTTGGCAAAGCGGCTCATGGGCATCTGCAACAGGCTTGCCACGTTTATCACATACACTGCTCCGTTGTATTCCCATGCGCGCGGCGCGTCTTGGCGGCGCACATAGCTGCCATCGCCCTTCGACATGTGCAAAAAGCCATCGGCATCGGTCTCATAGCAGTTGTAATAAGGGTTTGTCTCGGCCTCCTTCACCGTCACCACCATATCAATATCGGGGCTATACACATCAAGTGCACGGCGCACATCGTCGGCGGTGCGCATGGGCGAAGTGGGTTGCAGCAGCACCATAGTGTCGTAGTTCACGCCCTGCTTGGCATAGAAGTCGAGGGCATGCAACAGCACCTCGTGGGTGCCGCTACGGTCGGTGGCAAGATATTCGGGGCGCAGAAAAGGCACCTTTAGCCCCATCTGCTCAGCCACATTGGCAATGGCAGGGTCGTCGGTGCTCACGCAGATGTCGCAGTCAGGAGCCAACTGCCGAGCCACCTCAATGCTATAAGCAATGAGCGGTTTGCCACACAAGGGCTTGATGTTTTTGCCGGGAATACCTTTGCTGCCTCCGCGAGCAGGTATCACATATAATGTCTTCATGAAATGTCGTAGAATGGTTTCAGAATTATGTTGTTGAGCGGCGTGTTGCACACAACGTCAACAATGCGTTCAAGTGTGTCGGGCTGCTCATAGGGGTTTTTCACGCTTTTGCAGAACTGTTGGCATCCCTGGCTCAGCACCACATCCAGCCCTTGACTAATCTCGGTTTCGCTCACACCGCAGTGAATCACCGAGTCAGCCGAGAGGCGGCCCTGCTGGCGAATACCAATGTCGAGCGTGGGAATGTGCACCGAGGGCACCTCAACGATGCCGCTCGACGAGTTGCCAATCACGGCAGCCACGCAATGCAACGCCGAGAGATAGCGCCTCATGCCCAACGAGGCAAACACAGCCACACGGTGCGGATTAGCATCGGCATAAGCATTTATCATCTCAATTATCACTTCGCCATTGGTATCGTTGTTGGGATAGGTGAATATCACCTTGTTCTGCTGATGGCGGTCGAGGGCTCGCAACAGATTCTCGCACTGCACCCGCGGCTCCACCACATCGAGTGTGGCAGGATGAAAGGTGCACAGCAATGTGCCCTGCGGAATGTCGGTGCCCAATTCTTGTTCAAGCTGCTCGCGAGTGAGATATTGCATGTGGTTGATGTTATATACACCCATTGCGCCCACATTATGCACGTTGGCAGGATTCTCGCCAAGCTGTATCACGCGCCGCCTATACTCATCGGTCTCAGTGAGATGCAAATGGCTCATCTTGGTGATGCTGTGGCGAATACTCTCATCGTAAGCGCCGCGGCTCACAGCGCCGCCTGCTATATGTGCAATGGGAATACGGAATATGAGCGCCGCACTTGCCACGGCAAGCATCTCATAACGGTCGCCCAAAATCAGCAGCAAGTGAGGGCGCAGCTCACTGAACACCTGCGCCATACCGCTCATGCATTGGCTCATGGCCTCAACGGTGGCTTGAGCACCGTCGCCAATCACGCTCATGGGCACCATGCGAGTGATGTGCAAACCACATTCCTCAATCTCGCGCCAGGTGCTGCCATATTTCTCGCTCAGGTGCATGTTGGTGGCCACGATTTGCAGCTCAACATTGGCGTCGGCATTGAGAGCCTGCGCCACGCGGCTCAAAAGCCCCCAATCGGCACGCGTGCCTGTCACTATGCATATCTTTCGTTTCATTGTGATAGTATATTCAAGGAGAGTAGAGATAATTTAAATCACATCAAAATTCTTAAAACCAATTGCTCATGCCGCCGTGCGCAGCCCCTTGACTGACGTTGGCAAGGCAATCACAAATTTACCTAATCCATGCCTCATAGCCAAACAATTGGCGGCTATTTTTTTGCCTTCACGCAAAGCAATTCTCAGAATTGCAACGCCACCATGGCACCGGCACCCTTGTGCACCGCATCATAATAAGGCATTGCCACCATCACGGTGCGCCGCTTGCCTTCAAGGCCCAGCACCTTTTTCTCCCACGGAGCCAGCCAATAGCCCACCCGCGTGCTCAAGATGCCCAATCCGGCACCGCCAATCACGTCGTTAACCCAATGCTTGCCGTTGCGAAGCCGCAGATAAGCCACCGTGGTTGCCAAGGCATACCCCCCTGCACCCCACCAGTTGCCGTAACGTATTCGCATGGCCTCAGCCGAGCGGAAAGCCCGTGCCACATGCCCCGAAGGGAAACTGTTGCGCTCATTCACGTCGTAAGGCCGACGCTCGCGTATGGTATATTTCATAGCCGCACCAACGCCGTACATAAACGCCACCGAGGTGAGCGAAGCAAGCATATCTTCGGTTGGCGAGAAATTGCTCTTTTTGCCACACACAGCCATACCAATGTCAACCGCCAACGGAGCCCATTGCAGATAGTCATCGGCATGGGTGTGAGAGGCTTCAAGATGCTCGTAAGCATAATTCTTTGCCTTGCACAGATTGTGTTCCCACACCGCCACCGTGCCCACCGCAATCAGCGACGCAGGCAAAATCAAATCTTTGGTGCGGAATCGTGGCGTGGGTCTATAGGAATGTTCAATGGAATCGAGCACGGCTTGCAGATATGCCTCAGCCAACAAGCGCTCAACCTCGGCAGTTTGGCGAGCCACATAGGAGCTGTCTTGCACCAGCACCATGCGAGCAGTGTCGGCAGGCACTTGCGCCTGCATGCCTGCAATCGCCATCAAAGCCATCAGCAATATTATTATTTTTGCTTTCATCGGGGCAAAGATAGCTATAATTCCGCAAAGCAGGAAATCAATGCCGGGGTTGATTAGCCACAGCGGTGCAAATCATCAGGCGGTGTTGGTCAATGTGGATAATATTTTGTAAATTTGCCACCAAAAAAACATGAAGCAGTTTCTTGCCCGCGTACGCCAATGGCTGTCTCGCCTATCGTTTCGCACAGGCGCCATCGTGCTGTTGTGCTGCATTCCGTGCTACATAGCCTCGTTTGCCCAAGCCGCCTTGCCTACATCGGCAGCCACTAAGGCCGTGCTGTGGACCGTGCTGTTTGGTTTGGCAAAGACCTTTCAGTATGCCGGGCTCACTATTCTTGGTGTGGAGGGCGTGAAACGGCTGAAATCATTTTTCTCACTCAAAAAGAAACAACCACAATGAAACGCTCAATCTTTGCATTACTCAGCTGCCTGATGGGTGCCCTTGGTGGCTGCAACGCTGCCGACTTCACATCAATAACGCCTCAGGAATTTCAGAAAACAATTGCCGACACCACCGTGCAGGTGCTTGATGCCCGCACTCCCGATGAATTTGCACAAGGACACATTGCCCGGGCGGTGAACATCGACGTGTTGCAAGACGATTTTAAAGACATCGCCCTGAAGCAGCTCAGCAAACAGCGCACCGTGGCAGTGTATTGCCGCAGCGGCCGACGCAGCAAGCAAGCCGCCAAAATACTGTCGCAAAACGGATACCGCGTGGTGGAGCTAAACAACGGCTATCTTGGTTGGACCGAGCTTTCTCTGCCTGTGGTGAAAAACTAACGACCCGGACACAGTTCCGCAGCCCAACATTGTTTTATCTAATTATCCCAAAAATTTCCTTCAAAACAATTTGGCAAGAATACAATATTAGCTATATTTGCATAGCTTAAACAATAACCCGTATGATTTACGTCAATTTACCCGACGACAAGCAACATCGCCTATGTTTTTATTTGGCCATGGAGGAATATGTGGCACAAAAGTTGGTTGACAGCGATGACTGTTTCTTTATGTGGCAAGTGGAGCCCACCGTGATTTTTGGGCGTCACCAAGTGATTGAGAACGAGGTGAACATTGACTATTGCCGAGCCAATGGCATTCAGTTCTATCGCCGCAAAAGCGGTGGCGGATGCGTATATGCCGACCACAACAACGTGATGCTCTCTTACATCACTCGCGACGACAACGTGGAGAAAACATTCGACCGCTATATGAGCGTGGTTGCCAATGCGCTTGAGAACATTTTGCACATCGACACCGTGAAGACGCAAAACAACGACCTGCTCATTGGCGATGCCAAAGTGAGCGGCAACGCCATCTATCACATCCCCGGCAAAATCATTGCTCACGGCACGCTGCTCTATGACACAGTGATGAAAAACATGATTTCTGCCATCACTCCGAGCAAAGAGAAACTGCAAAAGCACGGAGTGGAAAGCGTGCGGCAGCGCATCACACTGCTCAAAGACCACACATCAATGTCGCTTGAAGAAATCAAGCAAAAACTCAAAGACCATGTGTGCAACTCGTCAATCACCCTCACCTACCACGACGTGGAGCAGATTGAGAAAATTGAGGAAGAATATCTTAAACCAGAATTCATATTTGGCAAATAACCATTATTCATCACCTCGGCAGGCTGCAATCCACTCAATATTTGTGTGCAACACGCTTTAGCGCCAATGCCTGCATCTCAGCATCATGCTAACCACTCACACCGACAACAATATAAACATATATATAACTGAAAACAAACCTTAAAACGCTTAAAACAATATGAACAAAAGAACCTGTCTTTATGACAAACATGTGGCCTTAGGAGCCTTGATATCACCCTTTGGCGGCTTCGACATGCCTATTCAGTATTCATCAATCATTGATGAGCACAATGCTGTGCGCCATCAGTGCGGCGTATTCGACGTTTCACACATGGGTGAAGTGCGCGTCACTGGCCCCGACGCCGAGAAATTTGTTAACCACATCTTCACCAACAACATCGCCGATGCCCCTCAAGGCAAAATCTTCTACGGCATGATGTGCTATCCCCACGGCGGCGTGGTTGATGACCTGCTGGTGTATAACATGGGCGTCAACGACCTTTTCATCGTTATCAACGCTGCCAACATCGACAAAGACGTGGCTTGGATTAACGAACAAGCTGCCGGCTACAACGTGGTAATTGACCATCAGAGCGACTACTACGGACAATTGGCAGTGCAAGGCCCCGATTCGGAAGCTGTGGTTGAAGAAGTGCTGGGCTTGGCATGCAAAGAACTGGTGTTCTACACAGTGAAAACCCTTGAAGTGAACGGCGAAACAGTGATTGTGTCACGCACCGGCTACACCGGCGAAGACGGCTTTGAAATCTACGCCTCACACGCACTCATCAACAGCATGTGGGACAGCCTCATGGCAAGCGGACGCTGCAAACCATGCGGACTGGGCTGCCGCGACACCTTGCGCTTTGAAGTGGGTCTGCCGCTCTACGGCGACGAACTCAGCGACGAGATTTCGCCTATCATGGCAGGATTGGGTATGTTCTGCAAACTCGATAAGCCCGAGTTTATTGGCCGCGACGCACTCATCAAGCAGAAACAAGAGGGCGTGAGCAAGCGCCTGCGCGGCATTGAGCTGCAAGGCAACGCAGTGCCTCGTCACGGATATGCAGTGCTCAAAGACGGCAAGCAAGTGGGCGAAGTGACCACCGGCTACCGCCTTATCTCAGTGGAAAGCAGCTGTGCCGTGGCTCTGGTTGACGCAAGTCTGCAACT
Source organism: Muribaculaceae bacterium (assembly GCA_051871515.1). Classification (GTDB taxonomy): domain Bacteria; phylum Bacteroidota; class Bacteroidia; order Bacteroidales; family Muribaculaceae; genus SFTJ01. The sequence goes on along the minus strand of JBJECY010000116.1, from coordinate 9,497 downwards.
GGGCGACACCGTTGAAGTGCAAATCCGCAAGAAAACATTCCCTGGCACCATCACCAAGAAGAAATTCTACGATAAGCACTACAAGAAATAAGTGCGTGCACACCCCCGCTGCGGCAGCATGCAAGCAGCCGCACAAAACCCCGATAATCAAAAAATTTAATAACAACACAAATAAAAAAACTTACAATTTATTATGGCAAAATTTCAAGAAGGTCTCTACTACTCAGAGACACACGAATATGTGAGAATCGAAGGCAACTATGGCTACATTGGCATCTCTGACTATGCACAACATGCCCTTGGCACAGTGGTTTACGTTGATATGCCCGAGGTTGACGACGAGGTTGAAGCCGGTCAAGAATTTGGCGCAGTAGAAAGCGTGAAAGCTGCCAGCGACCTCAACTCACCAGTGAGCGGCACCGTGGTTGAAATCAACGAAGCTCTTGAAGACGAACCAGGCTTGCTCAACAAAGACGCATTTGCCAACTGGATTATCAAGGTTGAACTCAGCGACACTGCCGAACTCGACAACTTGATGGATGCCAAAGCCTACGAGGAATTCTGCGCCAACGAATAATCATTCTTTCTGTTGCACAATTCATTCACACTCATTGCTTTATGGCATATAAGTATTTTCCACATACCGAGGCCGACATCCAAGCGATGTTGGCCCGTATTGGTGTGACATCGCTCGACGACCTCTATAGCGACGTGCCCGAGTGCATACGTTTCCGCAAGGAATACAACCTGCCCGAGGCAAAGAGCGAACTTGAGATTCGCGAGATGTTCACTCGCCTGGCCGACAACAACAAGCAGCTCACCTGCTTTGCCGGCGCCGGTGTCTATGACCACTACACCCCGGCTGTGATTCCAAGCATCGTAGAGCGCTCTGAGTTCCTTACCTCTTACACTCCTTATCAGGCTGAGATTTCGCAAGGCACACTGCACTACATCTTCGAGTTCCAGTCAATGATGGCTGAGCTCACCGGCATGGCAATCTCTAATGCTTCAATGTACGACGGCTCCACTGCCACTGCCGAGGCCGTGCTCATGGCCAAAGCATCGGCTAAGAAAGCCAACAAGGTGCTTGTGTCATCAACCGTTGACCCTCGCACACTTAATGTGATTCTCACCTACGCCCACTTCCACGGCGTTGAGATAGAACTGATTGACGCCAACAACGGTGCCACCGACCTCAACGATATGCAAGCTCGCCTTGACGCAGGTGGCGTGGCTGGCGTGGTGATGCAACAGCCCAACCGCTATGGCATTGTTGAAGACTTCACTGGCGTGGCCGACGCTTGCCATGACCACAAGGCTCTGTTTGTTATCAATAGTGTAGCTGCCGACTTGGCTCTGTTGCGCACTCCGGGTGAATGGGGCGCTGACATCGCCGTAGGCGACGTGCAATCGCTGGGCGTGCCAATGTCGTTTGGCGGTCCGTATGCCGGTTACATGTGCTGCACCGAGAAGCTGCTGCGCAAGCTGCCGGGACGCATCGTTGGTCGCACTCAGGACACACAAGGCCGACGCTGCTTTGTGCTCACACTGCAAGCGCGCGAGCAACACATCCGTCGCGAAAAAGCCACATCAAACATCTGCTCAAACCAAAGCCTTATGGCATTGTGGGTGACCATCTACATGAGCCTCATGGGCAAAAACGGCATCAAAGAGGCCGCACAGCTCTCGCTCGACGGTGCTCACTACATGCAAGAGCAACTGATTGAAACCGGACTTTTCACACCCACGTTCAACCAACCATTCTTCAACGAATTTTGCCTTGACTATAAAGGCAACGTCGATGAGCTGCAACAGCACCTCATCAACAACGGTGTGCTGGGTGGCGTGAAGATTAGCGACCACACCATCATGTTTGCCGTCACCGAACGACGCAGCAAAGAAGAAATTGACCGTGTTGTTTCACTTATTAAGCAGTTTTAAGAGCCATGAACAATAAACTATACGGAAACCTGATATTTGAGTTGAGTCATCCGGGCACTTGTGGCTACTCACTGCCCACCAACCGCTTTCCGCATCACGAGGTGCCTGCCAATGTGCGCCGCACCGTCGATGCCGAACTGCCCGAATGTGACGAGATGACCGTGGTGCGCCACTACACCAACCACTCTGAGAACAACTTCGGCGTGAACAACGGCTTCTATCCGCTGGGCTCATGCACCATGAAGTATAACCCCGTCATCAACGAGGAAGTGGCAATGATGCCACAATTCCAAAATATGCACCCGCTGCAACCGCAAAGCACTTGCCAAGGCGCTCTTGAGGTGTACTACAACCTGCAAAAGTCGCTTTGTGAGCTCACCGGCTTGAGCCAATTCACCCTTAACCCATGCGCCGGTGCTCATGGCGAGCTCACCGGTTTGATGGTGATACGCTCCTACCACCAAAGCCGCGGCGACAGCAAACGCGTGAAAGTGATTGTCCCCGACTCGGCTCACGGCACCAACCCGGCTTCGGCTGCTGTGTGCGGTCTGCAGATTGTTGAGGTGAAGAGCACTGCCAACGGACTCGTTGACGTGGAAGACCTCAAGCCATTGCTTGGCGACGACATCGCTGCCATGATGATGACCAACCCCAACACATTAGGTCTTTTTGAAAAAGAAATACCTGAAATAGCTGCGCTGGTGCACGAGTGCGGCGGTTTGATGTACTACGATGGTGCTAACCTAAACCCAATGTTGGGAGCAAGCCGCCCCGGCGATATGGGCTTCGACGTGATGCACATCAACCTGCACAAGACCTTCTCAACGCCTCACGGCGGCGGCGGTCCTGGCAGCGGCCCAGTGGGCGTGCGAGCCGATTTGGCTCAATTCTTGCCCAAGCCAACCGTCGAGAAGTTGGCGGATGGCTCGTTTGCCCTGATTAACGACCTGCAAGACGGCGAATACGACGTCACTCGCAACCATGTGGGTGCTTTCCTTGGCAACTTTGCGGTGATTCTGCGAGCCTACACCTACATCCTTTCGTTAGGCCGCGAGAACATCAAGATGGTGGGCCCATTGGCAACGCTCAACGCCAACTACATCAAAGAGTCACTCAAAGACGTTTACGAACTGCCCATACCGGGAGTTTGCAAGCACGAATTTGTGTTCGACGGGCTTAAAGACAAATCAACCGACGTCACCACTATGGATGTGGCAAAACGTCTGCTTGACTACGGCTACCATGCTCCTACAATCTACTTCCCTCTCTTGTTCCATCAATCGCTCATGATTGAGCCTACTGAAAACGAGAGCAAGCAAACCATCGACGCCTTTATCGACGTGATGCGTAAGATTGCCGAGGAAGCTAAGACAAGCCCTGAATTGGTGAAATCAGCGCCTCACAGCGCACCAATCACTCGCGTTGACGACGTGATGGCAGCAATGCACCCCGTCACCACCTATCGCATGATTGTGAACGAACAAAAACAATAACAACAAAGCTCACACAAACATGACCCATACCAACCTTATCATAATAGGAAGCGGACCTGGTGGCTATCGCGCCGCCAAATATGCCGCTGAAAATGGGCTTCAGGTCACAGTGATTGAGGCTGCTGAGGCTGGCGGAACATGCCTCAACTGCGGATGTATTCCCACAAAAAGCCTCGCACACGATGCCGAGCGTGCACTTGAGGGCGCTCCTGCCAATTGGCAAGAAGCACTTGAGCGCAAACAAGGTATTGTGGAGCAACTGCGCTCTGCCGTGGAGATGATTCTGGCGCTACCGGGCATCACACTGGTGCGCGGCGCAGCCAAGTTTACCGACGCCCACACTGTGAGCGTGAACGGCGAACTGTACTCGGCCGATAACATCATCATCGCCACCGGCTCATCGTCGAAATTCCCTCCGGGATTGTCGGAAGAGTTGCTTGCTACCAATGCCATCGGTTCAGGTGCCGCACCTGCCGTTGTGACCTCTACCGAGTTGCTCTCGCTGCCACAGCTGCCTGAGCACTTGGTGATTGTGGGAGCCGGCGTGATAGGCATGGAGTTTGCCTCTGTGTTCAACAGCTACGGCGTGAAAGTCACTGTGATAGAGTTCCTCAAAGAATGTCTGCCTGCCGTTGACAGCGACGTTGCCAAACGCGCACGCAAGCAGCTTGAGAAACGCGGCATCGACTTCATCATGCAAGCTGCCGTCACCAACATTGCCGACGGTGCCGTAACATACGAGCGCAAAGGCAAACAAGAAAGCATTGACGCTGACGTGGTGCTGGTGGCAACAGGACGCAAGCCTAACGTGCAAGGTCTTGACCTTGAGGCAGCAGGCGTTGCCTACGACGTGCGCCGTGGCATCAATGTTGATGACAACATGGCAACAAACGTGCCGGGCATCTACGCCATTGGCGACGTCAACGGACGCATGATGCTGGCTCACGCAGCCACTTTCCAAGGGTTCCGTGCAGTGAACGCCATCTTGGGCAAGAGCGACGGTATTCGCCTCGAAGTGATGCCTTCGGCAATCTTCACTTACCCCGAGATTGCATGCGTGGGACCATCAGAGCAACAATGCAAAGATTCAGGCATCAACTACCAGCTTAAAAAAGCCATGATGCGCTCCAACGGACGTGCATTGGCAATGGACAGCAGCGAAGGCCTAATCAAGTTGCTTGCCGACGAGAATGGTGCCTTGATTGGATGCCATGCCTTTGGCGCAAGAGCCTCTGAGATAGTGCAAGAAGTGTCATCGCTGATATGCTGCAACGCAACGTTGCAACAGCTCGCCGATATGGTGCACATACACCCCACTATCAGTGAGATGTTAAGCGATATGGCCCGATAAGCGGGCTTGACAATAGCTCTATAAAAAATTTGGCTTTCGTTAGCGCAATGTTAACGAAAGCCTTTTTTATACCGTTTTATAATAAACGAGTTATTGAAATATCGTGTGTTCTTTTGGGGATATTCAAAACCAAACCCAATGGGGGTCGGCACATTATCTGCAAGCCTTCACACGTTTGCCCTTGCCCACAACCTTTGCAGGATTGCCGTAGTAGTGAATCTCACCTCTGCCGGTGGACATTGCCACAATCTGTGATGTTGCACGGCAGGCAATGTCGCCACTGCCACCCGAATTTGCCGTCACATTAGAGGCTTTCACGCTCATTGCCTTGATGTCGCCGCTGCCGCTGGCAGCATAGGTGGCATTGTCAACGGTTCCTGAACTGAGCTCAACATCGCCGCTGCCGGTAACGCCGCATGTCAGTTTGTCGGCAATCACGCAATGCACCTTGATGTCGCCGCTACCAGTGCCACCAATAGCCACTTCGTCGGCGTTTGTGGTATTACACTTAATGTCGCCATTGCCGGTTACACCCAACGCAATTTTTTTGGCTTTCACGTCACGCACCTCAATGGCGCCGCTGCCGGTTACACCAATAGCCACTTCATCGGCATTGAGATTAAGGGCATCGATGTCGCCATTGCCGCTCACGCCAAACGCCAAGCGGTCAGCCTTCAAATCGGTGCGTATGTCAATGCCGCCACTGCCACTCACCGAGAACGCAGTCACGTCGGGGGCATAGACTTTCACACTCAAGTCGGACTTTGAGTTTTGTACAGTGATGCTCACATCTTTCTTGATACCCACTTCAAGGCGCGAACCTTTCTTTTCAACCTCGATGTAAGGAATTATATTGTCGCTTGCCGAAACAACAATGCGCGTGTTAGCCGCACAATGATAAGTAACCTTAACGGCTCCGCCAACTGAAATTTCGTTGAATCCGCTTTTGCCGGTAATCTCTTTTGACACAATCTTGCCGCTGGCTTTCACATTAACGGTTTTGGCTGATGCACACACTCCTGCTGCAATCAGCATGGCAATTGCCATTGTTATAATCTTTCTCATAACTGAAATGTATATTATTATTTTTTTTGTTTATTTGCTTTTTACACCTATTAGACGTGCCAACAGCGAAAAAATGTTGCAACGACAAGAAAAATATTTCAATTCTTTTCAATCGCGGAGGTCGGGAAACAAGAAGTTTGTTTGCTTGGTTTCTTTACATTGCCTACAAATTATCACTCTTAACCGTGTCCATGGGTGGCTGATTACTTCATCCCTTTTGCTTAAGGAAAACAGCGTGCCACTATAACCAGCCAAAACCGCTTGGAAATGCACTAAATTATTGTTTTAACCGCAACAACACACAATGCTGTGAAGCCTTGGCGCAAGCCATTGCTATTTAGCCTGAGATGAGAATAAAAGAACCCGTGGAAAGCGATAACTCATAGAAATTTTACGTTACGCTTCGATTTTCCAGTCTTCTATGGTGTGGCTTTCGGTGTTGAAGTTGATGCCGATTTTTGTGATTGGCAAACCGCTGAGGGCGAAGCGCGATGGATAGTCTTTGAGGTTAATTTGGTTCATCGCTGCCTCGGCAGACTTGTTGAGTTTCAGCTCAATAAGATACAATGCCTTGCCGGAATTCATCACCATGTCAACACGCCCGGTTGCAGTGCGCACTTCCACATCAACGTAACGTCCCAAAAGCGAGAATATCACATAAAGGAGCTGTTGATAATGACCCTCGTAGTTGGTGTTATCGCATTGCGGAATGGTGAGCAAATAAGCCTGCAACAAGCGCAACATCTCATTGAGGTCATCGTTGAGCAGCGCAATGTACATATCGGCAACCATAGTGACACCTTTGTATGTATCTATTTGAATATAGTTGGGCAACAGGCTCTCCATCAGACCGATGCGTATTTCCTGATTCGGAATATCGAGGATGTAAACGCGGCTACGGCGGTCATATTCTTTGATGGTGAAATAGCCCGACTGATACAACAAAGGAATAACCGATGTCATGCTTTCAGTGGGCGCATCGAAAGCCGATGCCATTGAGCGAGTTGGCTTTAGCATCGACGGCAACACGCTAAATTCCTTTAGTTTTTCAATCAAGAATGTAGGCGTACCACTTTCAAACCAATAGCTATCAATCTTATTCTTTGCGAAAGCAAGCATCAGGCTGAACGGATTGAAAATGTCGGGCGAAGGCCATGTGAAATGATAGCCGTCATACTGATGGCGCAGTTCCTGAATGGCTTCCTCGGCGGTAATCTCTTCTTTGGCTGCCAAGCGCTCGATGTAGTCAGCCATCTGCGTGAGCACTTCTTCCATTGTTATTCCGCACACGGCAGCGTAATCTTCTTCCATTGAGATGTTCCGCAAATTATTCAGCTCGCTGAATATGCTCAACTGCGAGAACTTGGTGATGCCGGTGATGAACACAAACTTCAAGTATGGGTCGCAGTCCTTCAGCGGCGAATAGAAATTACGCATCACCTGACGCATCTCGTCTAACAGCTTGCTCTGATGCGAAACATCAAGTAGCGGAGAGTCGTACTCATCGATGAGCACAACCACCTTTTTGCCAGTCTGTTGGTGAGCTGTCAAAATAAGGTCCTGCAAACGGTCGTTGGGGTCTTGCTTTGGAGAATTGATGCCCCATTTTTGTTCTTCCCTTTCGAGCATGTTGCCGAGAAAACGTTGAAGTTGAGGCACATCCTTATGCTTTGCCGATGCCAAGCTGAATTTCAGCACCGGATATTCAGTCCAATCCTTTTCAACGGTTTCAATGTATGTTCCCTTGAAAAGCTCCTTTTTGCCCTCGAAGTAGGTTTGGAGAGTTGACACAAGAAGCGACTTGCCGAATCGCCTCGGGCGACTCAGAAAGATGTATTTGCTGAATTTAATCATCTTGCAGATATACTCTGTTTTGTCGATATAGAGGCAACCTCTATCAACAATCTCCGAATACGTCTGAATACCCACTGGCAGTGGTTTTAACTTCTTGTTCTCCATGCTTGCCTCCTTTTTAATCATACAAATATACGCAAGTGTTTTGGAATTAAAAAGAAAAGGGCAAAATTTTAGTGTTTGAGAGGGTCTGAAGTGGGGGTCTCTTGCGGGTGGTGTTTGTTGGAGAGTGATGTGAATGTAGGGGCGTATTGAATACGCCCGACCCCCAAAAAACGGTGGGAAGCATGTAGGGGCGTATCGCATACGCCCAACCCAGAAACGGTTGGAAGCATGTAGGGGCGTATCGAATACGCCCGACCCACAAACAGGGGGAAACATGTAGGGGCGTATCGCAATACGCCCGAAACACCAACCACGCCGCAAATATCCGGGCATTGGTCACCACGCCGCGGTCGCCGGGCGTATTGCTATACGCCAATATTTTGGTTTTCAACGCATTAAACCCGGGCACACCGATTCGGGCGTATTGCGATACGCCCCTACACATGGCATACGGAATCTTAATCACATATATTTAATACCCTGGCATGCCGATTTTGGGCGTATTGCTATACGCCCCTACGGGCGGATGTTTCGTAATTGGTGTAACAACGCGGGTGATTTCGGGCGTATTGCTATATGCCCCTACAACATGGCATCTGAAACACAAAAGTATTTTGCAAGCGCCTTACGCAAAAGGAGTTTATGGCGCGGAGTTTACGCCTCAATTTTCCAATCTTCTATGGTGTGGCTTTCGGTGTTGAAGTTGATGCCGATTTTTGTGATTGGCAAACCGCTGAGTGCGAAGCGCGAGGGATAGTCTTTAAGATTGATTTGGTTCAACGCTGCTTCGGCTGATTTGTTGAGCTTCAACTCAATGAGATATAATGCCTTGCCGGAATTCATCACCATGTCAACGCGCCCGGTTGCAGTGCGCACTTCCACATCAACGTATCGGCCCATCAACGAGAATATCACATAGAGCAATTGCTGATAATGTCCCTCGTAGTTGGTGTTATCGCATTGCGGAATGGTCAATAGGTAGGCCTGCAACAAGCGCAGCATCTCGTTGAGGTCATCTTTAAGCAATGCCAGATACATCAGACCCACGGTTGTTTTACCCTTATATGTATCCACCTGAATATAATTCGGCAAAAGGCTCTCCATCAAGCCAATACGAATCTCCGAATTGGGAATGTCAAGAACATAAACGCGGCTACGTCGGTCATAATCTTTTATGGTGAAATAGCCAGCCTGATAGAGCAACGGCATGATTGAAGACATGTTCTCGGTTGGCGCGTCAAAGTCTGATGCCATGGTCAAAGTTGGCTTTAGCATCGACGGGAGCACGTTATATTCCTTCAATTTTTCAATTAGGAATGTTGGCGTTCCGCTTTCAAACCAATAGCTATTTAGCATCTTATCTAAAAAAGCGTTGAGCAGGCTGAACGGATTGAAGATATCAGGCGATGGCCAGGTGAAGTGATAGCCATCGTATTGATGCTGAAGCTCGTTCATCGCCTCCTCGGGGGTAATCTCAAGCGCGCGAGCTAACGCATCGATATAGTCTGGCATCTGCGTCAGAACTTCTTCCTTAGTGATGCCGCATATAGCACCAAACTCAGGCAACATACTGATGTTTCTGAGGTTGTTCAGTTCGCTGAATATACTCAACTGCGAAAACTTGGTGATGCCGGTGATGAACACAAACTTCAGGTGCGGGTCGCAATATTTTAGGGGCGAATAGAAAT
>JBJECY010000115.1:0-29231 GCA_051871515.1 Muribaculaceae bacterium | reverse complement strand
ACCAATTCGGAAAAACAACCAACATTAAAACCATCGCTTCGGTCACCGGGCGTATTGCTATACGCCCCTACAACAACGCATCGAAAAACCGCAAATAACAACCACATCTAAACCATCTCTGCGAATAACGGGCGTATTGCTATACGCCCCTACAACATTGCATATAATTCACAAATAAACAACCGCACCAAAAAACCGCAAAAACCAACGGCATCAAAAAACACCTAAAAACTTGCCTCGTCTTCAAGCTTCTTCTTGTAAACTTTGGCCACCTCAGGCAGAGACAATCCGGTAATCTTAACCTTTGCCGGATATTGGTTGTGTGCAAAGGCATTGCGTATCTGGATAATCACTTCTTTCTTACTCTCGCCAAAAACACCCATTGCAACCATTTCTTCAAGCAAATTTCTAAAACTGTACCTGCTCACCTCATAGACCCTATTTCTCAGCTGCGGATACCGCTTATAGATGTCTGTTTCAAAACCAAGATAGAGTTTCACCATCTCGGGGCGCACGTCATCGTAGTTGCCCAGTTCGGCATCAATCTGTGCTTTATCCAACTCGGTTCTGTTGACGATTTTAAGCAGCGATGGCAAGCGTTTGTCGCTGATTAACCTATACAAGTCGCCATAGTTCTTTATCCTCATGTTGGCGGCATGCAGAGTGAATGTTTGCGGTTTATTGTCAATCTTGATAGTAAACCTAAAGTCAATATTCATCACCTCTGATAGTATTCCCTTATCGGCATCGGGTTCAACGGTGTTGAGTTTGAACCGTTTGCCCTCTAATTGCACGTTTCGGGTGATGGTGTCGCAGGCAAGCAAAAACATCAGCGCATCTTGCACCTTATAGCGGCGAATCACCTTCTCAGTTGTGGTGTATTCGTTGCGGGCATTAGCTATGCTCTTATCCACGCGTGCCTCAATTTCTTCTTTACTCAATTTGTTATTCCTGTCGAAGAGTATCTGATTCACTTTAATTCGGCGATATTTCTTGATACTTTCAATGCGGTTTTTCCACAGTTTCTCACGCTCCTCAACGGTGGTGTACTGCGGCAGCAGGTGGTCTTTCTCATCAGTCTTGCCAATGAGCATATCAATGTAGCGATAGTTGCGATTCAGGCTGTAGAACGGTTGGAAATCGTCGTCGCAGAATCGCCGTAGATATTCGGCAATCAGATATGTTACGTTGGCGTTGTCGAAATCAACATCTTTCATCTCAGGCAAACCTTTCAGCTTTGCCTTGATTTCGGCGTCAAACATCTGCCGCGGCAGTTCAATGGCGTGGAAGTCAAGATAGTCGCTTGCCGTTTTCTGATAATACTCGGCATTGCGAGGACTGAAACGTGCGTTCTTAGGGTTCACAAAGGTGATATCGTTATTTGTGATGGGTTTATCTTTTATTTTCTTCAACAACCATTCGAGATACTTTTTTCGTTGATACAGATAGTTGTCATAGAAGTCGATGGTGTTTTGCGGATTTCTGCTCACTGCATTGAAGAGGAACGGATGCGCGTTCTTGCCGGCTTTAACAGTCAAACCGGCTTTGACGAACAAATCTTTCAGCGCATTTAGCGACTCGCCCTCAGTGAGGTCGTGACTTGAATTGAAGGTGGCAATGGCGGCTTGCATCACGCGATAGTTGAGCCCGGTGATGCGGTCGGTGCCATATTCGGCGTCGCTACGGCTTGAACGCTGCATGCGCACAATGTCCTCAGCCAGCCAATCGGCAAGGCATCCAGGCATAATTCTCACAAACCCCCGTTTGCCCATCTTGTTCATCTTCGAGTCGATGGCGCGCTTGTCGTCTTTCAGGCGAGCGAGGCGTTGCTCGGTGTCGTTGAGCATCTCTTCAATTTCTTTGCGAACAAATGTCCAATAGCCGTCGCTTTTGCCGTTGCCATTCACTGCCTCAAGCACTTTGCGCGGCATGTCGGCTTCGGCTATGCCATAAGTGCCGATGTTTGCCTTGGTGAGTTTTCCGTCGCGCATGTCGGCAAACAGGCGATTGTAGTTGTCCCAGGTGCGGCGAATGAGCGCCTCAGTTTTCTTTGCTCCGTAGAGGTGGCTGTGGAACACCATTGCCGGCAGCTCGAGCACGCTCATGCTGCAATGGGCAATCAGGTTGTTCACATACCATTTGCCACCGTCTTGCTCCACTTTGGGCAGCTGTTCGCCGAAGGTGAAGTTTATCTTGTTGTTTTCGATGATGTAATTAGTGTAGGTGTCAACCACATAAGGATAATTCGCCGGGTTGGCATCGTCGCGGCGCACCTCGTCGAACTCACGCACATCAATGTTGGTGCCCATAAATGCGCCTTTCTCGTTCTTGCGCTTGCCTTCCATTTCCTGCACTCGCCCAAAAGCGTTGAGCCGGTGCTCAAGCACACGCACGCGCGTTGCGCCGTCGATGCAATTTTTTGCGGCGTTGAACAGATAACGCAGCTTGCCCATGTTCACCTGAAAGCGTATGGTGGGCAGCAGTTCGCCGTAGTCGAAATATTGCATCGCAAGCTGTGCAAAGCGGTCGGAGTGGCGCATCTGCAGCACGTCCTCCATATCGCTCGACTGCAAGCGGAACCGCTCTTGGTCGACGGTCGACAGCACATCGAACAATTCGCGCGGACAGCGTTTCAATTCGTTTATCATATCGAGCGCCACCGACATTTCGCTCTTGTCGGAGCGAATGCGCTCTTTGGGCAGCACGATGCCGTTGATGGCAAACGAGCGCAAGATGATTTGACGCTCCTTCGACCCGGCGCGATACTTGCCATAGATGCTTTGCAGCTTCGAGAGCATGATGGTGACGTATTGCTTGTGCAGCAGCAGGCAGATGAGCAGCGTCACGCCCACGCCCGAGAGGTGCAGTTTGCCGGTGCGGTCGCCGTTGGCGGCTTTTATGCTCAGGAAAAAGTCGAGGTCGTAGGTCTTGCGCGGAAACCGTTCGCCCGGCACATGCACATCTTTCATGCGGTGGTCCTGAATGAAGCGCAGGTCGTCGGTGGTGTAGCCAAAGCGCTCCTTCACGTTGCGCAGCGCCACGCCGTAGTAGTTCTCAATCACGCCAGCCATCACTTGCTCGTTATATTTCAGGAAAGGTGAACCGTCGTTCCACAGAGTAGAGTCGAACATCAGGTGCTCGGTGGCGTCGCGATAACCCTTCACCACACGCAGCATGCTGTTCATCACGTTGTAAATGTCCTCGGCGCCAAGCATCTTTTCGGCAGTGCTTCGCCTGTTGTCCTTCTTGTCGTCCTTCTTGCTGCGATAGGCGCGCTGGTTTTCGCCCATGATGCGCAGGAACGGGAATTGGTCGAGCATCTTGTCAACAATCAGTTGAATGGTGGCGTTGTCGGTAGGCTCGCCCTTCTTGGCTTTCAGCAGTTCAGCCATCACGGGGTGTGTCCACAGGTCCTCGGGGCGATAAGTATCATCGGCGATTTCAGGCAGACCAGCCATTTTGCGAATATGCTCAAACACCAGTTGCACGTTGTTCATTGCCATCACGGAATAGGTGCCAAAGATGTGCTTATTCTTCTCAACAAGTTCTGGTCGGTTCATATAATCTTTCTGGTTTAAGTTTTAAATTAGTCTTAGTAAGATGAATGTAGAAATGATACAATTGTGACATTAAAAGAATTCTTATTTTGCCACAAAAATAGATTATACATACTATCATCACAAAGTTATAATATTTTTTCAATATGACAATATAACTTGAAAAAAATAGTTTAGAAATCCAAAACTTTGATTACCTTTGTTTATGTAAAACACAAATACCTTATTTTTATGAGCAAAAACATGTTCTATTTTATTGATTCACAGTGTTTTACAAACATCGGGTTGCTGATGGCCTCATTTTGAGAGGCTAATACAACCACGATTTTAGGTCGGTATCTTCCATCCGCGTTGCTGATGGCCTCATTTTGAGAGGCTAATACAACTTACTTTTGCGAATTTCATTTCTTTTGTCAGTTGCTGATGGCCTCATTTTGAGAGGCTAATACAACGAGCACCCATTCTTTGCATTGTTCAATAATGTTGCTGATGGCCTCATTTTGAGAGGCTAATACAACTGCGCAAGATATACAGAATAGCTACAAGAGGTTGCTGATGGCCTCATTTTGAGAGGCTAATACAACCCCATTAGTAAAATTCTATGGTGTCAAACTGTTGCTGATGGCCTCATTTTGAGAGGCTAATACAACGAAATTGACACTCTAACGCGCCGTTAATGGGTTGCTGATGGCCTCATTTTGAGAGGCTAATACAACTCCTTGGACACCTCGCAAAAATAAAGTCTGTTGCTGATGGCCTCATTTTGAGAGGCTAATACAACTTATCGTTGACGAATACAAAAGTGCCGCAAGTTGCTGATGGCCTCATTTTGAGAGGCTAATACAACAAAAAAGGGCTTGATGATAGAGCAAATCCGCTTTGCTTTCACACCCGCCCGTAGGGGCGTATAGCAATACGCCCAAAAACACCAACCACGCCACACGCAATATTCGGTAACATGTAGGGGCGTATAGCAATACGCCCGAAAACACCAACCACACCACACGCAATATTCGGTCACCCGTATGGGCGTATAGCAATACGCCCGAAATCACCAACCACGCCACACAATACGCCAAAAATACACCAACCACGCCACATGCAATGTTCAGTCAAATGTAGGGGCGTATCGCAATACGCCCGAAAACACCAATTCGGAAAACCAACCGCATCAAAACCCTCGCCGCGGATAACGGGCGTATTGCTATACGCCCCAACACTTCACACACAAACCTCGCCACGGTCGCCGGGCGTATTGCTATACGCCCCTACAACAACGCATCATAAATCACGAAAAACCTCGCTGCGGGCAACGGGCGTATTGCCATACGCCCCTACACATCGCACCCCAACCATCGCCACCGATAACGGGCGTATTGCTATACGCCCCTACAACATCGCATCATAAATTCACCGATAACCAACCAACATCAAAACCCACGCTGCGGTCACCGGGCGTATCGCAATACGCCCCTACAACATCGCATCAAAAACCAATATTGCATCAACCATCACCGCGTTGTTTGTCGGGCCACGCCGCGGTCGCCGGGCGTATTGCTATACGCCCCTACAACATCGCATCAAAAACACCAAACCAACCGCATCTAAAACCATCGCCGCGGGCAACGGGCGTATCGCAATACGCCCATAAATCATCAAAAACACAAAAACAAACCGCATCAAAAACCACGCCACCGACAATGGGCATATTGCTATACGCCCCTACATCATCGCATCTAATTCACAAATAAACAATCGCACAAAAAAATCACAAAACCAACCGCATCAAAAACCACGCTGCGGGCAACGGGCGTATTGCTATACGACCCTACAACATCGCATCTAAAATCACAAAACCAACCGCATCAAAACCCACGCTGCGGTCACCGGGCGTATTGCTATACGCCCCTACAACATTGCATCAAAAACACCAAACCAACCGCATCAAAATCGCCAAAAACAAACTGCATCAAAAACAAAAAAAGAGAAGCAACAGCTGGTGATGCTGTTGCTTCTCTTTTTTTGAATATGTTAAGCTACTGGTTTAGAAGAGCTTCGAGAGTTTCGGGTTGATACAGATGCCTAACGCCTTATCGCTGCTGTCGTAGAAATGTTTTATCTCGCCAGCGGCATAGTCGTAATAATAGATGCCTGTGGTGTGGGTCTCGCCGGTGTCGGGGATAAAGCCGAAGTAAACGTTACCGGTGTTCTCGTCAACTGCAAACTGGGTGACGTAGAGGGCTTCGTAGCTGGCTGCTGTACCGGCTGTTGCGGCGGCTGACATCTTTATGTATTTGGTGTAGTCGTTCACGCTAAGCTTCTCGGTGTAGCCAACCTTGGGATATTGTGCAAATCCCACGCCGACAGCTCCCGAGGTGAGCCAGCAGTAGAAGTGCGAACGTTTCTCGTCGAGAGCAAAGGCTTTGCAGGTGGCGCCGTTGAGCAGAATCTCGGTTGGCGCAGCGTCGGTCTTGCCAATGTCGTCGGTTTTGAAGCGATAGATGCCGGTGGCGTTGTAGCACTTGGGCCACCAGTAAACGCCGTCTTTGTCGTAAGCCAAGCCGGTGTGCACTGCACCGTAGGCTATTCCGCGGCCGTAGTAGCCAAGGCTCTGATTGCTGCAGAAATAAGAGTCGGTGTTGCTGTTGATGCGGGTTTCTTTCTTGCCGCGCTCAGTGAGTGCTATGGTGCTAAAGCCTGTGTTGCGGTCGTTGTAATACAGTTTGTCGCCCACCACGCAACCCGAGAATGGGTCGCTGAAGGCATGACCGCCCACGTTTGAGATAACCACATTGGCATACGTGCCGTCGGCGCTCATCACAGTGATTTTGCCGTCGCCCAGCACGCCGTCGTTGTCAACCTGATAGCAGAAGTTCTTGCCACAGTCAAGTATGTAGATGTAGTCAGCATCTTCAACATTGGCATAGAGAATGCATTGCGGAGTGACGCCGCTGCTCACGCCCATGTCAAACGGCAGGTTCTTGGTGCCCTCGGGCAGTAAGGCGGGGTCAATGAGCTTATAAGCCTTGATGTTACCACCGTAGCAAGCGTAATAGAGCGTTGGAGCTTCAACGTTGGCGCCCACTTGCACGTTGATATACGAGTCGTTGAGGCGGCGGTTCTCGCCGTTGATGTCAAAGTAGGTTTGCACTTCAATTTTCTGCGAACCGATGTTGCTGAAACGCAGTTCGCCGGGATTGTCAATTGAGCCATCCTCATGCGAATAGCCTTCATAGGTGTCAATGGGCGTGCCGTCGTCGAGGGTGGTGCCTTCAGGCATGCGCCACACATAGCGGCAGATGAGGTTATCGGGGTTGGGAAGCTCAAGTCCTAACTTGATTTTCACGTCTTTGATGGTGACAACCTCGTCGCTCTGCTCGGTGATGCTGAGCATGGGCACAATGTCCATGATGAGGATGGGATAAGTGCGGCTGCCCGCGCCATCAACGGTGAGTGTGACATTGTATTTGCCCGATTTACCGTATTTGTGGGTTGGGTTGGCCTCGTTTGAGGTTGTTCCGTCGCCAAAGTTCCAGCTCACGCTGCCTTGTTTTGACGAGGTGTTGGTGAACTGAATGGTTGACACATAATAGAAGTCGGTTGTGTATTCGCTGCCATCTACGGCAAACGAGAAATCGACATCTTTCGATGGGAAGTTCTTGTAGTCGGGCTCGCTCTCAACGCATGCCGAGGCTACAATTGCCAAAATGGCTATGAATAGGAATTTTATATGTTTCATAATGTGCAAGTGAATCATGTGTTAGTTAAGTTCAATTGACTTGGCTTCGGTGTCGGTACCAATTTTGCCCTTGGTATCAACCACCTTGAATTGCGGATAGAGCGTGTAAGAGCGCAGGAACGCCACGGTATAGACCTTGTTGGTTGAGTCGTAAATCCATGCGGTGAAAGGAATCATCTCAATGAGTTCTTTCCACATTGGCATATATTCTGCTCTCACGCTGGTGACTGCTCCACCGGTGTTGTCGCTATAACGGCAGAAAATCCAGTGCGGGGCTTTGTACACAGGGAACACCTTGTTTTGGTCGATGCTCGATGGGGCATCTTCCTTAGTGGCAATCTCGTGTTCAACGGTGATGGTGCCTTCAAGGGTGGTGTAATAGTAGTGGTCAATCACCTTAGTGTCGGGCGAGAACCAGAGGTCGCCTTTGGTGCTGCCTTGCTCGTCGGAGTTTGAGAATGGCAGCGGCGTGAGGTTGGGATATTTGGCATTCACGGCATCAAACTGCTCTTGTGTGAAAGGATAGTTGATGTAGGCCTGTCTCAACCCTGAGAGGTAGGTGCTGTCGGCAGTGAGGTAGCTAACCATCTTCTTGCAGAATGTGTCTTGGAAGTCGGCAGGATAATACATGTCGAATTTCTCTTGGTCCCATTGCTCGGGCGAGTTCCACGACACGGGGCTGAGTGTTGCCGAGGTTGGGAACGATGCGTTGAGGTGATATTCTGTGCCTTGCAGCGTTGCCATTGAGTGCGGGAAGCTGGCAAGCAGGTGATAGCCGCGCACGGTGTCAACCTCGTTGATGGTGAGCGTGTAGGCCGGAGTGGTGATGAGCTTTTGAGTGGCGGCTGCGCTCTCGGTGCCGGTAATCATTGCCCACACCTCGCTGTGGTCAATTGATGCATCGCTACGCGTGGTGTAGTATTTGGCAAGGAAAGCGGCGTTGTCACCGGCTTTGCACACGGTGCTCGATAGCTCCCACGACACAGTGGGCAGCACTTGGCCAATCTCCATCTTGTCGGCGAACGGGTCGTGGACGTCGCAAGAGGCGGCCATGAGCATGCCTGCTGCTAAAAGTAGTATTTTGTTATATGGTTTCATATCTTTTTATTGTCTGAAAAATGGTTTGTGAAAACTTTATTTTGCTTTTGTGAAGTGGAAAAAAGAGTCACGGTGGGGTTATTGCTGTGAGAGCGTTGAACCCTCGGTGAGCGATGACACTTCGCCGCGTGCATGAGCCCAGATGAGGGGCTTTTGCAGCCACTTATAGTTGTTGTAGGCACCCAGGCGTTCAAGCTCGGCGCGGTTGTATTTGCCTTCGGTGTCGGGGTCTTGCGGTATGCGTTGCACCCACAGGTTCTCCTTCTCATCGTCGGTGAGTCCGTCAATCCAGTAGGCGGCATATAGGTTGTAGGGGCGGCGCAGACTGGGGTAAACAATCTCGTTGGCGTCGCCAATGCCGTAGTTGTTGCGCTTGTTTGAGAAGTGGTAGCGGCGCATATCGGTGAATTGCTCAGGCTGCATATACATGGCAATGTATTTTTGCGTCATGAGGTCGTAGAGCGTATAGTTGGCTTCCTCAAAGAACCAGTGTTCGTTGCCGCGTTCGCTCACCGGGCGCACGTAAACAATCTTCTTTTCGCGCTTGATGATGTAGTATTCCTCGTTATCGAGAAATGCGTTGATGCGAGCTTGCCATTCGCTTGCCGGGCAGAAGCCGGGTTTGCCTTCGGCTGCCGCACCGGGATATTTGTTGTCGGTTTCGGCATCGTAGCTGTCGTTAGGATACTCGCTCATGAAGAAGTCGAGGTGGCGCTGAATGTTGTTTTGGGTGGCTTCCTTAGCCAGTTGGCATGCTGTGGCTTTGTTGCCCATCCAGTATTCAGCCTCGGCCTTGATGAAATAAAGCTCTTCCATGGTGAAGATTGGGTTGTAGCCGCCGCCGGTGTTTGAACCTGCGTAAGCGCCCATATAGAGCTTGGGATAATGGTCGGTTTTATACGAGGTGCCGCAGCCAATGTTGTTCTCAAGGAATCGCACTTTTGTAGCCACATCGCCTTCAGGACCTTTGCGCGGAATCATGAGCAAAGAGAGGCGCGGGTCGTTGGCGTAGCCTTCTTGGCTGGTTGAGAACTCGGCGTTGTAAACACCTTCAAGGCTTGTGCCCATGCCCAGAAGTCCCATGCAGTCATACACGAAGTATTTCGATGGCACAGCCGAGTCAAGCAGGTTGCGGCGTGATTCCCAAGAGTTGATGATGGGTTGCGCTGCGCTCCACACGTTGTTTTGCTCGTTGGTGCCGCCGTCGAAGTTGTAACGAGGCTCGTTGCCAAACCATGAGCCATAGAGCAAGTCGCCTTTGCGCCATTGGTTGATGGCTTGGTCGGCTGCCTGAATGATTTTCTGGCAGGTTGCAGGCGATGTATCGATGTTCGGGATGTTGCGCAACAGCAAGCGAGCTTTCACGGCATACACCAGACCTTTCCACTTTTCCAGGTCGCCGCCGTAAAGACGGTCTTGCGTGATGTCGATTTTCTGGTTAGTGGAGTTGTTGACGTATTCGGGGTTCTCGTAGTCGGCAATGAGTTGGTCAATTTCCTTGAACATCCAGTCGTAGATGGTGCCCTCGTTGTCGTATGTCGGGTTGTTCGACTTGTAGGCATTGGTGAGCGGCATGTCGCCAAACATGTCAACGGCGAGCTGTGTTGAGAGCAGGCGCACGGTGCGTGCAATAAGCTCGTAGTTATATGATTTGTTGGCTTGCGCGTTGGCGATGAGGTTGTTCACGTTTGTGCCAATGTCGTAGAAGTGTCTGCGCCACTGCGGGTGACGGTTCATAGTGAGAAATTCCCACTCGCTTTTGTAGGAATATGTGCCAATGGCGCTTTTGCCTGTTGTGGTGAGGCATTGCGAGAGGTAGATGTAGTATTCCGCGTGGTCGTAGGTGGCTTGTTGTGCATAGAACACAATCACGGGAAGGCCGGTTTGCATGGTGACCTCGTGAGCGCGGTCGGGGTTCACGTTGTCGTCGAGCATGTCAACGCAGCTTGTAGCTCCAAGGCTCACGATTAATGTTAGGAATATATATTTTAATCTTTTCATGATTCTGAAAATGAGCTAAGAATGTTTTTTAGAATGTTGCTTTCACAGAGAGGTTGAAGCTGCGTGTTTTTGGCACGCCGTAGCGGTCGAAACCGCCTGAACCTGAACCGTAGGAGCTGCCCGACTCGGTTACTTGCGGGTCAGAGCCCGAGTATTTGGTGAGCAGGAAGAGGTTGCGTCCTGTGAGTGTCACGTTGAGGCCTTTCACCGGGCAGTGTTTAGCGAGCATGCTGGTGAAGTCGTATCCCAAAGTTACATAGCTCAGACGTATGTAAGAACCGTCTTCAATGAAGTTCGACGAAACGGGATAGAAATAGGTGTTGATAAATGTCTGGTCGAGGATGATTGGTGTGGTGTTGGGCGAATAAGTGCCGTCGCCGTTATCCACAACGCCCTTAAACACAACTTCGCGGTTGCGATACTTGTCGAGCAAGTGGTGTTGTCCGTTTGAAATGAGGCTTGAACCGGTGATGTTCACCACATCGCCACCGCATCGGCCGTCGAAGAGGAATCCCACGGTGAGTTCGTGGAAGCGGAAGTTTGAGCCAAGACCCAGCATGAAGTCGGGTTCACGGTTACCAATGTAAAGCTGCTTAGAGGTGTTCACCAGTGGGTAGCCGTCTTGGTTGCACACCACGTTGCCGTCAGGGTCGCGCACATAGTCCTTACCGGTGATACCGGTGGTTGAGCCGCCAAGGAAGGCAGTCGGATAGATGCCGCCATAGTTGGTGCCGTCAATCTGCTGAATCTGGTCGGGCAATGATTTCACCTTACCACGGTTGAGCGAGAAGTTTGCGGTAACGGTCCAGTCGAAGTCCTTAGTCTTGAAGATGTCTTGTGCAAGAGTGGCTTCAACACCGTAGTTCTCAACGCTACCCTCGTTGCGGGTTTGCAGAATCTGTCCTGCTGCCGGCGACACGCGCACGGTCACAATCTGGTTATCGACGGTGGTTGAATAGTAAGCCACGTCGAGGCGAGTGCGGTTTTTGAAGAAACGCAGGTCAGCGCCAATTTCCCATGATGATGTCATCTCAGGCTCAAGGTTAAGTGCCTTGCCAATGGTCGGGTCGTTGCCCCAACCGCCATCGGGGAAGGTTGACCAGTTCTTGAATGTATCAGAGAACTTATAAGGTGTACAGCTCTTACCCACCTTTGCCCAGTTTCCGCGAATCTTACCGTAAGAGAACCAGTTGCCCTTCAGGTTGAGCAGTTCAGAGAAGATAAGACCGCCGGTTACTGATGGATAGAAGTAAGTGCAATCGGTTTGTCGCAGAGTTGACGAGCCATCGAGGCGACCGGTAACTGACAATTGCGCAATGCCTCGGTAGTCGAACCTCAATTCACCAAAGTAGCCAAACTTGTTCCAGTTTGAGTGGTTGAGATACATGTAGTAGTCCGACGAAGATGAGTTGGTGAATGTCGATGGGTCAATGTTCTGGAAGCTGTAGAAGTCGCCTTCAAGCATAAATCTTTGTCCTGCCATTTGTGCGCTGAGCGATTTGTAGTTCGACCAATCAACGCCAAGCAGCACGTTGATGTTGAGGTCGCGGATAATCTCACGCTGATAGGTGGCAAGGAATTGTGCGTTGAAACGCTCGGAGCGCGAAGGCTGGAAGGTGTAAGAGCCAAACTTATAAGCATAGTCGGCAAGATACGAGGCGTTGGGGTCCTCAAAGTCGCTTTCGCGGAATCGTGGCACCACTGCCGAGTCGTACATCGAGTAGCCCTTGTCGTAGCTCACTTTGCCGGTGAACACAAGGTCTTTGATTGGCTCATAAGAGATTTGACCGTTGAGCATGATGCGAGTGCTTGTGGTCTCGCTGCGGTCGTTGTAGCGGCCAAAGTAAGGCGAGATGGTGGCTGAGATTTTGTTCTCAGGCAGCACTTCGTCCCAGTGGTCGTAACGGGCTTCCCAGTTGGGATATCCTTCAAGGGTTTCGTAATCGGCCATGTTCTTGTTGATGCCCCAGCCGTAGATGGTTGACATTGAGTTGCCAAAACCGCGGGCTGTGCTTTCTTTGAAGCTGGTGGTGAGCTGAATCTTCACCTTCTCCGATGGGTTGAACTGACCTTTCACAAACACGTTGATTTGGTCTTTATAGTCTTTTGGCACCACGCCCTCGTTCTTCTGATAAGAAACCGAAGCATAGGCGTTGGCATTCTGTGAGCCGCCGGTCATGCTCACGTCGTACTTTTGCAGGAATCCGGTCTTTAAGAAATCGCCCACGTTGTCGTAGGTCTGTTCGCCGGCAGCTAATGGAGCGCCCCAACCGCCGCCGCCCGAGTTCTTCACATAGAACCCTTTGGTGCCGGGAGCATAGCTGGTTTGAATCTTAGGCACGCGAGTGGCGTTCGACACCTCGAGGGTGGCATTGGCAGTCACTTGCATCTTGCCTTCCTTACCGCTCTTGGTGACAATCATGATAACGCCGTTGGCAGCTTCTTGTCCGTAGAGAGCCGAAGCAGCGGCGCCTTTGAGCACTGACATTGACTGTATGTCGTTAGGGTTAATGTCGTTGAGCGACGAGCCACCGCCACGCACGGGCACGCCGTCAATGATGATGAGCGGCTCGTTGTTTTGCGAGGTGTTGATTGACGAGATGGCGCGTATCTGAATGGTTTGCGAAGCATTTGGCGAGCCACCGGTGCTGAGAATTTGCAAACCCGACACTTTGCCTTGCAGGGTGCTTGCCAGGTTGTTCGATACACCGGCAACAATCTCGTTCTCATCGAGCGACTGCACCGCAAAGTTCAGCTTTTTCTTCTCTTGTGTTTGTCCCATGGCGGTCACCACAATCTCGCTAAGCAATTTTGCGTCTTCTTTAAGCACTATGCGCAACGATTGTTGCTTGCCTATCTTCACTGTTTGTTGCATCATGCCCACGTTGGTGATGCTGATGATATCGCCGTCTTTCACGTCGATAGCAAATTTTCCGTCGAGGTCGGTAGCCACGCCGCGTTGGGTGCCTTTTACCATAACTGTAGCGCCAATAACTGGCTCATTGTCGCTTTCAGATATCACAGTACCCGTTATAATGCGAGCATAACCAGCCACCGCAAGTAGGGAAAATAGAATTAGCAATAGCTGTTTTTTCATTTTTGATATTTGTTTAATGTTTTGAGTTTTAAAGATTTATGTAAATAATATACTGGGCATAAACGCTTGTTTGAGCATTCGCCTCCACATAATGTTTTGACAAATATAGCACATATATTTATAAAAAAGTGGCTAAAAAAGTTAATATGCGTTAAATTTGGCACAATGCTTCGTTTTACATTTAATAAGGTGAAAAAAGGCGATGGCTGCGATAGTGTTAAATGAAAAATGCAAACAAACAATGGCTATTTAATTTTACAATAAGCAATAGATATTTTTACACCGCCGAAACGAGGGTAAATCATCGTTTACACCAAGGCGAACGAATGTAATCGTAGGCTTACAGGGAAATCTAAATATTAAAAAAGAATTAAAGAAACATAATTTGTGTTATATGATTGTTTGTTAGTAAATTTTGTTTAGTAACTTGCCATAAATTTAAAAACCTTAGACTTAACCTTATTAAGACCAGTGAATATGAGAAGATTTACTTTCATGTTATTTGCCATGGTGGCATTTGCTTCATTAGCATCGGGCCGCGTTACATTGAATGGTACTGTTTATGAGGTTGACACGTTGATGCGTCGCCAAGTTGGTCCGGGCATCATGCACACTCGAGTGCGTGTGCCGGGTTATCCTCTCAATGCCTATGTGCTTGAAGTTGATATGACCAATGCCAACAATAGAGTGGAAACAAATCAGGCTTACAATCGTTTGGGCAGGACCGAGACTCTTGCCAATGCTTATAACCGCCACAAGAAACTCGGCAAAAAGCCTATTGCCGGATGCAACGGCTCGTTTTGGTGTGTCACCGCCAACACCCCTTTCAACAACTGGATGCTGGGCTCGCCCTTTGGCGGCGAGGTGGTGAACGATACGCTCTATCTAAACACCAACACCACTGCCGATGCTTGGAACGGTGGACCCTCGCGCTCGTCGTCAACGATAATTGACCGCAACAAGCGTGTGCACGTGGGTCCTCATCAATGGTACGGCTATGCCAAAAGCAGCAAGTTTAGCGTCAACCAAGAGATAATACAGGTGAACAAGCGCGTTGACACAGGGCAATTGGCGC
This sequence comes from Muribaculaceae bacterium, assembly GCA_051871515.1. Classification (GTDB taxonomy): domain Bacteria; phylum Bacteroidota; class Bacteroidia; order Bacteroidales; family Muribaculaceae; genus SFTJ01. The sequence goes on along the minus strand of JBJECY010000115.1, from coordinate 14,664 downwards.
TGTTTAACCAAGCCATCGGTCGCGACCACACGTTCTACACCGTGAGCGATTGCAACTATGTTTACCTCAATCTGAAACCCGGCGAGGCGTGGCAAACCGTCAACGACATCGCTTTTGAAGTTGCCGAGGTGAAGATTGATGCCAATGACCAGGTGCTGGGCGACTACGACGCTTGCTTGGTGGGCGACGGTGCCTATAAGGACGAGTTGGCAAAGCTTGAAGTGGGCGATGAGGTGGTGATAAACCACTATTGGGTGGCTCTGCAAGAGGACGATAAGACCCCGATAGCCGTGCAGAACATGCTCGAAGGCAATGCTTGGGTGCTACTTCACGGTGAACTCACGGCGCGTAACACCGACGAGCAATATAACACCATGACCTATTCAAAATGCGCCTATGGCAACAATGCCGACGGCACTATGCTGTATATGATAGTGATTGACATGTCAACCCACCCGGTTTATGGCTTGTCGGCAGGATGCAGCACCACCGTGATGTGCAATCTGCTGAAGTTCCTATGCCCCGACGTGTGGAACGTCACCAACAACGATGCCGGCGGCTCGGCGCAGATGATGGTTGATGGCACGGTTGTGAACAAAACCACAGAGAGTGTTCCGCGTGCCGTTGCCAATGGCTTCCTGCTGTTCTCGATAGCTCCCGAAGAGGATGCCGACGTGGTGGCAGAGCTGCGATTTGACGATGCCAAGCTGACTTCGCCCATCTATTATAGCATTGCTCCTAAAGTGCTGGGCTACAACAAATACGGCGAACTGATTGCCGAGGGACTGGAGGGTGTGACTTACACATGCTCGTCGTCGGTTGGTGCTCCATCAAGCTCAGGTTCGTGCATTGAGGTGGGTGGTAAGGTAGGCTTGGGCACCATCACAGCCCATTACGGCGACATTGAGGTGACTGCCCCTATTGAGGTGCTCAACTCAGAGTTTTCAATTCGCCTGAAGCCAATGCTGCTCATCGACACCACTCGCGAATATCCCATTGAGATAACCACCGAGGTAAACGGCGAGACGTTGCAATACGACCCCTCGCGTTTCGACTGGACTATTGAAGATGCCACAGTGGCTGAGATTGACCACGGCGTGCTGCGCGGACTAAAAGAAGGCACCACCAAGATTGTAGCCTCGCTCAACGATTTCACTGAAGAAACCACGGTGAAGGTTGAGGTGGCAAGCCAACCCATAATGATGCAGCCGTGGGACGACGGTTGGACCATGACGTTTGCCAACCTCTCGGCCGATGCCACCATTGATGACGATGGCAATCTGCATTTCGGCTATTCGGGCTCGCGCAAGGCCATCATCAACCTTGCTAAAGACATCACTTTCTACAGCTTGCCCGATAGCATTGTGCTCAACGTTGACTGCACCACTCGCCTGCTTTATGTGCAACTTGACATGCGCACGCCGTTGCTGCCCAACGAGAATCTTGTGCGCCCCAATTCAGAATTTCTTGAAACCGGGAAATACCGCTTTGACCTGCTCGACCTCATTGACCGCAACGATTTGGGCTCATATCCTGTGACACTGAAATCAATTGAATATTCGTTCTATCCCACAGGCTGTAATGCCGGTGAAAACACCATCAAGCACAGCCTCTATGCAAAATACAACAATTACACCAGCAGTATCGACCGCGTGACCGATGCCAACAAGAGCCTGCAAGTGATGGCTGGCGCTGATGGCAACATCATGATTTGCTCAGCCGGCGTTGACAAGGCTGTGGTGAGCATCTACGACATCTCGGGCAAAACCGTTGTGAGCCGCGAGGTGCATATTGGCGGCGGTGTGGCTTCAATGAGCACCCATCTGGCGCCGGGCCTGTATCTGGTGAGAGCACAAGGTGAGGGAGCCATGCACACAACCAAGTTGGTGGTGCGCTAACGGCCACGCCTTGCAGCCTAATAGTTAATAGATTGGTAAAAATCAATAAACAACAAAGCATTCTATATGAAATCAATTGCGAAACTATGTTTCTTAGCAGCGCTCATGTTGGCAACATCGAGCGCTTATGGCCAAGTTGACGTGAAAACGCCCAAGCATGAGATGCGCTCGGCATGGGTCGCTACCGTTTGGGGCATCGACTGGCCTTTGAGCACAACAAGTGGCTCAGAATCGTCAATCAACACACAAAAAGCCCAGATGACAAAGATGCTCGACTCTCTGGCTGTGAACAACTTCAACTCGGTGAACTTTCAAGTGCGCGGCATGTGCGATGCCATGTACAAATCGAGCTACGAGCCTTGGGCAAGTTGGCTCACAGGCACACGCGGCAAAGACCCGGGATGGGACCCCTTTGAATATTTTGTTGAGGAGTGCCACAAACGCGGACTTGAATGTCACGCTTGGGTGAACCCCTACCGCTTCAACTCGTCATCGACCTCTGGAGGTCAAGCCGGCGACGCTACCGGCTATATGGAAAAGGGTTGGACCATCAGCGGTTCGTCGGGCGTCATTCTCAATCCCGGTATCCCCGAGGTGCAAGACCAGATTGTGAAAGTGTGCAAAGAAATCATCTCCAACTATGATGTTGACGGTATGCTCTTTGACGACTATTACTACAACGGCGCGGCTTTGAGCGAGGACACCGACCTCTATAACAGCTATGTGGAAGCCGGCGGCACACTCAGCCAAGCTAATTGGCGACGCAAAAACGTCACCGACCTCATGCGCAAGCTCTACAAAATGATTGAGGAAACAAAGCCGTGGGTGCGTTTTGGACAAGCTCCACAAGGCACCACCTACACCGACCAGTCGCTCGCCGACAAATATGGCATAGAGAAATGCCCGGTTGGCTACGATAACAACTATGGCAGCCAATACATCGACATCATTGAGTGGCTCGACCAAGGGCTCATTGACTACATCTCGCCACAAGTGTATTGGACCATTGAACACACCACCAACCCTTATATCAAGATTGTGCCCTGGTGGAGCAAAGTGGTCAATAAGTTTGGACGCCACCTCTTTGTGTCGCAGTCAATATCTTCGCTCACCTCATCATCTAATATAACTTACAGCAGCACCTCGGCAGCAACTGCTCCTGAGGAAAGCAGCGATGGCACTCCTGCCGATGTTGAAGCCAGCTCCGGACCAAACAACACCACCTTTGCCGAGTATGCCAACGAGATAACAATCAACCGCAGCTCGTCGCTCAACGGTTCTTGCGGCTCAATATTCTATTCGGTGAAATACATCTATAGCATTGGTTCGCAAATCTCGTTCGGACACTTCCTCAAACGCCACATGTTCTCGCGCGCAGCGTTGCTGCCTGCCATGACGTGGAAAACCCAAGCCTCCGACCCCGGCAAGGTTGCCAACCTGAGCTACGACGAGGAAAGCCTCCTCACATGGGATGCCCTCAGCAACATGCGTTACAGCGTTTATGCCGTGCCCAATGGCGTCAATCCCGAGTCGTTTGCCAAAGAGGTTGATTATCTGCTTGGCACAAGCTACAACAATAGCTTCACAGTGCCTGAGGACTACCGTTGCGGTTATTATTTTGCCGTTTGCGCTTATGACCGCTATGGCAACGAGTGGGAACCTTCGTTCTGGAAGCCCACTTACAGCGAAACGCTCAATGGTCCGGCTCTGGTGCAACCTGCCACAGGATTAATCACCAACACCGATTTCACCTTTAAGTGGCGTGCCGTATCTGATGCCGAGCACTATGTGGTTGTATTCTCAACCGACGAGAATTTCACAACAATACAGAAAACCGTGCAGACCACCGAACGTCAACTTGAACTTGCTGACGTGTATAACTACATCAGCAAAAACGTACCCATCTATTGGCGAGTATATGCCTCGGCAAAGGGCAAGAACGATGGCGTTTCAGAAGCTCGCTGGTTTAAGTTTGTGCTTGTGTCGCTCACCAGCCCAGCTAACGGAGCCACCGAGCTCGACCCCAAAGTGTACTTTGAATGGAATTCAAGCGGCGAGGAGGCAACACTCGAGGTCGCTACCGACGAGGCATTTGAAAACGTGGTGCTGAGCCACACAACCACCGAAAACAACTATCAGGCTAAGGTATTAGAGTTGCATCCGCTCACCACCTATTTTGCACGCGCAAATGTCAACGGCCGCTCGTCAGACTTCATCACATTCAGCACCAAGGCAATGCCTTGCGTTGCGCCTCAGGTGGTGAACCCGCTCAATGGCGGCATCTGCTACAGCGACGGTCGCGTGGAAGTGAACAAGCAAGATGGCGCTCAGTTTGTGACTATTCAGGTCGATGAAACCGATGCATTCGGCTCGTCGCGCGCACAAAAGAATCTTGAAAACTTCTCAACCGGAATCGACATTTCAGAGATTCTCATCAATCGCAAGGACCCATTGGAAGACGGCAAGACCTATTATGCACGCGCCAACGCGTCGTATTACGCTTCACCCGGCGCATTATACACCACCGACTGGAGCGAGGTTATATCGTTTGTCTATAACAGCGGCATCGACGGCATTGGCAGCATCACAGGCAACAATCCTGAGGTGGGCATTGTGGGCAACGAGCTGTATGTAAAAAACGGCAAACCAGGCCGCATCAGTGTGAAGGCAATAACGCTGCTTGGCGTGCAACTGCCACTTTGCAACGAGAGCGGCAACAGCGTGCAGGTTGACCTTGGTCAATTGCCGGCTGGCATCTATGTGATTTGCGTTGAGAATGAGGGATTCACCCGCACCATCAAATACGTGAAGCGTTGATGCAGCACATAAACGAAAGAAAAAACTAAACCATAAAAATACTTTATAAACCAATGAGAAAAATTTTTCTTGCATTGGCGATGACTGTGGCAACCACAGCATTTGCACAGGTGCTTAATGTGGCTTCAATTGAGAAAGTCAACATCAAGGGCACAGGAGCTAATGTTGTGGTTGGCGTCAGCCCCAAGGGCGACTATCTGTTGCTAAGCGGAGCGCAGCTCAACGGTCTCGTCAAATACGACTTAACAACACAACAAGCTGAAGTGATTACTGAAGCGCGTGGTGCAGGACTCAATGCCGCCATCAGCGACGACGGCAATAGTGTGATATATCGTGAGGACCGCTTTGAGGGTGGCCTGCGATATAGCGACCTAAATGTGAAAGACCTTGCCTCAGGCGCCACTCGCCAGTTGGCAAGCGCCACTCGCAACCTCAACGCGGTGAGCGTGCAAGGCTCAACGGCAGTGCTGGTGAGCAACGGCCGCTCCACTAAAACAGCCATCAAGGGCACACAAGTTGCCAAATCAGTGGCTCCGGTGGCATCAATAGTCAACAAGCAGCTCACCCTCACCGAGGGTAGCGAAACACGCACCTTATCGCCTAACGGCACTCAACACAGCTACATCTGGCCATCGGTGTCGCCCGACGGCACCAAGGTGTGCTATTATGTGTGCGGCGTGGGTTGCTATGTGTGCGACCTCAAAGGCAACATCGTTGCCAACTTGGGCAAGCTGCGTGCAGCCAAGTGGCTCAACGACACCACTATTGTGGCTATGGACGATGCTGACGACGGTCACACCATTGTAAGCTCAAGCATTGTGGCAGCCACATTGAGCGGCGAACGCCAAACGCTCACCGGCAGCGACCTGAAAGCGATGTACCCTTATACCGATGCCAACGGCAAGACAATTGTGTTTGGCACTCTTGAAGGCGAAACATATATGATTAACCTTAAATGATGCAGAGCTATGAATGTAACTAAACGAATTATGCTTATGATAGCCGCCGTGGCAACCTCTACCGCTGTGGCAATGGCTGGTGGCGACCTCACCATCACCCAGGCTCGCATCTACATCAATCCCGGACACGGCAGTTGGGGCCCCAACGACCGCAACATGGCAACCATCAACCACGCCATTGGCGACACCTGCGGCTTCTATGAGTCGAACACCAATCTGTGGAAAAGCCTCAAAATGGGCGCTACGCTCGAGAAATGGGGCGTACCTAAGGCAAACATCGCTTATTCGCGCGTGAAAAACGGGCCGTACCCTTATGTGAGCGGTGCCGCCGATGCGGAACTCTATAACCGCAACCTCACCGAGATAAGCGAGGAATGTAACGCCTTTAACACCGACTATTTCATCTCAATCCACTCTGATGCCGCTACTGAGGGCAGCGCCACCAACCTATCGTTGCTCATCTACAACGGTTACAGCGTGCCTGCTGCCGACGACGCAAATATGTGGGAAGGTAGCCGCTCGCTTGAATATCAGCAAACCAGCCGCGCTATGGCTGAGATGCTGTGGCCCATCTTGGAATCAAACGGCATCGACGTGATTTCAAACAAATCGCCTCGCATTGTGGGCGACTTGACTTTCTATTATGGCTACAACTCTCCTGCCGACAATGTGAATAACGCTGCCGGCTATCTGGGTGTGCTGCGCCGTAACACCTGCAACGGATTCCTTTCAGAAGGCTATTGCCACACCTATCAGCCAGCCCGCCACCGCTGCCTCAATCCTGATTATTGCGGTCAAGAGGGTGTGCGTCTGGCGCGAGGCGTTGCTGCATGGTTTGGCTGGGAAACCGAATCTACCGGCTACATCATGGGTGCGGTGAAAGACCTGCATGAGGTGTTCTCTCACACGCTTTATCATCCCAACACCGCCTCGATTGACATTTTCAAGCCCGTCAACAATGCTGTGGTTACGCTCTATAAGGCAGGCGTTGAGGTGGCTAAATACACTTGCGACAACGAGTATAACGGCGTGTTTGTGTTTGAAAACCTTGAACCGGGCAACGACTACACCATCGATGTGGCTGCCGAAGGATATAAAACCAATTTCGCCCTCGATGAAGAATATGGGCGTGAACACGTCACCTACACGGTTGATGCAGGCGAAACCACCTATCCCATCATTCAGCTTGAGGCTGCCGACTACGTCGATAATCCAACGTATAACTATCCTGACCCAATTCAGGAAAAATGGCTCAACGTTGCCACAAGCTACGAGATGCGCCAAGACTATGTGAAAAAGCCTGTTGACGTGCTTTCGGGCAAAACTTTGCGTCGTGAGGTGGCTAAGGGCGACTCGCTGTATGTGCTTGCTCTCGACACCGAGTTGAAGCCTTACATCTATTGTTTCAATGCCAAGACCCACGACCTGCTCTTTGAAGTGAGCACTCAGGGCGTGAGCAGTCAAGCCGATGAATACGAGATTATGCCTATCAGCGACATTGCGTTCACCAGCGACTCGGTGTTGGTGGCTTGCAACGCGGTAAAGACTTCTTATACTCCTACCGGCGTGCTGCGCTTGTATCGCTGGGCTCGCAACGAAGACTCGCGTGCACCAGAGGGTGACCCCGTTGAGTGGTTCACCTCATCTGACAACTACACCAGCGGTAACTTTGTGAACGCCATCACCGGCAACACAATGGCGGTGAATGGTCGTTTGGAGAAATGCACCGTGGCAACTACGGCGCAGACCACAAAAGAATCGGGCGAGGTGCGTATTCCTTTATTCACCATCTCTCGTAAAGGCTTGGTGGGCACCATTAGGAATCAGGACAACACCCATTTCACCACTGCCTTGCTGGGCGACGACTATCAGTTGCAGGCTTCGCCTTATGGCGACGATGCTTTTGTGATTGATGGTTCAAAAACCACGGCATTTGACTTTGTGATAGGCGGTAACGCTTCTGCACCAATCTACGGCAGCCAGTTGAGCACCGATGTAGCTCCTGCCGCAGTGAATGGCGTAACCTTCTTTAAATATGCCGGAAGTATTCTTATGGTCACTCCTACTGCCAATGCCGACGGTGCCAACACTGGCGTGGCTCTCTACAACGTGACCAACGGACTTGCTTCGGCTGAGCTGATTGAAACCACCAACACCGGCATTGCTGCCACTGCTGCTGACCATGTTTGTGCTTATTCGGGCGTTAATGGCGCTGACCTTTCGCTCTACGTCAATGCCGATGGCGCTGTGAGCCGCTTCACCACCGAAGATGTTGAGCAAACCTTGTATAAAGGCGTTTATGCCTACAATCTGCACGTGGAAGACGATGGCGAACAGTATGTATTTACTTTCAATGCCAATGATAACTGCCTCAAAGGCGGTCGCCTGATTTTTACCGACGCTGCCACCGGCCAACACATTGGTGACATTGAAATTAACAACGTTGTCTATGGCGAAAACCGTGTTGAGGTAGGTATCCACGACCTTCCTGGCACCACTGGTGAGGTTCTTACTTGGGCAGTTGAGGTGGCAAGCAACAATGTCACCAATTTGCGCAATCTGCTCACCAAAGAGGGCGATTATGCACTCGACCGCGCTTATGCCACCGTTGACAACAGCTACCGCTCGCCAAACCTTGGCACAATCTATGTGTCGAACTACAAGAGCGACAACAGCGATGCAAACGGCGTGTGGGCCTATGACCAAGATTACAACCGAGTGAACACTCAAATCTATAATACTCCGGGATTCTGCACCAACACCACAATGGGCGTTGATGCCGAGGGTAACATCTATGTTACTGACAATGCGGCTGCTAATGCCGGCTTATGGCGCGCCAATGCCAATGCTATTGACGGCGGATTTGTGCAGTATTTTGAGGGCACCAACACATCGGGCGTAATTAGCAACGGCTCGGCTGAAGTGGCTGGCGTTGCCACCAGCGTGGCTTTCACCGGCGAGGGTTCTGATGCCAAGATGTATGCCTATATGAAGAACTCGGCTGGCAAATACGTGATTAACATCTACAACATTGGTCAAGCCGATGCCACATTGGCTGCAACGTGGGGCTTGGCACCGAGCAAGGTGATTGGCCTTACAACCACAATGATTGACGATGCTCAGATTCTTCCTGTTGAACAAGGCATCTGGGTGTGCCAAACCATCTTGTCGGTGAGCAACACCGAGGCACAACCTTCATTGCTCTTTGTTGACTATGATGGCAACATCACATTCAATCAGGGTCTGCTGCAAAACAAAGACTTGTTGAGCGGTGCTGCCGGTAGTGCATTGGCGGTAAGCCCCGATGGCAAGATGCTGGTTTTGAACGACGAAAACGGCTTCTTCCAATTCTATAATGTGGCATGGGATGGCAACAAACCGCTGCTCACTCCTATCTACAGCTATCAACATGGCATTGGCGTGACTTCGCGCCGCATTCTCGATGGCAATTACCTTGAGCAGATGGCATTTGACCGTGGCGGCAACTTGGTGGCTGCCGGACACTATCTGGGCGTATTCACCATTCCTACAGCTGACAACCGACACGTGACGCAGGCTGTTGACACAGTGGTGAGCGGTTCAAGCGGCATCAACGCCGTGATTGCCGACGACGAAGGCAACAGCAATGCTCCGGTTGAATACTTCAACCTGCAAGGACAACGAGTAACCAACCCAGGCCAAGGATTCTACATCAAACGCCAAGGCAACAAGGTTGAGAAAGTGGTATTGTAACGAAAAAAGCTCGGCTTGAAAGCCGACAATAGGGTATAATTTTTACCAAGGTGGCTGCACCGCAATGCTTGTCGTTGTCGGTGCAGCTTTTTGTTTGGAGCCCTCACCCAATGGCATTAATGGTGCGGGAACGCACGCACGAATATATCAATAAAGCAAACCAAAGAAAAGCCACCGGTCGCCGACATCAATCGCTGGGCAAAAAAGCGAATAGCAGAAAGACATCGCATCTTTGCTGCCACTCATTGACGATAAAATTAGTGTATGATTGTATAGCTGTAAGTTAATTTATTTTGACGACGAGCCGATGCGGTTGATGGCGTCGCGGCCGGCTCCTGTACCTTTATATTTGCTGCGTGCGGTGTTGAAGTTATATCGCACGGTGAGTATCACTCGGTTGAAGTCCTGTTGGTTGGTTTGATAAACCTTGAAGCTGCCGTAGTAAATAAACACATCGTTGTTGCCGCGTCGCAGCATATCCTGCCAAGAGAGGCGCACGGTGAGGGCGTTGTCTTTAAGCCACGATTTTTGCACTGCCGTCTCAAGGCTCCAATAGTTTGAGGTCAGCTCAACATTGCTGTAGTTGGCTGTACTGTGAAACTCCGAGTTAAGCTCAAGCTGCCAATTGTGTTTGAGCGAGAAGGCATTAGATGCGTTGAACACCCACATAGGCTTGTTGAACGAGCGGCTGCCGTTGTCAAAGTCGAGTTTTAGCCATTGTTTCACCAATGCCACGGTCCATGATGGTGTGTAGCAGCCCCATGTCTTGGTGGCTACGGCAAATACGTTGACTTGGCGCTGCGGCTTGTCGATGTTGCGGTATGACACCAGAATGGTGCCCTCGTCGTTGAGCTGTTCGCTCCAGTTGCACACCAGGTCGTTGTATTGAGAATACACTGCACCCAAGGTGAGAAAGCTGTAAGAGCCGGTAAGCGACACAGAGTGCTCGGTTGAGGGTTGCAGCTTGGGATTGCCTTGTTGCACCACATAGCGGTTATGATAGCTCATAGGCTGATTGAGTTGCATAAACGATGGGCGTTGGGTCTTGCTGCTATAAGCCAACGAGAGGCGCACACGGCCAAAGCGCGTTGACACTGATGCCGATGGGAACAGGTTGTCGTAGGTGCGGTTAAGGTTGTCGGCTGAATAGAGGGCATCGGTGTAGCTAAACGATGCGTGCTCGTAGCGCAAACCCAGATTGAAGTAGGTGTCGCGGTTGAGCGCCAAGTTATATTGCAAGAAGGCGGCATAGGTTTTATCATCAACCTCCGACTGCGAGTCGCGCAGACCGGTGTTGTGGCTCCAGCTGTTGTTGTCGCGCCACACAAAGGTCTCTTCAGTTCCTGCCATGAGCATACCTTTCCACACCGGGTGCGAGAGCACAAGCTTGGCAGCAATCATGTTGCTTTGCGACTCGTTGACGCTCTCCACGTCTTTCTGTTCGGTGGTGGCTTGCTCGTTGAGAAACTGATGCTCATTTGTGTTTGAGAAAAACATATCGGTGTTGAAGTCGATGTTCAGCTTGCCCACGTTACCGTTATAATAGGCGTTCACCAGCACGTTGTGGGGGTTGTGAGAATAGTTGTTGCCATTGCTCACCACGCTCTCTTCTTTCACGCCGCGATTCCATTTGGTCATGTTGAGTGCCTCGTTGGTGTCCGAAGTGGTGGTGACGGTGTAGTCAACCTTGGCACCTAACGAATGCTGCTCGTTGATTTGCCAGTTGAAGCCGGCGTTGAGATGAGTGCCAATGCCTCGCCAACGATAGTCTAAGTTGCCAGCGTAGCGGTAAATCTCCTCACCTGTGACAATGTCGGAGGTTTCTTCGCCAAGTTCACTCCATTGGTTAGAGCGATATTGCCACTCTTTAGCCGATGCAAAGAAATCCACTCCGCCATGACGATAGTTCACGTCGATTTGCGCCTCGGGGTCGTTCCAAGCAGTGCGCAAGCTTTGCTCTGATTTACCAAAGAAGTTAAAACCAAAGCCATCGCCCTTGCGCTTCACGGTGGTTATGCGCACCACCGACGATACTGTGGCATCATACACGGCACCCGGATTGGCAATCACTTCCACGTTGGCAATCTCGTCGCTCATGAGACGTTTAAGTTCATCGGTGTCGCGCACGCGACGGCCGTTGATGTAATAAACAGGCGTACCGCGCCCAATCACCTCAAGGTTATCGCCCTTTTTGATTATTCCCGGCACTTTGCGCAGCACATCTTGTGCCGTACCTGCTTTGGCCAGTGTAGAACCGGCAATCTTTGTCACCATAGCGTCGCCCTTGAGGCGAGTGTTTGGCAATACGCCTTTCACCACTATCTCCTGAAGTTGTAGCATGCTCAGTGTGTCAATTGCCAGAGTGTCGGTGTTCACCACATCGGCGGTCTGAGCATTGGCAAACATCGCGCTCACACACAATGCTGCCATAGTTAAAAATTTTTTCATAGATGCTAAAATATCCGTTTTTATATACACTAAATTACCTTTAGCAAAAGGTAGTGCATAGTGGAGGCTATGGCGGTGTAAAAAACGGACATTTTCATTCGTGATACGCCATGTATCCGCTCAAAAAACGGCTTTGCCTGATGGCGTTGACGTGTTGAATGTATTGCGATGGCGACATACCCACCAGCCGGTGAAACTCTTTGTTGAAGTGCGAGTGGTCAGTGAATCCAAGGTCCATCCATGTTGTGGTGAGGTCGATGGTTGGCGTGAGCTGAATGGTGCGTGTGGCGTGCAGCACTCGCCGTGTGCAAATCATCTGTTTAGGCGTGAGACCCACGTTTTGTGTGAACACACGGCGGAATTGGCGTTCGCTCAGGCAAGCAATGTTGCTCAATTCGCCCACCCCGATGCCGAGATTCAGCTCAATGGCATGGCAAGCCGCAACCATACGGCGCATATAGTCATAGTTGAGATGTGCGGCAAGTTGTGCAATCAGATATTGCTCAATGGCATTGATGGCATGCTGTGCACTGGGGCTGGTAAGCACACGCTCGCTCAGTTCGCGCATATTGCCAATAAGGCTCATGTCAATGTTTTCGTTGAGAAACTCTTCGCTGGGAATACCGGTGACCGCCAACATGGCATAAGGCTGGAAAATCACAAAAATCAGGTCGGTGTCGGCACTGGTGTTCACATGGATACCGGAATCGTATTGACCGCACACCGAAGCGTGTTTATTGGCATCGGTGTTGCCGTTGACTGCAAAAGGTACGCCACGATGAAACATCCACTTCATGCTTCCTGTAGGGACAATGTTCATCTCCATTGAGGCACGGTCAGTTTTCATCACCCAATAGTGATGCACATAAGGCTTCAACGTCTCAGATGGCAGTATCAATTGGTTCAGAATCATTTTTTGCGCTTTCAGTATTAATACAAAGATAGGCAATTCGTGGCAGAAAATAGCACATCAACCACCAAATCTTTTACGCTTAATCCATGTTGGAAGGATTCTTATCATTCCTTCAAAGACAAGCATAGTTAGGCAGCATCTGGCGATTATCTCTCGCAGATGGCAGAATAGTTGGGGAACGTCGTGGCAGGTGTCACGCCTCTATTTTCCAATCCTCTATGGTGTGGCTTTCGGCATTGAAGTTAATGCCGATTTTGGTGATGGGTAAACCGCTGAGGGCGAAGCGCGATGGATAGTCTTTGAGGTTGATTTGGTTCATTGCCGCCTCAGCTGATTTGTTGAGTTTCAACTCAATGAGGTACAATGCCTTGCCGGAATTCATCACCATGTCAACGCGACCGGTGGCAGTGCGTACTTCCACGTCAACGTAACGACCCATCAACGAGAATATCACATAAAGCAATTGCTGATAATGACCCTCGTAGTTGGTGTTATCACATTGCGGAATAGTCAATAGGTAGGCTTGCAACAAGCGCAGCATCTCGTTAAGGTCATCTTTTAACAGCGCCAAGTACATCTCGGCAACGGTTGTGGTACCTTTATAAGAGTCAATTCTCACATAATTGGGCAACAGGCTTTCCATCAGACCAATACGAATCTCCTTATTTGGTATGTCAAGCGTGTAAATTTCGCCTTGGTCGTTGTAGTCTTTAATCGTATAATAACCCGATTGGTAAAGCAACGGAATAATCGATGTCATGCTCTCTGTTGGAGCGTCAAAAGCAGATGCAACGGCAGTTGTTCTTTTGAGCATCGACGGCAACACGTTAAACTCTCTCAGTTTCTCAATTAGGAACGTAGGCGTTCCGCTCTCAAACCAATAACTACCAATCTTATTCTTGGCAAAAGCAAGCAAAAGGCTGAACGGATTGAAAACATCGGGCGAGGGCCATGTGAAATGATAGCCGTCATACTGGTGCTTTAGCGTATCAAAAACTTCCTCTTGGCTCTTTTTTTGTTTTTCTGCCAGGTGGTCGATATAGTCAGCCATCTGCGTGAGCACCTCTTCCTTAGTGATTCCGCACACAGCAGCAAATTCTTCTTCCATCGAGATGTTCCGCAAATTATTCAGTTCGCTGAAGATGCTCAACTGCGAGAACTTGGTGATGCCGGTGATGAACACAAACTTCAAATGAGGGTCGCAGTCCTTCAACGGAGAATAGAAGTTGCGCATGATTTGGCGCATCTCGTCTAACAGCGCGCCCTGATGCGAAACATCAAGCAGCGGGGCGTCGTACTCGTCGATGAGCACAACCACCTTTTTGCCGGTCTGTTGGTGAGCTGTCAAAATGAGGTCCTGCAAACGGTCGTTAGGGTCTTGTTTTGGAGAATTGATGCCCCATTTCAGTTCTTCCCTTTCGAGCATGTTGCCAAGAAAGCGTTGCAGTTGAGGCACATCCTTATGTTTTGCCGATGCCAAGCTGAATTTCAGCACCGGATATTCAATCCAATCTTTTTCAATGGTTTCAATGTACGTTCCTTTGAAAAGTTCCTTTTTGCCTTCAAAGTAGGCTTGGAGAGTAGAGACAAGAAGCGACTTCCCAAATCGCCGTGGGCGACTCAGAAAGATATATTTGCTGAATTTAATCATCTTGCAGATATACTCTGTTTTGTCGATATAGAGGCAACCTCTATCAACAATCTCCGAATACGTCTGAATACCCACTGGCAGTGGTTTTAACTTCTTGTTCTCCATAATTGCCTCCTTTTTAATCATACAAATATACGCAAGTGATTTGGATTTAGAAAGAAAAGGGCAAAAAAACATTCCCAAGACAAGCGGGAAAGATTCCAATAAGAAGTGCAACGGCCAAAGCCCACTCTCCATCGCAGGGGA
>JBJECY010000114.1:0-29268 GCA_051871515.1 Muribaculaceae bacterium | reverse complement strand
GTTGAGTTCTTCAAATTTATTCGCTAATTTTGCACTTGCAGGTAGAATCTGCGAACTCAACATCTACAGAGAGTCATCACCTGTTAACATCTGACGGCTTAGGCAACAACCTAATGCAGCTTTTGCTTGCACAATGTGTGTACCAAAAGAGGCCTTGCCGTAATGTGGCAAGACCTCTCCTTATCTTGTTTTTAGTTGATGCAAAAGCTAAAAGCAACCTCTGCGTCAGAATGCCATAACGGGCCTTATGCAATAGGTTGAAGTTTTGAAATTGGTGTACAACTTGCCATCAAACGACTGAAGTACCCATACTTTTTGCTCGGTACATTCAGTAGAGGTCCAATAGCCAAATTCTTGCAGTTTGATGAATCCCTCTTGACTGCCAATAATGCCACTGCGCACCTGTGCATAAATCAATGCCATCTCACCAGCAGCAGGCATATACCATGTGTTTATGCCGCCTCTGTTGTAATGAGCTGAATAATATCCGGCAGGATATTTATTATAGGCACTGTCAATGCTCTCTGTGTTACGATGTCCGTCAAAGTCATTGAGCGCACCGGCATCAGGCCACTGGTTGATGCTGCCATCAGCATTGAGCGAAGCATCGATTTTGATATCAGCTTCCTCATAATAGCCCATATTGCCTCCGGTCACATGGAATGGCAGATAGCCATAAGCATTGGCGCCGTCAACAGTACCAAAATTGGCGAGTAAAGGCATATCGAGCGACGAATAATCAGTATTTGCCCAAGCATGCTTACCGACATCGGAGAGCGAAACCACCCTGCCGTGGAAGCTTTGCTTCAGCGAGCGATTAATTTCTCCGCCTTCCTTATCAGAGAGCGCAAACACCACGCCTACGCAAGTTCTGGTATCGTCATATTCGGCAGAGTGAGTGAAATCGCTATAAAAATAGTCGCCCACTTGTGCCTCCTTGTCATAGATATCGCAGTCAAACTCAAGGTCATAGACACCACCTGCCACAATATTAAATATGGTCTTGTTTTCGCCCACATACGAATGACCGTCGGAAGTGATTGCCGTCACGCCCAGACGCACGCCATTTGACGGGAATAGAATCACGCGCGCAGAGCCGTTGAGGCCAGCACTAATCACCGAGATGTTGGCTTTGACCTGATTGTTGTATTCCATGGTCTTCAACTCATAGTCACAACCGCTCATCAGCGAGCCTTTGGTGGCATAAATCTCAAGGTGAGTGATGTTATTGATGGGAGCGCCATTACATTTCAACGAAAGGTTGGCTACGGCGTTAAGCACGCTCATGGTCAAACTGGCTTCGGCATTAGTGCCATCGACTGTTGAAGTGCAAGAGCCAGCCATATAATTAACAATGTTCACTCCATCCTGAAGCACACACGAGATACGCACATAACTGGTGTCAGCTGTGCTCTGAACTACTGCCGATTCAGGATAGAAAAAGCCCATGTTGGCACTGCTTGCCAGCGAGGGGACAGAGCCGCTGAATTTGCTTCCATCATAATTGATACGAACCACATTGCGAGCGGCATTAGTGAGATTGAGCACAGCCAATCTGTCGCCACTCTTCCAAGTCCACTCCTTGGTAAGCTCAGTATTATCTTCACAGGGGTCGTTGACCATCAACGACAAGTTGTAGTAAACAACCTCTGAATCGCTGGAGCTATCGCTGCTGTCATCGTCGTCTTTGCATGACCACATCATGAACATAGCAGCCAATGCCAACAGCATCACATTGATTTCTCTTATCTTCATTTTATAAAAAAGATATACTTTGTTTTACATGTAATAATAATGATGTGCAAAATTACAACTTTTCGCCTATATCACAAACTGACTTTAGGCGAAACACACATAATCAACGACAAAGGTAGCAAAACATTTCCGTTTTAAAACTTAAAAACTCTCAAAAGGCTCTAAAAAGATGGTATAAACCCCAACCGCAAACCCATTTATTGCATAAAAGTGTGCGAAATTAATTGATAAATTGGCACAAAAAACAATGAAAAATAACATTTCACCAACAATTCGGTAAAAAAACTTAAATTTTTTTCGTGGAAAAGTTGCAAAATATATAAAAGATGTATATATTTGCAATGTGGAAATGACAGTAATAGTTATAGTCATCTCCTCATTTTATAACTGACATTTTTAGGATATAATTTAGATATTTTTACGTGTTTGTTTATCACAAATATTCCGACGTGATGTCGGAATATTTGTTTTTTATCCCCCCACAGCCACTCGTACACCAGCCACCCGCGAAACATCCCCCCCACGGCACACATTTGGCGAAGCCATTTGTGTGAGTGATTTATATTTCACCAAACACCCGGCAAAAGATGCGGTTTGCACAAAATTATTTGTACATTTGTGGCAATGCAAGCGCACTATTATATAGTAATTTTTATCGACGAATAAAATGGAAGAACAAAAACACATTTCGGAGCTCACCGCTCAAGCTCTTGAGTGGCTCAAAAAGATGGAAGTGGAGGTTGAATATTGCAATCCCGGCGACTTCTGGCGATTCTCCTACCGTGGTGTCATGTATGCCTTGGATAACGATGATGAGGATAATGTGATTGGCATCTCGGCAATGCTATTTTTTGATTTTGACGGTTCCAAGCCACAGACGATGGCTCTTGACATGGCGTTGGATTATGCGAAACAGCGATATGAAAACATCGATGTGAACATCATTAGCCCAAATTTCGTGACTATTAGCGACTGGCGAAGGCTCATCACCAACCGCAAGAAGCCGAAATTGCACAAGCGCGATTTCTTGATGATGCTCAAAGAGTTGCGTGAGTGCAGCATTGACTTCAGACAGAATGTCAACAATGCCTTAAAGCTGATTCTGCAAGGTTAATCGCCGCGTGGCACATAATGTTAGCGGCCTTGGATCCACCCCGGTTCTTTCTTTGAAGCCCAAGAGTGAATCCAAAGCCGCTAATGACTATTGCGGTAAGCGTTTACGCTTAGAGTTTCACAAGCTTTTTGCCGGCTGCAATGTAGATGCCGGGCTGCAATCCGTTGAGGCAATGAGCATAAGGCACTGCTCGACGCAGCAGTCGTCCGTTGATGTCATAAACATCTACCGGAGTGTCGGGCAGCAGGTTGTCATTGTCGTCGGCATTGACGCCGTTAAGCCCCGACACCATAGTCACCTTGAAGTTATCGGCATAGAAATTATATTCGCTTTCCGAGTTGATTGCGTCTAAGGCGATGCCAATGGTGAGTGAGCCATCGGTGACTTCGGTTTCGACGGTCACGGTGTTGGCGTTGGCCCATTTTGTCACTACGGGAATGGCGGTGCGTTCCTCGTTGGCAAAGAGATAAGCCACGCTGAGTTCGCTGTGAGCCACCACCGAGATGGTGTAAGTGCCATTTGGCACCGTGGCAGTTTGCTTAATCACGTCGCCGGCAGTGGTGGTGTTGCCTGCTTGGTTATAGAGGTGCATACGTTTGCCGTCAACGAGCGGAGAGTCCCACGACTCAACAGTCTTAAACCACGGACCGTCGGTGATGCCAAGTTCCCAGCTGGGGGTCCACCCCACCAGTCCAGCAGCATCGGTGCATTGTTCAAAGTCGAGGTTCGAGAAATAGCTCGATGCATCTATTGGGTCATCGTTCTGGCTGCTGTTGCCCACATAGGTTTGCAGCGCCATGAGAGCATCGTTAGAGATGAGGCTGTGTTGACCCGAAAGCCAATCAAGGTGCCAAAATCCGCGTCCGTCCCAATTAGCCATAACGCGGTTGGTGGTGCCGTCTGAACCGTTGCCGCACTCCTCGGGTTGCCAATAGTAAAGCCCTGTGACGTTGTCATAGTCATTAAGAGTGGCTATGAGGTCGGTGATGAAGGCAGCTTGTCCGGCAGGCGAATAAGCCCATGTATCAGAAAAGTCTTTATCAGTGCTTTGTGCGCAATCTGAGGTGTTGTAATAGCCGGTTTCAACTATTTGTATCTCCTTGTTGGGGAAGTTTGACACCAAGATGTTGAGAGCACTTTGCAGCTTTTCAAGCGAGCCATGCCATATAGGATAGTAGCTCAAACCAATTATGTCATAGTCGGCAAACCCGGCTCGTTCCACATATTGATAGAAGTTGCGGGTGGTGGTGGCGTTGTCAACGCGCTCACTGTGGAGCACAATCTTTGCATCGGGGCACAGCTCGCGCACGGCTTTAGCACCGTGGCTGAGCAGCGTGGCAAAGCGAGTCCACTGCACGCTGTAAGTGTCGTAAGCGAGAGCCGGATAGCAAGCGTTGCTTTTGCCATTCATGCTCACGGTGAGTCCGTTGTAGGTGCAATTATCCCAAAGCATGCCGTAGCTCACTTCGTTGCCCACCTGCACAAAGTCGGGGGTGGCGCCGCCGTCAATGAGCGCTTGCAAAGCTTGGCGAGTGTAGGTGTAAACTTTGTCAGCGAGGTCGTTAACCGAAGTGTTGCCATCCATATTCCAGCTGGCAGGTAAAGCCTGTTTTGACACATCGGCCCATGTGTCGCTATAATGCAAGTCAACAAGGAATTTCATTCCTGCATCCTTGATGCGTTTGCCAAGAGCAGTAACATATTCAATGTCCTGGCAGGTGGCAGGGTCGTTGTCGTTGCCGGGCTCCACAAACAAGCGCACGCGCATGGCGTTCCAGCCGCAAGTGTTGGCGGCAAAGTCAACAAAGTCGTTAATCACCATGCCGTTGGCATCGAGCCATTGGTCGCCGGCTTGTTCGTAAGCGGGCACCAGCGAGATGTCGCCGCCCACCACGCGTTGGCTTTCAGCGCCCTGAGCAGTGAGGCTGTTGAGTGCGCTCAACACGAGCAACAGCACAAAAAATTGAAATTTATCTTTCATAATGAAGAAGATATTAGAGTGTAAAGAAGATTATTTCTGAAATCACAATGCCTTTTTATATGCGCGGCGGCGTTTGTGCTGTTCGGTTTTGAAGTATTGCCATTGCAGCTGCACACGTTGGTTGTCATTAAGCTCGGGATTGCTCTCGGCATAAACATAGCCAAACTTCTGGAAATAGGGAATCAAGTCGTTAAACAGCAACGAGTTCACGCCCTTGCTTTGATACTCGGGCTTGATAGCCACAAGCAACAGGTCAACAACGTCGTTTTTGCCTTTAAGCGCTTTGAGCAGGTGATACCAGCCAAATGGGAAAAGCCTGCCGCGTGAGCGGATAAGTCCTTTTGACATTGAAGGCATGGCAATGCCCACGCCAATGAGGGTGTCGTTGGCATCAACAATGAGCGACACGTTCTCAAGTTTGAGAACCGGCAGATACATGGCTATATAGTGGTCAATCTGTCGTGGAGTCAGTGGCGAATAGCCGTAGAGCTGATTATATGCCTCGTTGATGAGTTTAAAGATATCTTGCCCGTAGTTTTTCACCAAAGTCTTGGCATTGGTGCATTTCACGTTGCGCACGTTATATTTTTTCTTCACAATGTCGCATATACGCACCATCTTCTCGGGGATTGCTTCAGGCACATAAATCTTAAACTCCACCCATTCAGAATCTTGCACAAACCCCATAGCCTCAATGTGTTGGCTATAATATGGGTGGTTATAGATGGTTGACATGGTGCTCACTTGGTCAAAGCCTTCAACCAGCATGCCCTCGGGGTCCATATCGGTGAATCCCAATGGGCCCACAATGTGGTCCATGCCCTTGCTGCGACCCCAGTCCTCAACAGCCTTAATGAGCGCTGCGCTCACTTCGCGGTCGTCAACAAAGTCGATGAAGCCGAAGCGCACGTTTTTCTCGTTGCATCGCTCGTTGACCACGCGGTTGATGATGCCTGCCACGCGTCCCACTGCTTTACCGTCGCGATAAGCCATAAAGAGCACGCTGTCGCAAAAGTCTGATGCAGGATTTTTTGCCGGATTAAAGGTGGTGAAGTTGTCCATAACCAAATCAGGCACATAATATGGGTTGTCGCTATATAGGTCGGTGCTGAAGCGAGTAAACTTCTTGATATTGCTGCGAGAGGGAGTGATTTCTTTGATTTCTAATGCCATATGTAATCTTTTAAATTTGTTTATTAATGCGAAAAATGTTGTTTTCGTAGAATTTATATTTGAGCCTTATTCAAGTGATGTCACAGCTGAAGCGCAACAAGTGCGCGGGTTGAACACAAACTCCAGGTTGCTATCGGCTTTCACGTCAATCAACCCATCGTGCGTAAATTCAATATCTGCTCTTGCTTGAGGTTCGGCAGGAGCATACACCACAAAGTAGATGCGCTTGGTTTTGCTGAAGCCAAACACGGCACCTGCCGCATCGGCAAGGATGATGAGGTTATCATCCTCAATGCTAACGCCACCCTCAGTGGCAGTGAGCGCAAAGATGGGTTTATCATACACCGGCACGGTCATGCGCACGTCAATGGCGCCGCCACGCAGAGCCATCACGTTGTCCTGGTTTTCAACAGCCCATCGCTTAGTGGCGTTCTCAGCCTTTTCAAGCTCCAGTTCTTCGCTGGTGGGATGATAGATGAGGGCTGCTTCTTGTGCTTGTTGTGCCATAAATTGGTTCTCAGGAGTGGGTTGCATGTTCGGTTCTTTGCCGTAAACCATTTTGTGCCCGTCGCGTTGCACCAACTCACCGGCATAGGTGAGCGTTTGCAGTTCGCTGTTTTGCGGGTTATAGAGCGCCATCACCACTTCGCCGGTGTTGCAGTTGAGCTGCGGCAGAGCGCCATAGGCAAAGAACACATAGTTACGCCCATCAATGTGTGTGACAAGTTGCGGCATCTTGTTGGCCGACCCCATCACCTCGGTGGCATCAAAGGTGAGTTGGCGGTTTTCAACCGAGCGGTTCAACTCGTATGTGACGCGCCATGTTGCGGTGATGCTGTCGTGGGTGATGGTGAACACTTTGTAGAACGAGCGGGTGTTGGTGCTCGAGTAATAGCTCACGCCGGCAATTTGCTTATGTCCGTTTTTGTCGGGGGCCACTTCAACGGCAAAAGCCACATTGGCAAGGTCGCCAAGGCGGTTCTCGTTGTTGAGAGTGTTGCGCAGTATTTCCACAGCCTCCTCGTTGCTTATGGGCACATCAACGTTCTCAACTACTGTTGTGGTTGTGTCATAGCGGTGTTTAAAGAAGAAATATCCTGCCACCACCAGAATGAGAGCAGTGACCACTGCCGCCACAATGGGTCCGGCGCTGTGGTTGCGTCGCTCCGGCAGGTCGTAGTTATAGTTGGTGCTGTTTTGTGAAGCTTGTTCTTCTTGTTCCTCATCTTCTTTGTTGAAGTCCCAGCCCTCTTCGTTGGTTTGTGAGGGTGTAACAGCAGGCTTGGGAGCAGGGATGGGAGTGGCAATCTGCCGTCCACATTCCGGACAAAAATGTGAGCCTTGCGGAATCACGGCTTGACAATAGGGGCAATGCATGGCTTGTGGCATGGCAGCGCCGCAATGATTGCAGAAGCGCGACCCTTCAGCCACTTCTTTGCCACAATTCTTACATACGATATTTCCCATTATTTTGTGAGTATTGCTTTGATAGTTATCAATTTCGGGGTCAAAATTAATCATTTCTTTTTACATTTCTCTATTTTAGGTGTGTTCTATTTGGCTTTTGGCACCAAAAATGGCACTTTAAGCGCCATTTAGCGCAATGAAAAGCTGTTAGCGACGGTTGCAGCTGTTGCTCACAAGACTTGTTTTATCAAAATAGTGCGCCAATATTTTCACCTCAAAAACACAGACTGAAAGCAAGCGGCTGATTTTTAATGCATTGACCGGCGCGCTTGGCTATGGCAGCCATGCCGAACTGATGCCCACTATCAGTGCCATAGCCTTACAGCAGTCAACAAACGCTAAATGGCTTTCCCCCCCAAAACACATCTCTGCCTAATGCACCATTCTCCCCGCCTGTTATGCCTGAGTTGCCCAAGCGCTAAGGCGGAGAAAGCAAGGCAGCAGGCATGCTGATGATGCGCAACAATGAGAGTGCGCCCCAAATGCCATCGCGAAAATTTTAGCAATAATTAACATTGGCGTAAAAAGCCAACCAGAGGGTTACACATATTTATATATACAATACTTTAGTATTGAGCAATTGCAGCGGCATGCGTTGAGCAGCATTTAGGGGCTGATTTTGATGCACCTTGTTGTAATATTTTTATATTTGCGATTTGGCATAAAAGCAAAAATTTGCATAAATTTGGCGCGATTTTTCGGCAACCCCTGTTTGGAGTGTCGCAAAACCGCTCCTGTCCTCCTCGAGAAGGAGGAATGGAATGTTACTTATCGATAATTGAAATAATTCACAACCTAATTCAAAAAGAAGTCAATACAGGAGAAATTATGGCAAAGAATTTAGTGATAGTTGAGTCTCCGTCGAAGGCCAAGACAATAGGCCGCTTTTTGGGCGATGACTATAAGGTGATGTCGAGTAAAGGACACATACGCGACCTTCACAAGAAAGATTTCAGCATAGATGTGGAAAAGGGGTTTGCTCCCATCTACGAGATACCGAGCGACAAACGCGAACTGGTGCGCACCCTAAAGCGTGAAGCCGAGCAAAGCACAATGGTGTGGTTGGCATCAGATGAGGACCGCGAGGGAGAGGCTATAGCATGGCACCTCTATGAGGCGCTGGGGCTTACGCCCGACAATTCGCGGCGCATTGTGTTTCACGAGATTACCCGTCCTGCTATTCTGCATGCCATAGAGAATCCTCGCCAGATTGACATCAACCTTGTTGACGCTCAGCAAGCACGTCGCGTGCTCGACCGCATTGTGGGTTTTGAGCTGTCGCCTGTGTTGTGGAAAAAGATTAAGCCATCGCTCTCGGCTGGTCGTGTGCAAAGCGTGGCTGTGCGCCTCATTGTGGAGCGCGAACGCGAGATACAACGCTTTGAGACTCAGTCATATTACCGCGTGGTGGCTCAGTTTAAGCCAGCTGGCAGCACCCAGATTGTGAGTGCCGACCTCAGCCGCCGCCTCGACTCGCGTGAAGAGGCCGAGCAATGCCTTGAACAGCTGAAGACTTCGCTTTTTGAAGTGGGAGAAGTTTCTGTGAAGCCTTGGCGCCGTCAACCGGCACCTCCGTTCACCACCTCCACTCTGCAACAAGAGGCTTCGCGCAAGCTGGGCTTCACCGTTTCGCAAACCATGCGTGTGGCTCAGATGCTCTATGAATCAGGACACATCACCTATATGCGTACCGACTCGGTGAACCTGTCGTCGCTTGCCATTGGTGCCATCAAGAAAGAAATCACAACAACCCTTGGCGAAGAATACCTGAAGGTGCGTCAATATCACACTGCCACCAAGGGCGCACAAGAGGCTCACGAGGCCATTCGCCCAACCTTCATCAGCGCCCACGACATCACAGGCACTGCCCAGGAAAAGAAACTCTACAACCTCATCTGGAAGCGCACCATCGCCTCGCAGATGGCCGATGCCGAGGTTGAAAAAACCACAGTGAACATCAGCATCTCAAACCGCAGCGACTGGTTTGTTGCCACCGGCGAGGTGCTTAAGTTCGACGGCTTTTTGCGCGTATATATCGAATCGACCGACGATGACAACGCCACCCAGCAAGACGTGCACGTGTTGCCGCCGCTTGCACAAGGCGATGCCCTGAGCATGAGCAAATGCGTTGCCACTCAGCGATTCACACAGCCGCCTTATCGCTACAACGAAGCTTCGCTGGTGAAGAAGCTCGAGGAATTGGGCATTGGCCGCCCTTCGACCTACGCGCCCACCATCTCAACCATTCAGCAGCGTGAATATGTGGTGAAGGGCGAGAGCAAGGGCGAAGAACGCTCTTACGAGGTGCTCACCCTGTCGCGCGGCAACATCACCGCAACCACCAAGAGCGAGCTCACCGGCGCCGAGAAAGGCAAACTAATGCCCACCGACACCGGCACCGTGGTCAACGACTTCCTGATGCAATATTTCCCAACCATCATGGACTATAACTTCACAGCCAAGGTTGAGAACACATTCGACGATATAGCTCTGGGCAAAGAGGCTTGGAACAAAGAGATAGCCGATTTTTATGCCGATTTCCATCCGGTGATTGAAAGCACTTCGCACATGCGCCTTGAGCACAAAGTGGGCGAACGTCAGCTGGGCACCGACCCAGTCTCGGGCAAACCGGTGTCAGTGAAAATAGGCCGCTACGGCCCTGTGGTGCAGATTGGCTGCGCCGATGATGACGAGCGTCCTCGCTTTGCCTCGTTGCAAAACGGCCAAAGCATGGAAGATATCACCCTTGAACAAGCTTTGCGCCTGTTTGAGCTGCCTCGCACGCTTGGCGACTACAACGGCGAGAGCGTGAGCGTGGCTGTGGGACGGTTTGGCCCTTATGTGAAGCACGGCAAGACCTTTGTGTCAATCCCTGCCAGCATGTCGCCGCTGAGCGTGACTCTGCAACAAGCCATTGAGCTGATTGACGCCAAGCAACAAGCCGATGCCGCCAAGGTGCTGCAAACCTTTGACGAAGAACCTGATATGCAGGTGCTCAACGGACGCTATGGCGCTTACATTTGCTACAAGAAGCAGAACTACAAGATACCCAAGGGCACCGATGTTGCTACACTCACCCTTGAGGACTGCCGCGCCATTGTCGCCGACGAGGCCAATGCTCCCAAAAAGAAGAGCACCTTTGCCCGCCGCAAAACCGCCAAAAAGTGACGGCAACGCCGGCAACACGGCAAAAATGTGTAAAAAGTGCTAAAGCAGAGCATAATATTTTGTTGCTGCGCTCTTTTGCACTAATTTTGCGGTGACTAACTGAGGCAATCCCTTTTGCTGCGGCAATAAGGGCATTGCCATTTGTCGCCAAGAAAACTTGACAAGAAACATTAATAAACATCAAAACTGATGAAGAAATACAACGTCATTAACAACGCAATGGGCTGGCTGATGTTTGCCATAGCAGCAGTCACCTATCTGCTCACCATTGAGCCCACTGCCAGCTTTTGGGACTGCCCCGAGTTTATCTCTCAGGGCTATAAGCTTGAAATTGGGCACCCGCCGGGCAACCCCATCTTTATGCTCGCGGCGCGTTTTGCCATAAATTTTGTCAGCAATCCGCAATATGTGTCGGTGGCTGTTAACGTGATGAACGCCATTCTCTCGGCTCTCACCATCTTGCTACTCTTCTGGACTGTGACCCACTTGGTGAAGAAATTGGTGGTGACCGATGGCGAGGAAGATGGCATGTCGCTTGTTCAATACCTGATTGTGATGGGTAGCGGCGCAGTTGGTGCGCTTGCCTACACCTGGAGCGACACCTTCTGGTTCTCGGCAGTTGAGGCCGAGGTCTATGCCTTCTCATCGTTCTGCACAGCTTTGGTGTTCTGGCTCATTCTCAAATGGGAAAACCGCGCCAATGAGGCTAATAGCGACCGCTACCTCATACTGATTGCCTATGTGATTGGTGTGTCAATTGCCGTGCACTTGCTCAACTTGCTGTGTATCCCAGCCATTGTGCTGGTGTTCTACTACAAGAAGTGGAAAGACACCAACGTGAAGGGCTCGCTGATTGCCCTTGGCGTGTCGTTTGTGATTATCGCGCTTATTCTCTATGGCCTTGTGCCAGGTTTCGTGAAGGCCGCTCAAGCATTTGAGCTGTTCTTTGTGAACTCATTGGGAATGCCTTACAACTCAGGCGTTTTGGCTTACACGATACTTGATTTCGCCGTGTTTGCTTGGTGCCTCTATGAGCTTTACCGCCAAAAGAGCTCCATCTTCATCAAGCTGTCGTTTTTCTCAGCCATTGTGCTCTCGGGCATGCTGTTCTTTGGCAACGCGGTGATAGCCACACTGTTGGTGATTGCACTGGGCATTTATTTGTTTAAGTATTGCGAACGCATTCCGGTGCGCATTTTCACGCTCACGGCATTGTCAATTTTGGTAATCTTCATTGGCTATTCAAGCTATGCTTTGATTCTCATACGAAGCAATTCGCACACGCCAATCAACCAAAACACCCCCGACAATGTGTTCTCATTATCGACCTACCTCAACCGTGAGCAGTATGGCGACCGTCCGTTGTTCTATGGACAGACCTTCAATTCAGGCATCGTTTATCAAGTCAACAGCAACAATGGCTTCTCGCCGGTTGTGAAAGAGGGCAAGAAACTCTATGCCAAGGATGTGACCAGCACCCACCAAGGGCACGACCGCTACTTCTTGAAGGGCCGCGACGAGAAATATAAGACCAGCCCTGAATTAGACATGCTGTTCCCGCGCATGTACAGCGGCTCGCACATCAAGGAATACACCGAATGGGTGAATCTGAAAGGCGAAATGGTGAACGCCACTACACGCCTTGACCGCGAAGGCAACGTAATAGAAACCTCTGCAAAGCTTAAGCCGACGTTTGCCGAGAATTTGCGTTTCTTCCTCGACTATCAGCTCAACTACATGTACTGGCGATATTTCATGTGGAACTTTGCCGGCCGCCAAAACGACAACTCGGCGCAAGGCGAAATCACCAACGGCAACTGGATTTGCGGCATACCGTTTATTGACAATCTGCGTCTTGGCGACCAGAGCCTCCTGCCCGACGATTTGGGTGCAGGCAACAAGGCACACAACGTGTTCTATCTGTTGCCGCTCATTCTGGGCATCATTGGCTTGCTGTGGCAAGCTTATAAAGGCAAACGCGGCATTGAGCAATTCTGGGTGGTGTTCTTCCTGTTCTTCATGACAGGTATTGCCATTGTGCTTTACCTCAACCAAACACCCAGTCAGCCACGCGAACGCGACTATGCCTTTGCCGGTTCGTTCTACGCCTACGCCATTTGGATAGGTATGGGTGTGGCCGGTTTGTGGCATTTCGTCATGGCTGCGCTTAACAACAAACGCCATAACCTGCCGGTGGCAGCAGCATCGGTTGTGCTTGGCTTGGCTGTGCCACTTCAGATGGTGAGCCAAACATGGGACGACCACGACCGCAGCGGACGTTATCCGGCTCGTGACTTTGGTATGAACTATCTCTCGAGCCTCGATGATAATGCAATCATCTTCACCAACGGCGACAACGACACCTTCCCATTATGGTATTGCCAGGAAGTGGAAGGATATCGCACCGACGTGCGTGTGATTAACCTCTCTTACCTGTCAACCGACTGGTATATCGACCAGATGCGTTATCCAACCTACGACTCGGCACCGGTGCCAATGTTGGCCAACGACACCACTTACGCCTACGAGCGCCGTCAATTCAACTATTTCATTGAGCCTGACACCACTCTGACACCTGTGCTCAGCTCGCTCAATTGGCTCTATTCTCCTGAATATCAGAATAATGCTTGGGGATATCCTGAGTTTAAATATCCTGTAATGTATATTCCGGTTGATGCCGATGTGGCAGTGAAGCAAGGCGTTGTTGATGAACGCAAGCGCGCCGCCATTCAGGAGTCAATCATCATTGACCTGCTCAACGAGAAATATGTGGGTCAGGACATGGCCATCAGTTGCAGCGGCACAATGGTGCTCGACATCCTCGCCTCGTCAATCTCACAAGGCTGGAAGCGACCTGTGTATTTTGCGATGACCGTGCCTGAGCGCTACTATCTGGGTCTGTCGCCCTACATGCAAAACACCGGTATGGCTTATGAGGTGACTCCAATACGCCAGCTCACTTCTGACGGCGAAATCACCACCAACACCGATAAGGCTTATCGCAACGTCACCGAGCGATTCCGCTGGGCTGGCATCGATAAGGCCGAGCCGGGCAGCCTCTACCTCGACGAAACCATTCGCCGCATGGTGGCAACCACACGCTCATCAATGAACGACCTCGCCTATATGCTCACTTATGAGGGTGCTGAGGCCAAGCTGAAGGTTGAAAACGGCAACAGCGATTTAAGCGCCGACGAAAAGGCCAAACTGACAGATTTTGCTGCCGACCGTTTTGCTAAGGCTCGCAAGGTGCTCATGCTCATGGAGGAGAAACTGCCGGTGAAGGCTTGTCCTTACTCAGTGCACATGGGCTTTAACATTGCCCAGACCTGGGACTTCTTGGCACAATACTCGGACAACAAGGCCGATAAGGAACACATGCTTGATGTGCTTGAAGCCGAGGTTGAGCATTGGGGTATGTATGCACGGTTCTATCAGAGCCTCGATAACTCATACTACAGCCGCCTGCGCCTTGAAGACCGCTACATTGACCAACGCATGTTCCCTGAGATGGTTTATTACCTCAACGAGGTATCATCTGAGCGATGCAAACGCGTCACCGATAAGCTGACTAAGCAAGGCGTGAATATAAAGCGCTCACTCAACTTCCTCGCTCAAGCCAACGAGCAGCAGAATGTGCAAGCACAGCAGGAAGAAGAGCCGCAAGAAGAAGAAGTAATGGCCGACATGCCCGATACTTCGGACGCTGTGTGGTAATACCCATTCCCTCCTCAGGAAAACCCTATAACTGAAATAAAGAGTAATTATTTTTAATTTATTGCCAAGGGTTGTAGTTGCAACTGCTACTGCAACCCTTTTTGGCAAATAATAGCACCTTAAAATACTTATGTTTGTAGAACAACCGCCTCTTCTTTATCGCATGCTTTTTCCTGAATGTGCTTGGCGCATCAACAAAAAGCGCAAATGCGTTTATCTCACCTTCGACGACGGCCCCATCCCCGAGGTGACGCCGTGGGTGCTCGATGTGCTTGACCGCTACGGCGTGAAGGCAACCTTCTTTATGGTAGGCGACAATGTGGCACGGCATCCCGAATTGCTTGAGGAGGTGCTGCGCCGCGGACACAGCGTGGGCAACCACACCATGAATCACCTGCAAGGACGCAAGGTGAGCACCGAAGTATATCTCGATAACATTGAGCGTGCCAACGCGCTCATCCACACCAACCTGTTCCGTCCGCCACACGGGCTGATGCGTTTTGCCCAGTCAAAGGCTGTGCGCGCCAACTACACGGTGATAATGTATGACGTGGTGACTCGCGACTATGCCCGCAACATCGACGGCGAGGGCGTGTTTGCCAATGTGAAACGCTATGCCCGCAAGGGTTCTATAATTGTGTTCCACGATTCGCTCAAAGCCGAGAAAAACATGAAATATGCCTTGCCAAAGGCCATTGAATGGCTCAAGGAAAATGGATATGAGTTTGAAAGCATCCCAATGCACCTGTGAGCAAGCCATCAAACAGCAAGCGGCAAGCTTGGGCTTTGATGCCTGCGGCATAGCGCACGCCCAACCGGTGAGCGACGTTGCCGCACGCCGCTACGAGCGATGGCTGCAACAAGGCCGACACGACTGCATGACCTATGCCGAGCGTTATGCCGACGTGCGCAACAATCCGCAACTGCTGCTGCCCGGTGCTCAGTCGGTGATTTCGGTGGCGCTGGGCTATTTCCCTGCTGTGGTTCAGCCGCCCGAGGCTCTTCAGATAGCCTATTATGCTTATGGCACCGACTATCATGAGGTGATGCGCCAACGCCTCACCGCACTGGCTCTCTACATCAAGCAGAACTGGGACGCCGAGTGCCGGGTGTGTGTTGACACCGCACCCATTCGCGAAAAATATTGGGCGCAACAGGCAGGAATAGGTTTCGTTGGGCGCAACAATCTGCTCATCTTGCCCGGACGCGGCTCTTACTTTTTTCTTGGCGAGGTGGTGACCACACTTGCCCTTACCCCCGATGCGCCTTGCACCATTGAGTGCGGCAACTGTCACCGATGCGTTGATGCTTGCCCCGGCGGCGCGCTCAGCGACCAGGGCGAGGCGCTCAATGCCGCCCGATGCCTCTCATGCCAACTCATTGAGCGGCGCGGCGAGTTGCCCGACTGGGTGCTGCAAGCCAAAGGCAGCCGCCTTTATGGCTGCGACGAGTGCCAAAAGGTTTGCCCCCACAATGCCAACGCCGTGCCAACCCAAGTGCCCGAGTTCGCCCCAAGGCAAGCGATTCTCACGCTCACGCCCTCACAGGTGAAAAATTTAGAGCAACCCCAGTTCAGCGAAATTTTTGCACACAGTGCCATAAAACGCATCAAGCTCCAGGGACTAAAGCGCAATTTAGGTCATTCTGCCGATGAATGACACGTTTTTATGTATAAACAGCGCAGAAAACCATCTAAAACTACATCGAAATAGGACATTCTTCTTGCATTTTGTCAAAAATCTTCACTTTTCATGTTGAAGTTTTTCTTAAAAACTTTTTGAGGATACAAAAATTCAAAATATATTTGTAACACATTTCACAAGAATAATCTTTAGCGGAACCAATTTTGAACATAAAATATTTTATAAAACGGAGAATTAAAACTTAAACCTATTTATTAAAACCAAAAAAAATCTATTATGCGGAGGTATCTTCTCTTACTTGTACTTGCTGTGGCATGTACAAGCGCGCTTATGGCGCAAAAGGTGGTTACTGGAACTGTTACCGATGCAAGCACCAAAGAGGCTCTCATTGGTGCAAGCGTGCTTGTTAAAGGTACAAACCAAGGAACTGCTACCGATATTGATGGAAAATATCGATTGGAAAATGTTAAAGATGGCGCAGTGCTTCTGATTTCTTACGTAGGTATGGAAACCGTTGAAGAAGTAGTGGGCAATCGCAGTGTTGTTGATGTAGCATTAGGTTCTGGCTCTCTCAACCTCAATGAGGTGGTGGTTACCGCTATGGGTATTGAGCGCAAAGCCAAATCACTCACCTACGCAACGCAAAAGGTTAATGGCTCAGAACTTGTTCGTGCCAAGGAAACCAACATGATTAACAGCTTGCAGGGTAAAACTGCGGGCGTTGTCATCACCCCTAACACATCGGGTGCCGGTGGTTCATCGAAAGTGGTTATCCGCGGTAACAAGTCGGCTCAAGGCAACAACCAAGCTCTCATCGTGATTGACGGTATGCCTATGACCAACAACTCAATGTCGCAGGTTGAATCAGTTTACGGTGGTCGCGACGGTGGCGATGCCCTCTCAAACCTCAACCCTGAAGACATCGCTTCAATCAACGTGCTCAAAGGTGCTTCGGCTGCTGCCCTCTACGGTTCGCAAGCCGCCAACGGTGTAATCCTTGTCACCACCAAGAAAGGCTCTATGGGCCGCGTGCGCGTTGACTTCTCAAGCAATGTCACCATTGAAACAGCTCTCGACAAGCCTGAGATTCAAACCCGATATGGCGCGCCAGTGCTTTCAAACGGCAGTTTGGGCGAAAACAGCTGGGGCGAAAAAATCACCAACGGCGTTAACGCATCTGACGACTTCTTCCGCACCGGTGCCACTTACATCAACTCTATCGCTGTGAGCGGCGGCACCGACAAGATTCAGTCGTATGCATCTTATGCCAACACCACTGCTGAAGGCATCATGCCAACCAACGACTTCAAGCGTCACAACATGATGTTTAAGCAAACCTACAAGATGCTCGATGACCGCCTCACCATCACCGGTACGGCAAACTACATCACCCAAAAGGGTAACAACCGTCCTCGCGGTGGTCAGTACAACAACCCATTGACAGGTCTTTACACTTTCCCAGCCAACGGCGATTGGAACTACTACAAGACCAATTATGAGAAATACAACGACGTGAAACAATATGGCGAACAACAATGGTATCGCGACCTCAACAACGACTTCTCACAGAACCCTTACTGGGTGCTTCACCGCATCCCAAGCGTTGAGACCCGCAACCGCACCATGGTTTCAGGCATCGTTCGCTTCGACATCACCGATTATCTCTTTGTTCAAGGCCGTTTGAACTACGACCGCACCAACGACTCTTGGCAACGCACCAAGTATGCAACCACTTCACAAGTGCTTGCTAACCCCGATGGCGAATATGAAGAAGACAACTACATGATGCGCACATTCTACGGCGACGCAATGATTAACTTCAACAAGACTTTTGGCGACTATTCAGTGAGCGCCGCTGCCGGTGCCAGCTTCAACGATTATCGCCAGGAATATGAGCGCCTGTCGCAAGGTGGCGACCGCTATCTGCCTAACTTCTGGGATATCGCCAACTCAACCAAGAACGGTTCAAGCAAGAGCTTAAGCCGCAAACGCCTTAACGCCGTCTTTGTGACTGCACAATTGGGCTGGAAAGATATGCTCTTCTTAGATTTGACCGGACGTAACGACTGGTCGTCAACATTGGCTTTCACCCCCAACGGCTCTTATTTCTATCCTTCAGTTGGTTTGACAGCTGTGGTTAGTGATATGGTTCAGCTGCCAGAGATGTTTAATCAGTTGAAGGCCCGCGCTTCTTACTCAGTTGTGGGTAACGAAATGCCGGTTTACATCACCAACCCATTGAACGGCTTCAGCAATGGCTCTATCACCTTCAAGACCACCATGCCGTTTACCGACATGAAGCCTGAAAAGCTACATTCATTTGAAATTGGTTTCGACGCAGCTTTGTTTGCTGACCGCTTGAACCTCGATTTCACTTACTATAAGTCGAACAACAAGAACCAATATTTCTCAATGTCGGTTCCGTCAGCAACTGGTTACAGCAGCTACTACTTCAACGCCGGTAACATCCAAAACTCTGGTATTGAATTTACTGCAAGCTGGACTCAACGCTTCACCAAAGACTTCTCTTGGAAGACTCAAGTGAACTTGGCTTACAACAACAACAAGATTAAAGAACTCGACAACCGTGAGGGCATCTCAGAAGAAGACCGCCTCGATAAGGTTGACATCGGTAGCATGTACGGCTTGCGCTCTTACCTGATTGAGGGCGGCAAATATGGCGACATCTACGCTCAAAACTTCATCCGCGACGAGAAAACCGGTCTTATCTGCGTTAACGGCGATGGCAAGATTCAATATGCCAGCGACATGGAAAAGGTTGGTAACGTCAACGCCGACGTGCGTTTGGGTTGGGGCAACACCTTCACTTACAAGGACTTCTCGCTCTATTTCTTGATTGACGGCTCAATAGGCGGCAACTTCTTCGACATGACTCAGGCTTCGCTCGATATGTATGGCGTTTCAGAGAACTCGGCTAAGGCTCGCGACAATGGCGGCGTTGAAGTGTACAACCAAGCCACCGGACAAGTTGAAAAGATGGATGCTCAATCATTCTTCACAGCCATCGGCTCAATCAACGGCGGTAGCGGCGACTACTATGCTTACTCGCAAACCAACTTCCGTCTGCGCGAACTCTCGCTTGGTTACACCTTCCGCGACCTGCTTGGCAGTGGACACGACCTCAGCCTCAGCGCTATCGCTCGTAACCTCTTCTTCCTCTACAAAGATTGCCCAAGCGACCCTGACACCTCTATGTCAACAAGCAACGGTTATGCCGGTATGGGTTACTACAGAATTCCTGCTACTCGCAGCTTCGGTCTTAACTTGAAACTTTCTTTCTAAAATCAAAGCTACTATGATTAAAAAATATATCAAAAGTTCTATCTTGTTTGGTGCAGCTCTTCTGATGGGTGTTGGCTGTACAGGGGACTTCGAAGAAATAAACACCAACCCATATCAGATTGCCGACAAGGATGTGAAGATGAGCGACCTCTTCAACGAGGCTCAACTATCGGTATTCTACAACCAATCAAACGGTAACTGGGAATACCAGCTCATTCAAAACCTTAATGCCGACCTCTACTCGGGCTACATGGCTATCCCAACAGCCTTCAACGGCGGCAACAACAACGACAACTACTTTATGATGAACGGCTGGAACAGCTATACTCTCGACTATATGCTGCTCCACGTGGTGAAACCTATGGTATCGGTACAGAAAATCGACGACCTGGCCGACGACTTCTTCGCCATCAGCGAAATCCTCAAGGTGGCTGGCGCTCACAAAATGGTTGACACCTACGGCCCATGTCCTTACACCGAAGCTATGCAAGGTGGCATCTCGGTGAACTACGACTCTGAGGAAACCTGCTACACCACATTCCTTACCGAGCTTGCCGACGCAAGCGAACGCCTCACCCGCTGGCTCGACGCTAACAATGGCGACGACCCCGACCGCTTGGGATGGGACAAGATGTGCGGACAAAGCCAAACCCGCTGGTTGCAATTTGGCAACACTTTGCGCCTGCGCCTAGCTATACGTTTGTCAGTGATAGCTCCCGATGTGGCTAAGCAACACGCTAAGGCTGCTTGCGAAAACAAATATGGCTTGCTCACCAGCGCTGATGTTGAAGTGAAAGATGCCAACACTCGTAACCCTCAGGCGCTCATCTGCCGCGACTACAACGACTGCTGCATCTCAGCTAACTACGAGACCATCTTGAAAGGCTACAACGACCCTCGCCTCGAAGAAACCTGCCAAGCAGTGGGTTGGGGTAACAAGGGCGATATCCTTGACCAAAATGGTAACGGAACCGGCAATCTTGGCAAAATCAAGGGTATCCGCAATGGTTTGCAAGTTGACGGCTCAAGCTACAAGATGTTCTCAATCATCAAGTGCCCGGCAAGCGGTGGCCCGTATTCAACCGACGTGCCTCTGCCAATCATGAGCCGCGCCGAATCGTACTTCCTTCAAGCTGAAGCCGCACTGCGAGGCTTCATCTCAGGTGACGTTAAGTCGCTCTACGAAGATGGCATCCGCGCATCGTTCGCAAAATACGGCTTAGATGCTTCAGAATACATCAAAGGCGAAACCACTCAGATTGATTATGAAGACCCACACAATCCAGCTAACAACATTTCTGCTTTGAACGATGTTCCTGTTAAGTTCCTCGAAGGTGCCGACCTCGAGAAACAATTGCAACAAATCATCACCCAAAAGTGGATTGCTGGCTTCCCAGAAGGTCTGAATGGTTGGGCAGAATATCGCCGCACAGGCTATCCTAAGTTGTTCCCTATCCCATCAAACAACTGCAACGTGCAAGCCGAATACTTGGCAGGCTCGTCAGCTACATTGGTTGAAATCGGCATCCGTCGTTTGCCATTTGCTTACGGCGAACGCAGCTCTAACCCAGCCGGACTTGCAACAGGTATTTCAATACTTAACGCACGCGGACAAAAAGACTGCATCGACGAACGTCTGTGGTGGGATACCGGCCGCAACTTCTAATCTTTGCGATTCACATTGCCCATTGTTGAGCGCCCTGCGTAAACACGCAACCTAAACAGCCCAACAACGAGCACCCAATACCCCGAGGCTGTGTCTGAAAACAGACACAGCCTCCATTTTGTTCTCAGATGCCACGTTGTAGGGGCGTATAGCAATACGCCCGAATCGGTGTGCCCGGGTATTTAATATATGATTTGGATTCCAAGTGCCATGTCGTAGGGGCGTATCGCAATACGCCCAATTCGGTGTGCCAGGGTGTTGATGCGTTGAAATCCAAAAAATGGGCGTATCGCAATACGCCCAAAATCGGTATGCCGTGGGTATTTAATATGTGTGGTTAGGATTCCGTTTGCCTTGTGTAGGGGCGTATAGCAATACGCCCGGTGACCGCGGCGTGGTGACCGATGCACGGACATTTGCGGCGTGGTTGGTGATTCGGGCGTATTGCTATACGCCCCTACATGGAAACCGACGCCTACGGTGACCGACAATTGCGGCGATGCAACCGAACAACGCATGTGATTTTGCGTGTGTTTTCGGGTGTGATACCATACGCCCAGCGACCGCAGCGTGGTGACCGATACCCGGGTATTTGCGGCGTGGTTGGTGTTTCGGGCGTATTGCTATACGCCCCTACATGGAAACTGACGCCCACGGCGACCGACAACTGGGCGATGCAACCGAACAACGCATGTGATTTTGCGTGTGTTTTTCGGGCGTATTGCGATACGCCCCTACATGCTTCGCCTCGTTTTTGGGTTGGGCGTATTGCTATACGCCCCTACACTATTGCTTCACTCGCCAACAACCAACACCCGCGCCAAACACATCTCTTATAAGAATCTTCTGCGAGAGACGCGGCGCCATGCCGCCGCGGCGGAAATGGGCATCGGGGTGAATGGGGTGATTGTACCGAAGCTATCACGTCAAGGGACATCAAAGAACATCTTATTATGTGTCTAAAAATTTTTGGCTATGAGTTATGCACATTTTGGCAAAATTCTGTAAATTTGCCGCAAATAGCAGATTGACCTTTGGGCATACTCGCGGCAAGTTATTTTGCCGGCGTATGCTATGATGTAATCTGATACCACTCTATTACAGCCTTTTTTATAGAGAATTGATTATTTTGAAACCTTACCGAGTTATTTTATGAGTTTCGTTGAAAAGCTAAAAACTGGATTCGTTCCCAATGGCGGTCATTTCGATATGGCGCAGTTGGTGCGCTCATGGTGCAACATTCTGTTGGGATGTCTGCTTATGTCGGCAGGCTTTGCCGTGTTTATCAACCCCTATAACATTGTTCCTGGAGGTGTTTACGGCCTCAGCATTGTTATGCACAATTTGTTCCCGTCAATTCAGGTGGGTACGTTTGGATATATGTTCGATATTCCTTTGCTCATCACTTCTTTGGTGCTGCTTGGCAGTAAATTTGGCGGACGCACAACGGTGTCAGTTATTCTCACGCCGTTTTTCATGAACACCATTGAGAGCCTTGCCTATCCCACTGAGGAAGCCTTGCATGCTCTCGACCCCTCACAATTGTTGGGCGGCATGGTGAACATGACCGACCATTTGATGCTCACTTGCATCATTGGTGCTGTGATTATTGGTTTGGGCAGCGGTTTGATTGTACGCGGCGGAGCAACTTCGGGCGGCACCGACGTGATTGGCATGATAATGCAAAAGTACCTTCACATACCGTTCTCAAGCGCCATCCTCATTTGCGATGGCACAGTGGTGGGCATTGGCTTGCTGGTGATTGGTTTTGGCTTTGGCATCGATGCTCAAGCTTCCGCTTCACCATCGTGGCTGCTCTCGCTCTATTCGCTCATCTCGGTCTATGTGATTTCTCGCACAGTGGCTTATGTGATTAGCGGTAGCGCCAACGACAAGATAATATTTGTGATTAGTGACCTCAACATGGAATCGTTGCGTAACTACATTCTGCGCGACCTCGACCGCACCGCCACCGTGATTAAGAGTCAGGGGCTTTACACCAGTCGCGACAAGCAAATGCTCATGTTGGTGGTTGACCGCCGTGAAGTGATGGGCGTGAAACAGCAAATCAGGCTTGCCGACCCGCGTGCCTTTGTGGTGGTCACCGATGCCTATGACATCTACGGCGAAGGGTTTAAGCAGCTGCCAAAAGAGGGCGAAATCAACCCCGAGTAAGCCTTGGCGGGAGGGCACACAAAACATGCCTGCCCCCAAGCTTTTACGCTCGGGCACAAACTCACAAAATTGTTTCTTTTTGCCCTTTGCCGGCTTACAATCTCATATATTATATGTATATTTGCAATTGTACCATAACCTGTGCCGGCAACGCCCACAGCCATTGTGTGACAACTAAACCATTTTAATAAGTAAAGATAACCCTACCACCAATCATGAAACGACTCTACACCACGCTCGCAATAGTGCTCTGCCTGATGATGGGCTGCGCCAATGCCTTTGCTGCCACACGGTTAGACGTGGGCACTTATAACTTGCGCAACAATCGCAACGACGATGCAAAAAAGGGAAACGGCTGGGAAGTACGCCGCGACGTTGTGGCACAACTGCTGCTCTATCACGAATTTGACATCTTCGGCACCCAAGAGTGCTACACCGACCAGCTTGAGGACCTCAAAGAGCGCATGCCGGGCTACGACTACATTGGCGTGGGGCGCGACGACGGCGATAAAGCCGGCGAATACTCGGCAATATTCTTCCGCACCGATAAGTTTCAGCTTGTTGAGAGCGGCAACTTTTGGCTAAACGAGCACCCCGACACGCCCGGAATGGGTTGGGATGCCGCATGCGTGAGAATATGCACATGGGGCCACTTCCGATGCCGCGAAACAGGGTTTGAATTTCTTTTCCTGAACCTGCACATGGACCATGTGGGCAAGGTGGCTCGCGTGGAAAGTGCCAAGCTTGTGCTTGAAAAAATGCGTGAATTTGGCGCCAAGCTACCGGCAATACTCACTGGCGACTTCAACGTTGACCAGCGCCATCAGTCTTATGCCGAGTTGGTGTCGTCGGGGCTGATGAAAGACAGCTACGAGGCTGCCGAGATGCGATATGCACTCAATGGCACCTTCAACGGCTTTAAGCCCGACAACTTCACCGACAGCCGCATCGACCATGTGATGGTGTCGCCATCGTTTGCGGTGAAGAAATATGGCGTACTCACCGACACCTATCGCAGCCCGGTGACCGAGGCGCAAGAGAGCACCGAGGGCAACGCTCCGCAAGAAATCAAGTTCAAGAAATTCAAGGCTCGCACACCAAGCGACCACTTCCCGGTGAAAGTGGTGCTTATGCATGACTGACGCGCTACCGCCGCCAGAAACGGCAACACACCCTCTCATCGTTCAACCCCTCACAACTACAATAATCACGATAACAAAACCATCAGAATATGAAGAAAACACTATTGATGCTGCTTGCTGCTGCCATTATGGCTCTGCCAACCTACGGCGCAGCAAAGAAACAAAGCAAAACGGCAAATAAGTCCGTCGCACAAGCTCAAATAGACACTCGCTATCGCGACGCTTCGCTGCCCATTGATGAGCGCATTGACATATTGCTCTCACAAATGACCGTTAACGAGAAAGTGGGACAATTGCTGTGTCCGCTGGGCTGGCCCATGTATGAGAAAAAAGGAAACAAGGTTGACGTGTCAGAGCTTTATAAAAAACGCATGGACACACAACCTTTGGGGTCGCTGTGGGCAGTGTTGCGTGCCGACCCTTGGACGCAAAAAACACTCATCACCGGTCTTAACCCACGTCTGGCAGCCGAAGCCATCAACAAGATACAGCGCTACGCCGTTGAGAACACTCGCTTGGGTATTCCGCTGCTCATAGCCGAAGAATGTCCTCATGGGCACATGGCAATAGGCACCACCGTATTCCCCACCGCACTCTCGCAAGCAAGCACATTCAACAAGCAGCTCATGCAACGCATGGGCGAAGTGATTGCCCTTGAAGCACGCCTGCAAGGTGCCAACATTGGCTACGGTCCGGTAATCGACATTGCCCGCGAGCCGCGTTGGAGCCGTATGGAAGAAACCTTTGGCGAAGACCCATACCTCACCGGAGTGCTTGCCACACAAGTGGTGAAAGGCATGCAAGGCGATAATATTGCCGATGGTCAACACGTCTTTTCAACCCTCAAGCACTTTGCCGCCTATGGCATCCCAGAGGGCGGCTTAAACGGCGAATGTGCCAACATCGGACAGCGCGCGTTGCTAAGCGAATATGCACCGCAGTTCCGTCGCGCCGTGGAAGCCGGAGTGGGCACCATCATGACCTCATACAACGCCGTTGACGGTGTGCCCTGCACCGGCAACCGTTGGTTGCTCACCGATGTGCTGCGCAACCAATGGGGATTCAACGGGTTTGTTTACAGTGACCTGCAAAGCATTGAAGGAATAGCTCAGACCCACCATTGCGCTGCCAATTATGAAGAAGCGGCCGTGATTGCTCTCAAAGCCGGCGTTGATATGGACCTCGAGGGAAACTCGTTTAAGCATCTTGCCGAAGCCTATGAGAAAGGCAAAATCACCGACGACGACCTCAACCGTGCCGTGCGCAACGTGCTGCGCAAGAAATTTGAGATGGGTCTTTTTGAAAATCCCTATGTGGATGCAGCCACAGCCCAAAAGATTGTGCGTTG
This sequence comes from Muribaculaceae bacterium, assembly GCA_051871515.1. Lineage (GTDB taxonomy): Bacteria > Bacteroidota > Bacteroidia > Bacteroidales > Muribaculaceae > SFTJ01. Next base: position 3,616 of record JBJECY010000114.1, on the reverse strand, counting down.
CGACGAGCACCGCCAAGTGGCTCGCGAAGTGGCACGGCAAGGCATTGTGCTGCTCAAAAACGATGGTCTGCTGCCACTGAGCAAAGACATTAAGCGTGTGGCTGTGATTGGGCCTAACGCCGACGTGGCATATAACCAGCTGGGCGACTACACCGCCCCTCAGGACCGCAAAGAACTGCGCACCGTGCTCGATGGCGTGCGCTCGCACGTGTCGGCGGCAACGCAAGTCACCTATGAGAAAGGTTGCGCCATTCGCGACACCACACAGTCAAACATCGCCCGCGCCGTGCAAGTGGCTAAAGAAGCCGACGTCACCATTTTGGTTGTGGGCGGCTCATCGGCTCGCGACTTTAAGACCGAATATATTTCAACCGGAGCCGCCAAGGTTGACGAGAACGCAGCCCTTGCCGACATGGATTCGGGCGAAGGCTACGACCGCGCAAGCCTGAACCTGCTTGGACATCAAGAGAAGTTGATGGCAGCACTCATTGACGCCGGAGTGAAACTGGTGGTGGTGTATATCGAAGGCCGTCCTCTCAACATGAATATGGCAGCCGAGCACGCCAACAGCCTGCTCACCGCATGGTATCCGGGCGAACAAGGCGGCGAAGCCGTTGCCGACGTGATTTTTGGCGACTACAACCCAGCCGGACGCATCCCGGTGGGTATTCCTCGCAATGTGGGACAAATACCAGTGTTCTACTCAAAACACCCCTCTCATGACTATATCGACAGCAAAGCCGCTCCGCTCTATTCATTTGGCTACGGCTTGAGCTACACCCAATTTGCCTATTCCGACCTGCAACTTGCCCCAGGCAACGGCAGCGACTGCTATCAAACAGTGACCTGCACCGTGACCAACACCGGCAGCCGCGACGGCGATGAAGTGGTGCAACTCTACATCAACGATGTGGTAAGCTCAGTTGAAACGCCCCACATGCTGCTCAAAGGATTTCAGCGCGTGAGTCTGCGTGCCGGCGAGAGCAAGCAAGTGACCTTTAAACTCACCTTCGACGACTTGGCGCTCTACGACATCAACCTAAACCATGTGGTTGAACCGGGCACCTTCAGGGTGATGGTGGGAGCTGCCAGCAACGACATCAGGCTCAAAGGCTCGTTCGAGGTGAACTGACGTCAACACATCCGCGCGCAAATCAAAACCGTTATTTCTTAATCACATAATATCATAGTCATTACATGAAACGTATACTCACATCCATCGCACTCTGCGCTTTGGCAGCCATGGCGGTCAAGGCACAACCCATCACCGAGAAGTATGCACGTTTTCTCACCATGCCTAACGGCTACGTGTGCTATCGCACCGCCGACCGCATCAACATCGACGGAAAGCTCGATGAGAAATCGTGGCAACAAGCTGCCCCAGTGGGCGCATTTGTTGACATCAGCGGCGAGGGATTCCCAGCCCCACGCTACCAAACAGAAGCCAAAATCCTTTGGGATGACGACTATCTCTATGTGGCTGCCGAACTCTCAGACCCTCACGTTTGGGCCGACATCAAAGAACACGACGAGATAGTGTACTACAACAACGACTTTGAGATATTCATTGACCCGGATGGCGACACCCACAACTATTTTGAGATTGAGGTAAACGCCATTGGCACCATCTTTGACCTCTCCATTGAGAAACCCTATCGCGCTCCTACATCCACCTTTGTGCAATTTCAATGGGACTGCCCGGGCATGAAAGTTGCCACCAAAGTTAATGGCACGCTCAACAACCCTAAGGACATTGACAAAGGATGGACAGTGGAATTTGCCATACCGCGCAAAGCCATTGCACAAAGCTTCGACAACTATCTGCAAGCCGGAAACACACTGCGACTGGGATTCTCACGCGTAGAATGGCAATACGAACTTGTGAACGGCAAGTATCAACGCAAAAAAGACGCCGACGGCAAATATCTCCCCGAAGACAACTGGACTTGGGGAGCAACAGGGCAAATAGCCATGCACATGCCTGAACGATGGGGCTTTGTTTACTTGAGCGACCGCACCGTGGGCGCACCTGATGCAAACGTGAAATTCCAATATCCCGCCGACTTTGAGATTGAACGCATGCTTTGGGCAATGTTCTATGCACAAGAGGAACATTTCAACAAGACCGGACGCTATCTCTCAACAGTATGGCAATTCGGGCTTACCGACAAAGAATGGGAAATGCTGCCCAAGGGCTCAAAACTCAGCGTTGAGGCAATAAGCCACAACTACGAAATCACCGTCACCAAGCCCGACGGCAAACAAATCTACATTGACGTTGACGGCCAACTGCGCCGCCGCTAAACAAGCAACTGCCATAACGGCAACACAAAACCGAAACCGAAAAATCCACATATCCTTGTTAGGGCGCAAACTCATGCGCCCTAACATTTTTATTATTGCTGTCCGATAAAGCTGACAGGCACACAGATATCCGGCTCGGCACCCAATAAAAATGTGATGCCATGTTGTAGGGGCGTATAGCAATACGCCCGGAATCCGATAAAAATGTGATGCCATGTGTAGGGGCGTATAGCAATACGCCCGGCATCCGATAAAAATGTGATGCCATGTTGTAGGGGCGTATAGCAATACGCCCGGTGACCGATAAAAATGTAATGCCATGTTGTAGGGGCGTATAGCAATACGCCCGAAATCCGATAAAAATATGATGCCATGTTGTAGGGGCGTATAGCAATACGCCCGGTATCATCCGCGTTGTTACACCAATTACGAAACATCCGCCTGTAGGGGCGTATCGCAATACGCCCGGTGACCGCGGCGTGGCGCAATAAATACCAACGCGATGTGATTGATGCGTGTTTTTCGGGCGTATTGCTATACGCCCCTACATGGGAACGAACAATGCGGGTGGCGTGGTTGGTTTTTTGGGCGTATAGCATCACTCTCCAACAAACACTCCCGCAAGAGACTCCCTCTTCAGGCCCTCCCAAATACTAAAATTTCGCCCATTTCTTTTTAATTCCAAAACACTTGCGTATATTTGTATGATTAAAAAGGAGGCAAGCATGGAGAACAAGAAATTAAAACCACTGCCAGTGGGTATTCAGACGTATTCAGAGGTGATTAACAGAGGTTGCCTCTATGTTGACAAGACTGAATATATCTGCAAAATGCTGGAATTTAGCAAATACATCTTTCTGAGTCGCCCACGGCGATTCGGCAAGTCGCTTCTTGTGTCAACTCTCCAAGCCTACTTCGAGGGCAAAAAGGAGCTTTTCGAGGGAACGTATATCGACACCGTTGAAAAGGATTGGGCAGAATATCCGGTGCTGCGGTTCGACATGAGCACAGCTAAGTATGCCAATGCGGAGGAACTTAAACAAGAGCTTAGCGGGAAGCTGTCTGCTTATGAACAAGTTTACGGGAAGGGCTTGCCTGATGAGATTAACCCCAATCAGCGTCTTCAAGGCTTGATTGAACGCGCTCATGCACAAACAGGCAAACAAGTGGTGTTGCTTATTGACGAATACGACGCTCCGCTACTCGACGTGGCTCATAAAACGGAGCAATTGGAGCAGCTGCGCCAAATCATGCGCAATTTCTATTCGCCCCTAAAATATTGCGACCCGCACCTGAAGTTTGTGTTCATCAC
>JBJECY010000113.1:0-29642 GCA_051871515.1 Muribaculaceae bacterium | reverse complement strand
GGCTGCTGTGACACACTCCATTGCCATCTTCAACTTTTATCGGACAGCAATAATTGTTTTCCCAAAATCCGAACATCGTGGCATCGGCTATGCCAAAAGAATCCCAAACTTTCCAAACTACGCGAGGGTCGCAAATCACACCTTCGGTTTCCCACGGATGCCGCACAGTCATACCATATTGCATTCCCAACCACTTGTTGCCTCCGCGGTAGAGCATGTCACCTGTGAGCCCGAATGGTATTCCTGACGACTCAACGAGCCAATTGGTTGGGGTCATAATGTCATAGAGGAAGCTTTCACCAAACCACAGCTTGTCGATATATGGGAAAAATTCGGCATATTGGTTGGCAGGGCCGCGAGAGAATCCGGTGTTGCTGTGAAGGTCTATTATGCATCCCGGTTTCACGCTGTCAATTGCCCGACGCATGCGTTTGAGAATGTCGCGACCAAACGAAACGTCGTCCATGTATATTCCATCGATATCCATTTCTTTAATCATCCATCTCAGCCCTTCGATGTAATAGTTATACCAGCGCGAGTTGCTTTCGGTTGTGAGTATAGCGGCATCTGCTGCGATGCCTGTGTCATCGTTGTGACTAAAGTGCTGATACCATTGTGGCGTGTAACCGCTGACAAAGTGCTCGCGAAGCCATGGAAAACCACCGCCGTTTCCATCACGCAGTATTTCAGTGCCAAGACTGCGAATTGCCCAAATTTCGATGGCTGCGTTGCTGAGTTCTCGCAGAGTGTAGTAGAGTTTCACTTTCACACCTTTGCTATGCCACTTTTGGGTAAATTCTTTCATTTTGTCAACTGTGAGGAATGGGTAGTTGATGAAGGGGTTATATTCGTTGGCGTGGTGTATGTTGATTATTTTCACTCCTGCTTTAACGTCGTCATCGGTTGGTGCCGGTTTATTGCCGTTGTGGTAGTAGCGGTTGGTGAACTGGTCGTGCATGTTGAGCGGTTTCACTGGGGTTACGAGCAGAGCGAAATCGAATGTTAGGGGTTGGCCTTGTGTGAGTGTGCGTTGTCCGCTGTAAACGGTCATTGTGGTTAGTTTTTCATCTTTTTTCAGGCAGAAGCCGCCTTTGCCGTCGTTATGCCAACTTTGAGGATAGGCAGGACGATAGGCATTGAGCAGCGGACCTGAATAGGTGCTGCCGCGCAACTCGCAGTGTAGTCCAGCGTTCGCGTTTCCGAGCCAGAAACTGTCGAAAGGCCAAAGCCAATTCTGCTTTTTGCTCACCGGGATTGACACACCGTGTTCGTTAACAGCCATTTCGTGAGTGTCCCATTTGCCTTGGTAGGTTTGTGGCATGTCTTGGCCTGGCAGACCTGTGCCTAAAATGTATTGTGCAATTTTGTTGTTTAATTTTAGTTCAAGGCGTATGTCCTTAATGTTTATTTCCCGTTTGGGCGTGATGGTGTAAACATAGTTCATCCAACCGTCAAATTCGTGAGTTGATAGTGCGGAAATCTTCAGGTCGTTATCTTCAGCTTCCCATAATACTTTCACGTTTGCTTTGGTGCTGTTTTGCAATACATATTTACCTTTCAATTGTTTTATGCCCGAGTCGGTCTCAATGATGAATTGTATGGGTGCGGCAAGCATTTTGTTGTTCCAAGAGTCAATTTTCTCGGGCAAAGAGGTGCTTTTGCTCAGAGTAATCATTCTGCCAAGACAGCTGATTTTGTTGCCTTTCAATTCAATGTCAGGATATGCTGAGGTAGGGGTGTCCTCAAGTCCCAAGGTGGAGTTGAGCCAACGAAGACGGCTATGTCGCCATGGCTCGCTGTCGCCGCGGTCGGCTATTGGTTGCCCGCTGATGGTTATTGCAATTGGGATTTTGAGAGAATTGCCATTATCGGATTTAATGGTGAGAGAGGCGGTGTAGATGCCCGAAGAAGCATCGTGTGGAATGTCAACGCCAAACCATAGCGGTTGAACTGTGTTGGCTGGTATTGTGATGTTTCGGGTGAAATATTGCCCTGCGGGATTGATACCTTCAAGATTGAAGCAAGTGATTGCTGAGGCCGGTATTGAGTTTTTGCCGTTGGTTAGGTCGCTAATTTGATAGCTGATATTGTTGATGTTTCGTATTGGTGACCATAACGCAACCTGAAATGTGTAGTATTCGTTTGGCTGTGCCTTGCCAGTGAATCCTTTTCCTTGCGGTTGATTCATCCAGCATTGTGGCAACCGGTGCTTCATGCGCACTGGGCGTGAGCGGTCTTCGGCAAAGGCATAGATATCATTGTCGGCTTGTTGTTTATTGCAATAATTTTTCACTTCACTTTCGGTGGCTGTCACCTCCGTAGGGTAGAAGCTATCGAATTTGCTGCGCGATTGCACTTCAGTGATTACTGCCGTGGGTTGTGATTCCGGCTGTTTGCATTGTGCAAGCCACGCTTTGTCAGGAGCATCTTCTTTGGGCAAATAGTTGCGGTAATATGAGCCTCCGCCAGGTTGCACTTGGTAGGGTAGATAATAGAAATAATATTTTCCTTCTTTGCTGACGGGCCCGAATGATATTTCGCAAGTCTCGTTGTTTACGGTGTGCCGCAAAATGTTTTGAATGGTATCACCAGTCTGAGAGTTGACAATAAGAAACCTGTGTTGGTCAATGTTTTTATCGTTTCTGCGCCATTCAAAGTTGAGTTTCACTTCGTTGGCAGGTTGGCTTATTTGCAGCACAGCCCGATGATTGCCAAAGCTTTCTGCCCACGGCGTTGAGGGTGTGGTGTAGCTATATGTGGCATTGTTTTGTGCTACTATTATGGCTGATGAGCTTGCCGCTAATATAAGAGAGATGATAAGATTTGTTTTCATTAGTTTTTATGATAAAAAAGGGGAGCATGCGAAGTGTTATGTTCGGTCATGCTTCCCTTTTATTGAGGCAATTATTAAATAGCCTCATGGTTGTGTACGAAATTTTAGTTCACGGCGCGAACGATGCCACGAGTTGAGTTGCGAACAAATTCCACAATGAGGTCTCGTTCGGGGCTCGACTGTGTTTCGTCTTCAATCTTGTTGATTGCGTCGGTGTTGTTGAGGTCAGAGAAATAGATGTAACGGTAAGTCTCTTGAATCCTTCCCAATTGTTCGGCTGTGAATCCACGACGACGCAGACCCACCACGTTGATGCCAATGTAAGAGATAGGCTCGCGTCCCACCATAGCATAAGGTGGAATGTCTTTATTGACGTGTGAACCACCTTGCAGCATGATGTGTTGACCTATATGGGTGAATTGGTGAACGAGAGTGCCACCGCCAATCACGGCGTAGTCTTCAATCTCAACCTCACCGGCAATTTGGCAGGCGTTTGACATGATGATGTTGTTATGCAACAAGCAGTCATGTGCCACATGGCAGTAAGCCATGATGAGGCAGTTGTTGCCAATCACTGTTTTGCCCTTTGATGCAGTGCCGCGGTTCACTGTAGCAAACTCGCGAATCACTGTGTTGTCGCCAATAAACACATAGGTTTTCTCGCCACGGAACTTGAGGTCTTGTGGGAGTCCGCCAATCACGGCACCTGAGTGTATGCGGCAGTTCTTGCCAATGCGTGTGCCGCTCAGGATAACAGCGCCGCTTTGTATTTCTGTGCCTTGTCCAATCTCAACGTCGGCTTCAATGGTCACAAATGGTCCGATGATTACATCGGGCGCAATCTTGGCATCGGGATGTATGCAAGATAGCTTTTGGTTATTTGATTCTGACATTAGAATTTTGGGTATTGGTTTTTGGAGTTTTAATTAATAATTACTTGTTCTTTATGATTTGTGCCATAAATTCGGCTTCTGAAACCACTTTTTCTCCCACAAAAGCATAGCCTTTCATTGTAGCAACACCGCGGCGTATCTCGCTCATCAGTTGCAGATGGAAGATAAGAGTGTCGCCCGGAACCACCTTTTGACGGAACTTCACGTTGTCGATTTTCATGAAGTAGGTTGAATAGCGTTCGGGTTCATCAACCACGTTGAGCACAAGCAGACCGCCCACTTGCGCCATGGCTTCAACTTGCAACACGCCTGGCATTACTGGTTCGGTGGGGAAGTGTCCTTGGAAGAAAGGCTCGTTTTGAGTGATGTTCTTGATACCCACAATGTGAGTTTCGCCTATTTCAATGATTTTGTCAACGAGCAGGAATGGATAGCGGTGAGGAAGCAATTTGCGGATGCGGTTGATGTCCATCACCGGAGCTACATTAGGATTGTAGATTGGTGCTTGAACGTCTTGTCGCTTAATCTCACGGCGAATCTTCTTAGAGAACACTGTGTTGAGAGTGTGACCCGGCTTGGTGGCAATGATGCGGCCTTTGAGAGGACGACCAATGAGAGCGATGTCACCAATCACGTCGAGCAGTTTGTGGCGAGCCGGCTCGTTGGGGAACACAAGTGGCTTGTTGTTGATGTATCCAAGATTTGACACTTCAACGGGAGGCACTTGCATGAGAGTGGAGATTTTGTTGAGAGCTTCTTGGCTCATTGGCTGGTCGTAGATGACAATGGCATTGTCAAGGTCGCCGCCCTTGATGAGGTTGGCGTTGAGCAGCGGTTCAATTTCACGAACAAAGACGAATGTGCGGCTTGCCGCAATCTCGGCTTTGAAAGCTTTCATTGAGTTGAGCGAAGCATATTGGTTTTGAAGAATTGGCGAGTCAAATTCAATCATTGTGTCGATTGAGAAATCTTCATCGGGGAGCACAATGAGTGAAGAGCCTGTTTTCTCGTCGATAACTTCTATTTTTTGCTTTACGATGTAGTAGTCTTTTTCTACTTCTTGCTCAACGATGCCCACTTCGTCGATTTTCTCAGCATATTCAATGGCGCTGCCGTCGAGAATAGGCAGCTCAGGAGCGTTGAGAGTGATAAGACAGTTGTCAATGCCAGCGGCATAGAGAGCTGCCAGTGCATGCTCAATGGTGCTGATGCGCATTGTGCTGTTGCCAATCACAGTGCCGCGCACGGTTTCAACAACGTTTTCGGCCACGGCAAGCAGCGTTGGCTCACCTTCAAGGTCGATGCGCTTAAATACGTAGCCTGTGTTTTCAGGAGCCGGAGAGAATGTTGCTTCAATTTGCAACCCGGTGTGTAGGCCTTTTCCGCTTACGTGGAATTGGCTTTTGAGAGTACATTGTTTCATATATAGGAATATTGGGAGTGAGTTTATTTGTTATTTATTTCTTCTAAGTCTTTTTTGAGTTGCTTGATGTCGTTTGCCATCTGTGGCAGTCGTTTGAAATAGACTTGCTGACGAGCAAACTCAAGTGCGTTGATGGCAGGAGCGCCAATCACGCGTTGGTTTGAGCCGAGAGAGTTTGGTATGCCCGATTGAGCACCAATGCCGTTGTTGTCGCCAATGGTGATGTGTCCGGCCACGCCAACTTGACCACCAAATTGGTTGTTCTTGCCAATCTTGGTTGAGCCGGCAATTCCCACTTGTGCAGCCATCACGGTGTGTTCGCCCACTTCAACGTTGTGAGCTATTTGAATGAGGTTATCGAGTTTCACACCTTTGCGAATGATTGTGCTGCCCATAGTGGCGCGGTCGAGTGTGGTGTTGGCTCCAATTTCCACGTTGTCTTCAATCACCACATTACCTATTTGAGAAATCTTGATGTAGTCGCCATTGTGAGGAGCAAATCCAAAACCATCGCTGCCAATCACTGCGCCTGCATGAATGATGCAGTTGTTGCCAATGGTGCAGCTATGATAGATGCGGCATCCGGGATATAGGGTTACGTTGTTGCCAATCACAACATTGTCGCCAATATACACATGAGGGTAAATCTGTGCGCCGGTGCCGATTTTCACGTTTTTGCCCACATAGGCAAATGCACCCAGATAGATATCTTGTGGCAGTTCCACTCCGGGGCTTACAAACGAGGGCTGCTCAATGCCTTTTTTGCGAGGATTATGCATCTCTTGCACCATGTTAAGCAGTTGTGCCAGTGTAGCGTAAGGGTCGTCAACGTGAATAAGAGTTGTGTTTATAGGTTGCTCAGCCACAAATTCTTTGTTGACCAACACTGCTGAAGCGTTGGTTGAATAGATAAAATGTGTGTATTTGGGGTTGGCGAGGAATGTTAAGCTACCTTTTGGAGCCTCCTCAATCTTTGAATAACTATTGATGATAACATCTGCGTCACCTTCAACGGTGCCGTTGACCATTTCGGCTAATTGCCTTGCAGTTAATTCCATTATAAACTATAGTTTTTTATGATTTGGCTGCAAAGTTACGAAAAATGAATGGGTTAAATTGCATATTTGGGTGTTAATTAGTGAATTTTTGCTATAAATGGTTGTTTATGTATGCCAAAAACTGATAAAAGAGCTAATAAAAATGCGCAAGGTGCGCTGTTCAAAACTATGGACGGCGCACCTTGATGCAATTGATGATGGTGTGTCATTTGATGTTTTGCCTTACCTCGTCGAGATACTGCTTCATTGCCGTGCTGTCGCGGCGGTCAATGATGTCTTGCAGTCGCGTGAGCTGCTCTTTGATTTTGTTGAGCTGCTCGTTGGTGCGTGGGTTGAAGAGGATTTCTTGCAGCAGATAGTCGTCTTCCGACATCAGTCCGCGGGCAATTGCCATGTGGCGCTTAAAGGTGGTGCCGGGAGCATCTTGGTGCTTCATCACGCTGGCAAACACCAGAGTGCTGGCAAATGGGATTGACAGCGAGAATGCTATTGTCTCGTCGTGCTGCTCAAAGGTGTATTCAAAGATGTTGAGATGCAGTTGGCTGTAGAGGTCTTTGAAGAACACTTTGCCCAGATGGTCGCTCTCAGAGATGATGATTGCGTTTTCGCTTGAGAGGTTGCTGAGCGAGGCAAAAGTGGGGCCAAACATGGGGTGCGTGCTCACAAACGGGTGTTTGCAAGTGGCGTAAAACTCGGGTAGGCCGTTTTTCACCGAGGCGATGTCGCTGATGATGCAATTATCGGGCAGATAGGGCATCACTTTGTTGAAGGCCTCGATGGTGTATTTCACCGTAACCGCGTTGATGAGCAGTTCGGGTTGAAATTGCTGTATTTCTTCGTAGGTGGTGAAGCGTTGGGCGTTGAATGTGAAACGCAGCTTTTGCTTGTCAACGTCGAAGATAGCCACTTCGTGGTTGAAGCTGAGCACGTCGCAAAAGAACGAGCCCATTTTGCCGGCACCTAAGATTAATATTTTCATCGTTTAGTGTGAATTAATATTCAATATAATGTTTAAAAAGCGGCAGTTTAGCGTGCGCGGTTGTTGAGCACCTCAATTTGTTGACGCACTGATTCGCCGTGAATGGCCTCGAGCACTTCTTTCATGAAATCGGGGCTCATACCCATTTCCACAGCAAGTTTGATGCGGTTGTTGAGGATGGTGTCGTAACGAGCGGCTTGCACCACCGGCATGCTGTGCTCCTTTTTGTATTGACCAATCTCGCGCGAGATTCTCATGCGTTTGTTGAGTATTTCAAGCAATTCGTTGTCAATTTGGTCAATTTGCTGGCGCAGCAGTGTGAGGTTCTCGGTTGTTTGAGTGGTTTCGCGTATCACAAGCGTATTTAAGATATAGTTAAGAACGTCGGGGAGCACTTGTTGGCTTTTATCGCTCCATGCGCAATCGGGGTCGCAATGGCTTTCAATGATAAGTCCGTCGAAGCCCATATCCATGGCTTGTTGTGACAGCGGTGCCACCAACTCGCGCTTGCCGCCAATGTGCGACGGGTCGCAAAGCAGTTGCAGCTGCGGGATGCGACGGCGCAGTTCAATGGGTATGTGCCATTGAGGCAAGTTGCGGTAGAGGTGTTTGCCGTAGGTGCTGAAGCCACGGTGAATGGCACCCAGATGGCGTATTCCGGCGTTGTAGATGCGCTGAATGGCGCCAATCCATAGCTCGATGTCGGGGTTCACCGGGTTTTTCACCAGCACGTTCACGTTCTCGTGACCTTTCAGAGCGTCGGCAATCTCTTGCATGGCAAATGGGTTAGCCGAGGTGCGTGCGCCTATCCACATCACGTCGATTTGAGCTTCGAGTGCGGCTTCAACGTGTGCTTTGGTGGCAACTTCGGTGGCGATAGCCATGCCTGTTTCTTCCTTCACTCTTTTGAGCCATTGCAGACCTGGCAGGCCCACACCTTCAAACCCTCCTGGTTTGGTGCGTGGTTTCCATATTCCGGCACGGAATATTTTTATTCCGTTTGATGCAAGCATTTTAGCTGTTGACATCACTTGTTCTTCGGTCTCGGCGCTGCACGGACCGGCAATCACGATAGGCTTTTTGGGGGTTAAGCCTTCTATTTCAATGGGTTTTAAGTCTTCCATAATGTTATGGTGGTTTAGTGTGATATGTTCTTGTTATTTGTTGTTAATCATTTGGGTGATACGATTGAGTGCTTGCAGCATCTTCTCATTGGTGGCGCAGAGCGAGATTCTGATGTATTGGTCACCGTTTGAACCAAAGATGAATCCCGGAGTGACAAACACGCGTGCCTCGTAGAGCAGACGGTCGGCAAGCTGTTGTGCGCTTTGATAGGTTTGCGGAATGCGTCCCCACAAGAAAAGTCCTCGTTGTGCGGGGTCGAAGTGGCAACCAAGCACGTTCATTATCTCTTCGGCAATTTTGCGGCGTGAGGCGTAGGTGTCGTTTACTTGTTTATACCAATCGTCATCACATTCAAGGGCTTTGGCAGCTGCCAGCATCATTGGCTTGAATTGTCCGGAGTCGATGTTCGATTTCACTTTGAGTATCCATTCAATGAACTGAGGTTTGGCGGCAACCACTCCCATACGCCATCCGGGCATGTTGTGCGACTTTGATAGCGAATTCATCTCAATTGCCACGTCTTTAGCCCCCGGCACATTAAAAATGCTCAATGGCTTATCGTTAAGGATAAAGCTATAAGGGTTGTCGTTGACAATCACAATGCCGTGCTTTTTGCCAAATTCAACCAATTTGGTGAAAAGTTGCAATGAGGCGCATTTGCCGGTTGGCATGTGTGGATAGTTTACCCACATGAGCTTTATGTTGTTAAGCGGCAATTGCTCAAGTTGCTCAAAATCTGGCTCCCAGCCCGACTCTTCACGCAAGTCGTAGGTGTAGATGGTGGCTTCGGCAAGTCGGCTCACCGATGTATAGGTGGGATAGCCGGGGTTGGGCACCAACACACCGTCGCCCGGATTTACAAAGGTGAGTGTTGTGTGCAAGATGCCTTCTTTTGAGCCAATGAGCGGTTGAACCTCTTTGTCGGGGTCAAGCTCCACATTATAATATTTTTTATACCAATTGGCGTAAGCCTTTCTCAAAGCCGGCAATCCCACATAGGGCTGATAGCCGTGGGCATCGTCTTTTGCGGCTTCTTGGCACAGTGTGCTCACCACATTGGGATGAGGAGGACGGTCGGGACCGCCAATGCCAAGTGAAATGATGTCTTTGCCTTGCGCGTTGAGCTGAGCCACTTCGCGCAGTTTCTTTGAGAAGTAGTACTCTTTGATTGATGCAACCCGGTTGGCTGCGGTGATTGGTTTATCCATTGAATTCGGCATATTCTCCTAAAATTTTAAAATCGTTGATTAAAGGAATCACGGCCTCTATTGATTGGCGGTATCTAAGATAGTCGGTGAAAGTGAGGTCGATGTAGAAGCGATATTCCCATTCGTGCCCTATGATGGGCAGCGATTGGATTTTTGTGAGGTTGAGGTCATAAAACGAGAGTATAGTGAGCACCTTTGAAAGGCTGCCTCCTTCGTGAGGAAGCGTGAAAGCCAACGAAGCTTTGTTTACCGGTTTGCCGGCTTTGAGTGCTTTGGCGTGTTGCGGATGTGCAAGAATGAGGAAACGAGTGAAGTTCCGCTTGTTGGTTTGGATGTCTTCGGCAAGCACGTTGAGGCCGTAGAGCCGGGCGGCGTAGGTTCCGCAAATGGCAGCGGTGTGCATTTGATGTTGTTGTGCAATCTGCTTGGCGCATCCTGCGGTATCGTAGCCTTCAACCATCTTCATCTTGGGATGTTGTTTCAGGTATTCTTCACATTGCATCAGTGCAATGGGGTGGGAAACCACTTCGTTGATGTCGTTGATTGTTTGCCCGGGCAGGGCTGCCAGCGACTGCGATATATATTTCTTGTATTCCCCAATGATGCAGAGGTCGCTTTGTCGCAGTAGTTCATGGTTTTGCAGCAGGCTTCCGGCAATGGTGTTTTCAATTGCCAGGGTGCCAATCAGCGTGTCGTTGCCGTGCAGCACCTCAAACATCTCGGCAAACGAAGCGCATGCAATTGTCTCAATTTCTTCGCCCGAGAAGTATTCATGGGCTGTGGCATCGTGAAAACAGCCTGCCTCGCCTTGTATCGTTACTCGTTTCATTGCGATAGTTTTGATAGTTTTCTTGCTTTATGTTTTTTAATTAAAAAATCCCGTCACTCCAAGAGTGGCGGGATAATATTTTGTTAATCATTCTCTCAAAAAAGTTATACACACATAACCACCCGCCTTTATTTCTTGGGAAAATAAAAGTAATAAAAGTAGTTATATGCATAAAATCGTGTCATACGAAAGTCTTTTTTCTTTTGAATTACGATGCAAAGTTAACAATTTAATTCTTGTTGGCAACGTTTTGGTGAGTTTTTTTTAATAAAAACTTGAAATTTCTTTCAATTCTATTTGAAATGGTGCTGATGCTGAGAAATTTGTAAATAATGTGTGCCAAAAAAACATGATGTTAAGATTGGGTTGAATGATGTGCGCAAGTTTTGGCAGAATTTGTTAACTTTGTGTGTTGATTAGCTTTTTTATAATGTTGAGGCAATTGCCAAGCGTGAAAAACGGGCTGATGAATATAATCATAGATATTAATGTAAATAAATAGCTATTATGAAACGTGTGACTTTGATTTTTTCATTTGTTTTATGTGTTGCTCTGGCTGCAATGGCGTCAAAGCCAAGAGTAGGACATATTGTGTATGTGGGTTTTGATGGCTGGGGCTCATATAGCGTAGCCAAAGCGCAGATGCCCACAGTGAAACGCCTCATGAGCGAGGGCTGCTATACGTTGCAGAAACGTGCGGTCCTGCCATCGTCGAGTGCAGTAAACTGGGCTTCGATGTTTATGGGAGCCGGTCCTGAAGTGCATGGTTACACTGATTGGGGCTCGCGAGTGCCTGAGGTGAAACCGCGCAGATTGTATAAGAATAATATTTTCCCAACCATATTTCAGATTCTCAGAGAGCAGCGCCCCGATGCCGAGATAGGTGTGCTTTATGAGTGGGAAGGAATAAAATATCTTGTTGATACATTATCTACAAGCTATCAGGCACAGGCTCGCAACTTTGAGAAACATCCCACAGAACTTTGTGAGATGAGCGAGGCATATATTAAGGAGAAAAAACCTCAGCTTGTGGCAATATGTTTTGATAGTCCTGACCATGTGGGCCATGTTGAGGGGCATGACACTCCTGCTTACTACGAAAAGTTGGTTGAACTTGATAGCTATTTGGCACGCATCGTTAAGGCTGTGGAAGATGCCGGCATAATTGACGACACTGTGTTTATTGTCACTTCTGACCACGGCGGCATCAATAAAGGCCACGGCGGTAAGTCGTTGGAGGAGATGGAAACGCCGCTGATAGTTGCCGGAAAAGGCATACGCAGTGGTGGCGTGGAGCTTACTGAAAGCATTGTGCAATACGACGTTGCTGCCACTATGGCTTATATGTTGCGCTTGAAACAGCCACAAGCATGGGTGGGAAGGCCCATAATGTCGTTGTTCAAGTGATTGTGTTGCATGACAGCTGAGTGTGGTGCATTGCTATTGTTGCATTTGGCATTGCTCTCGCTGTTGACTTGAATTTTGGCTATTAATAGAAGCAAGGGATGTGATGAATAGGAGCATTATCAAGCAAGCTTGTTGTTTCTGCGCTCGATTTTCACTACCTTTAGATAAGGTAGGATGCACCTCGGCATAAACAATCAAGCAAGCTTATTGTTTCTGCGCTCGATTTTCACTACCTTTGTACGGAATAAACAAAACTTGATGGAAACAAAAGAACTTATAGCTCGCGTGGCTGAGCGCATTGGACGCAGCAGCGAGGACACGGCAAAGTTGCTCGAGGGGCTTTCAATAGTGCTTCGAGAACGACTTGCTGACCTTGACAGCATAGCGATTCCCGGATTTGGCAACTTTGAGGCTAAGAAAAAAGATGAACGAATAGTGAACAATCCCAGCAATGGGAAACGCATGTTGGTGCCCCCGCGTGTGGTTGTGAGCTTTAAAGTGAGCAATGTGTTGAAGTCGAAGCTAAAATAATTGCGCTGCAAAAATTGAGGATATGAACAGAAAACTTACTTTCCCGGAGTTGGCCGAGTTGCTCTCAGCTGCCACCAACACCTCTAAGCGAATGAGCGAACTCATGCTTAGAGAAACATTTGCTGTGGCTGCACAATGCCTTATGGAAGGCGAGAGCGTGAAGATTAAGGACTTAGGGGTGTTTAAGGTGTTGGAAGTTAATGCTCGCCGCAGCGTTGACGTGAACACTGGCAAAAAGATTGAGATTCCCGGACATAAAAAGATTGCTTTTGTGCCCGATAAACGTCTTGCTGAGGCTGTAAATGCATCGTTTGCCGCTTTTGAGGCAGTGATACTCGATGATGACGTTTCGGCTGAGATGCTCACCGAGATTGATAATGAGCCTAAATCGGAAAACACCGTTGAAAAACTTGACCAAACAAATAATGAGGTAGAAAACTTGATGGAGGATGAGAATATGCATAAAAACGACGAAAAACCAGTAGAGGGACAGAATGTGCTCAATGAGCAAGTTTCACAAGAACAACCTGAGATTGTGGAACCTGAGCCTGAGCCGGTTGTGGAGCCCGAGCCTGAGCCAGTTGTAGAGCCCGAACCCGAGCCTGTTGTGGAACCCGAGCCTGTTGCAGAAGAAATGGTTACGCAGGTGAATGTGGAAGAAGATAAACAATCAGACAACCTTCCATCTGACGAACCAACAGAAGAACCTGCCGAGGAACCGACAGAAGAACCTGCCGAGGAACCAGTTGAGGAGCTAACAGAAGAACCTGTTGAAGAGCCTACTGAAGAATCTACTAATGAGCCTGCCAATGAAACATCTGATGAATCTGGTGATGAGCCAGATGATGAGGAAGTGGATGTTGAGCGAGACGATGATGATTCTGAGGGTTATTATTATGATGATTACGATGATGCAGGATGGTGGCGTCAGCACCGTTTCTTCAAGGGCTTTTTGTGTGGTATGTTGTCGGGCGTAGCAGTTACATTGCTTGCAGTGGGGATTTGGCATTACTTGCGCAACAATTGTGAAAACGCTGAGGCAGAAATGTTCACTTCGAGCAACGAGGCAGTTATTGCTGCTGATACAGTGGTTGCCAATGTAACTGATTCAGTTGCCCGACCTGACACTGTTGGTGTTGCGCAAGACGTGGCTGAAAATAACGCTGTTCAGGCAAAGACGGCTAACACAGCAGGTAAACTAAAGGTGGTAACTGACACTGTGACAGCAAAGAACTATCTTGCTCGTATGGCACGTCGCCATTACGGCAACAATCACTTCTGGGTGTATATCTACGAAGAGAATAGGGATAAAATCAACAATCCAAATTCTGTGAAGCTTGGCACAGTGCTTGTGATACCTCCTGCCGAAAAATACGGCATCGACAAAGACGATAAACAAAGCATTGAACGTGCCTGCAAAAAAGAAGGCGAAATACAGAGAAAATATCTGAAATGATGTTTTGTGGCATCATGGCGTTAAAGCTAATTTTTGCATGTGATGCGGCTGTTAAGGCAGTCGCATTGCGTGCTTTTGACGCCAAGATTGTTGCATAATTTAACATTTGTAACTAAATATATTATAAATTAACGCATTCGTTGTGCAATTATATTGCTAAAAATGATAATTTTGCAGCAAAATTAAAATCAACTGGTGCTAATCGGTGGGTCAAGGCGTGCACAAATCTGCCTTAAAGGCTCAGGATAAGCACTATGGTTGTGGAATTAAATGCTTAGAGAGAACAGAAAATATAACGATATAATCAAAGTAAAAGATAATGAGTGAATCAGTTAATATCAGAGAATTAAATGATTTAATCGCAAGCAAAAGCGGTTTTGTAAGTTTGATAACTCAAGGAATGAATCAGACCATAGTTGGTCAGAAGCATTTGGTAGATTCGTTGTTGATAGCATTGCTTGCTGATGGCCATGTGCTGCTTGAGGGTGTTCCCGGTTTGGCAAAGACATTGGCTATTAACACCTTGTCGAAGTTGGTTGATGCCAAGTTCAGCCGTATTCAGTTCACCCCCGACTTGTTGCCAGCCGACGTGATTGGTACAATGGTTTATAGCGTGAAGAATGAGAAATTTGAGGTGAAGAAAGGCCCAATCTTTGCCAACTTCATCTTGGCTGACGAAATTAACCGTGCTCCGGCAAAGGTGCAAAGTGCGCTGCTTGAAGCCATGCAGGAGCGTCAGGTGACCATTGGCGACAACACATTTGTTCTCGACAAGCCATTCCTGGTGCTTGCCACTCAAAACCCAATTGAGCAGGAAGGTACTTATCCGCTGCCTGAAGCACAGGTTGACCGTTTCTTGATGAAAGTGATAATTGGCTATCCAAGCAAGGAAGAAGAGAAGCAGATTGTGCGTCAAAACATTGCATCAGTTAAAGCTAACGTGCAAGCGCTGGTTGACCCCAAAGAAATACTTGAAATCCGCAAGATTGTTGAGAAAATCTACATCGACGAGAAGATTGAGCGATATATAGTTGACATTGTGTTTGCTACTCGTTTCCCTGCCGACTATGGCATGAACGACCTCACCAGCATCATCTCGTTTGGCGCATCTCCTCGTGCATCAATCAGCATGGCAGTTGCAGCTCGCGCTTATGCCTTCTTGCGTGGTCGCGGCTATGTGATTCCTGAGGATGTGCGTGCCATCAGCCACGATGTGTTGCGTCACCGCATTGGCCTGTCGTATGAAGCTGAGGCCAACAACATCAGCGCTGACGAGGTGGTTAGCGAAATCCTCGACAAGATTGCTGTTCCATAATTTGTACTCACTGATTGCGCTTGTGCAGATAAATCACCACGAGCATTTTACAGGTGCGCCTGCTCGGCATTGAAGTTTGGGCAGTTGATACCGGCAAACAATGGCAAACAGCCTGCCGATGCGGCTTTAATAACCGAATTGTTGCATGCATTGCCACTGTCAAATTCAGTCTTTTGTGGGTCGGTGCTCTAAGCGCATGATGATGGGTTTATCAGATTGTTGATATTATATATTAACAAGGTGTAGAAAATTAATTATGGATTCAAACGAATTACTTAGGAAAGTAAGGAAGATAGAGATAAAGACCAAGGGACTCTCGCAGAATATTTTTGCGGGAGAATACCACTCGGCGTTTAAAGGCCGCGGTATGACGTTCTCTGAGGTGCGCGAATATCAGTATGGCGACGATATTCGTGACATCGACTGGAATGTGACAGCGCGTCACAATAGACCTTATGTGAAGGTCTATGAAGAGGAACGCGAGCTTACGGTGATGTTGATGGTCGATGTATCGGGCAGCAAGGATTTTGGTGCAGTTGGTGTGCCAAAACGCGAGCTGATGGCCGAGTTGGCTGCCACCATTGCGTTCTCTGCCATACAAAACAACGATAAAGTGGGCGTGGTGTTTTTCTCTGACAAGATTGAGCGATTCATTCCACCCAAAAAGGGCCGCAAGCACATATTGCTTGTGATAAGAGAGTTGCTTGATTTTTCTCCGCAGAATCGCGGTACCGACATAAATATGGCAATGGAGTTTCTCACCAGTGCCATTAAGAAGCGTTGCACCACCTTTGTTATTAGTGACTTTATCGACGATAAAGATTATTATAAATCGATGTCGATAGCTAATAATAAACATGATGTGATAGCGCTTCAGGTCTATGACAAGCGCGAGGCCGAGCTGCCAAGTGTGGGCTTGATGCGCATCTTGGACTCGGAAACCGGAGCCGAACGCTGGGTTGATACCTGCTCTAAGAAAACTCGCCAAGCTTACAAGAAATGGTGGTTTGAGCATCAGCAGCGCATGAACGTGACAGCACAGCGATGCAAGGTTGACGTTGCGTCGATGGCCACCGATGAAGATTATGTGAAGGCGCTAATGGCATTATTCAAAAAAAGAGGCGTGAGATGACAAAGATATTAAGACAAATAATATTAGCATTGGTTTTGGTGACCGGCTCAAGCGCAGTTTGGGCTGTAAATGTGGTTATAAAGGCAAAGCTTGACTCTGCCACATTAATCATGGGTCGCCAAACGGCATTGCATCTTGAGATTTCGCAAGATAAAAACGTGCAAGGCTATCTCACCACTGAAAACAGCGACACTCTCACAAGCAAAGTGGAGATTGCCTTGAAACCCAAAGCAGACACTGTGGACATTGACAATGGCCGCATACAAATAAAGCGCGACTACATTCTGCAAGCTTTTGACTCGGGCATGTATGTGTTGCCGCCGCTGCATTATGTGGTGGGCAAAGACACCTTTGAGACGCAACAACTGTCGCTGAAGGTGATTCCGGTGAAGGTTGATACCTTAAAGACCGTGCACGATTATAAGCCTGTTGAGGATGTGCCGTTCAAGCTATTTGATTGGGTGCCCGATTTCATTTCTGACTATTGGTGGGTATATTTCATAGTATTGCTCATCCTGGGTCTGGCGTTCTTTGTATATATGAAGTGGCTGCGCCATGGCGAGGTGCCGCTCATTCCCAAGAAGAAACGCATGCCGCCGTATGAAGAAGCCATTCTTCGTCTTGGATTGCTCAAAGAGAAGAAGTTGTGGCAATCGGGTCAAGAAAAAGCTTATTTCACTGAGCTTACCGACATTCTGCGTGAATACATTGAACGCCGATTTGGCATCAATGCCGTGGAGATGACCACTACGCAAATTATTGACGTGCTTCGTCACAACGAGGAAACCCGTGACGTGAACGAACTGCTTAACAGCATACTTGAACTTGCTGATTTTGTGAAATTTGCCAATATGCGTCCGTTGTCGGACGACAATGAGCTTGCTTATCAGCGTGCAATTAACTTTGTTGACCATACTCGTCCTGTGGAGCAACCTGAAGGAGAAGAGGCTGCCAACAATGGCGATGAAGCAAAAAAAGATAAGGAGGTGAAAGAATGATTACGTTTGCCCATCCTCATTATTTATGGCTGTTGCTGCTATTGATACCGGTGGCAGTGTGGTATATATTGCGCCACAAGCATAACCATGCAACAATGTTGATGACCTCGTTGTCGGCATTCAAGCGTGTGGGCACATCGTGGAAGGTGGTGTATATGCACCTCATGTTTGTGTTCAGATTGTTGGCCATAGCTTGCTTGATAGCGATAATAGCACGTCCGCAGACGCACGATAGCTGGTCAACGTCAGAAACCGAGGGTACCGACATTGTTGTTGCCCTTGACATCTCAACCAGTATGCTTGCTCAGGATTTCCGTCCAAACCGTTTTGAGGCGGCAAAAGATGTTGCTTGCCAGTTTGTGAGCGGACGCGAATCAGATAATATTGGATTTGTGATTTTTGCGGCTGAGAGTTTCACTCAAGTGCCTATGACCACCGATAAGGCTGCCCTGGTAAATGCCATACAAAACATTGACATGGGCGCTCTTGACGATGGCACTGCCATTGGCGACGGTATTGCCACCTCAATCAATCGTATCAAGGAGGGTAAGGCAAAGTCAAAAAGCATTATCCTGCTCACCGACGGCTCAAACAACACCGGCATTGTGGCACCGCTCACTGCGGCAGCCATTGCCCGAGAAAAAGGTATAAAGATATATACAATAGGTGTTGGCAGCAATGGCACTGCTTTGTATCCTGTGGGCACAAACGTGTATGGCCGCACTGAGTATCAACGCCTGCCTGTGGTGATTGACGAAGCCACACTCAAAAGCATAGCTTCATCAACTGGCGGTAAATACTTCAGAGCCACCAACAAGAATGTGCTTAAAGAGGTGTTTGCCGAGATTGACGCACTTGAGAAAACCCAAATGGATGTGCGTAATTTCTCACACACTGAAGACAACTACATGCCATACGCATTGTTGCTTTTGTTGCTTGTGATGGTTGACGTTGTGAGCCGTTACACAATATTGCGCAATGTGCCTTAGTGAGAAACATTAAGATTTCACAACATCAAGCCTATTCACTCAACATAACATATTAATAGGAAGAATTTAATTTTAAACTATGTTTAGTTTTGCAAATCCTGAATATTTGTATCTATTGATATTACTGCCGCTTGTGGTGCTCCTGTTTTTGTGGGAGCGCATGACCCGCAAACGCAGGCTCAATAAATATGGCAAAATGTCAACCATAGGTCAGTTGATGCCTGAGGCGTCGAAGTATAAGCCTTGGATAAAGCTCACTCTATGGCTCCTCACGCTTGCCATGATTATTATTGTGTTGGCACGACCTCGAGCAGGTGCCAAGACGGCTACAACCAAGGTGCGCGGCATAGAGGTGATGATTGCCCTCGACGTGTCGAACTCCATGCGTGCATCATCTACTGATGACCCCTCGGGAGTTAGCCGTTTGCAACGCTCCAAGCTGATTCTTGAGAAACTCATTGACCGTCTTGGCGATGACAAGGTGGGCTTGATAGTGTTTGCCGGTAACGCTTACACGCAGTTGCCCATCACCAGCGACTTTATGTCGGCAAAGATGTTCCTCAATAGCATCAACACCAATATGGTGCCTACACAGGGTACAGCCATTGGCGCGGCAATTAACTTGGCAATGAAGTCGTTTTCGCAAAACGAGAAGTCTGGCAAATCAATAATCATTATCACCGATGGCGAGAACCACGAGGATGATGCCATTGGCGCAGCCAAGGAAGCGCACAAACGCGGCATACAGATTAACGTGATTGGTGTTGGTTCTACCAAAGGCGCACCAATACCCATGGGAGGAACCGGAAACTTCCTCAAAGATGACAGTGGTCAGGTTGTGACCACCTATCTCAACGAGCAAATGGCAATTGACATTGCCAAAGCCGCTAAGGGTGTTTATGTATCGGGCAACTCGTCAGATGCAGTGGGCGATGTTGATGAGAATCTTAAAAAGCTTGCCTCAGAAGACCTTGAAAAGGTGGTTTACACTCAGCACGACGAGCAATTCCCTGTGTTTGCATGGATTGCACTGGTGCTTATTTTGATAAATATTTTTGTGGTTGACCGCAAGAACCGCTGGTTGAGCAAATATAATTTCTTCACCAATAAAAATGTGGTAAAATGATGAACTATAAGAGTGTATTGGTGGCATTAATAATGTGTGTGGCTATGCCCACGGCAACTTTTGCTGCCGACAAGCAAGATGGTAATCAAGAAGATAAGAGCTTGAAGAGCGAACGCAACTTCATTCGCCAAGGAAATAAATATTACAAGGATAAGAGATATGGCGAAGCTGAGGTTGAGTATAAAAAGGCTCTTCAGGTGAATCCTGGTTCGAATGTTGCCAATTATAACCTTGCCTCGGCGTTGATACGTCAGGGCGGTGGCGTTAAGGCCAACGACAAGGAGGATAAGAACAATCCGGTGAACCAAGCGCAAACCATACTTAGCAATCTGGTGAAGACTTGCCCAAATAGCAGTTTGGTTTCGAAAGCCTATTACAACTTGGGCAATATAAACTATAATCGTGAGGAATATAGCGAAGCTGTTGAGAACTATAAAAACTGCTTGCGCCGTAATCCTGACGACGATAAGGCTCGTGAGAACCTGCGCCTTGCTCAGCTGAAGCTGCAACAGCAACAAGATGAAAATCAAAACAAGAATCAACAGCAAAAACAGCAGCAGGACCAGCAGCAACAGCAAAATCAGGACAACGAGGACAAGAAGGAAAAAGACCAGAATCAGCAAAACCAGAGCCAACAACGCAAAGATGGCGATAACAAAGAGAATAAAGAGAACCAAAGCGGCATGAGTCAAGACAATATTGACCAGATATTAAAGACCATGCAGAATCAGGAAGGCGCCATTCAGCAGAAGATAAATGCCCGCAAGGCAAATCAGCAAAAAGCCTCTGGCCGCAAAACCGGCAATCAATGGTGATGATTGGTGTGCTGTGGTTTAGATGAGTTTGGCACAAAAGTGATTTGATAGCTATTTTAAATAGATAATACAATAGAACGTAGAGAATATATATGAAGAGGTGTAGAATATTTCATGTTGTTGCCTTGATGCTGATGATGTGTGGCTTCGTGGCTAATGCTGCCGAAGTTACGTTCTCAGCTCAGGGTCCTCGTCAAGTGGTACAGGGCAACCGGTTCTCGGTTGTTTATGTGCTGCGCAATGGCGAGGGCAGCGGCTTTCAAGCCCCTGACATTGAAGGTGCCCAGAAAATTTATGGCCCGGCAATGTCAACCTCATATAGTCAGCAATGGGTTAACGGCGTTAGCTCAAGCAGCTCGTCGGTTGAATATACCATGACTTACAAGGCTGTTAAGGCGGGTAAATACAATGTCGGTCCGGCATCGGTTAACGTCGATGGTAAGAAGCTCACTACCAAGCCATTTACAATTGAAATCTTGCCCCCCGACAAGTCGGCACAGGCCGGCAGTCAAACCAGCGGCGGCACCTCGGTGCAGTTCGACGACCCCACTACGCAAGAAGCCGGCAAAGAGGTGAGCAGCAAAGACCTGTTTGTGCGCATCTCAATGTCAAAGAGCAAGGTATATGAACAAGAGGCTGTGGTGTGCACCATTAAACTCTACACCAAATATCAGATTTCGCAATTCATGCCAACATTGCAGCCATCGTTCAACGGATTTTTGATTGAAGATTTGCCATTGTCGCCCTCGTTAAACCAGGTTGAGCGCCTCAATGGTGAGAACTATATGGTTGCCGAACTAAAAAAATGTATATTGTTCCCACAACAATCGGGCAAGCTCACCATTACGTCGGGCAACTACGATGTTACGGTAGTGCAATATGAGAAGATTCGCACCATGTTTGGCATTATGTCTCAGCCTGTTGAGAAGAAGTTGAAGGTTAAGTCGAACTCGGCATCGGTTATGATTACACCATTGCCAACGCCTAAGCCAGCCACTTTCAGCGGTGCTGTGGGTAAATATAGCATCACATCAAGCATCAATCCGCTGCAATTGAAGACTTATGAAGCAGCATCTTACAACTTAGTGGTGCGTGGTAGCGGCAATATTAAGTATATCAAAGCTCCTACGGTGCCGTTCCCATCGCAATTTGAGGTTTATGACCCTCAGTCAAAAATCTCGGCTAATCCCAATGGCAGCACTGTCTCAGGCAGTGTGACTTATGACTATACGTTTATCCCTCAATTTGTGGGTAAATACACTATTCCAAAAGTTGATTTCACTTATTTCGATACCGAGCAGCACAAGTATGTGACCGTATCGACCACCGATTATAATTTGACGGTGGCAAAGGGTAGCGGTGCCCCAGCATCGCATAAAGCCGGTGGAATTGAACAGAAGAACCGCGACATACTTCACATAAAACTCGGCGATTTGCATCTTGAGCGTGAACATAAATTCTTGCTCGACGAGATGAATTACTGGTTGTGCTATATTTTGCCAATATTGTTTGTTGCCGGTTTGCTGTTCTATCATCGTAAATCGCTCAAAGAACGCACCAACATTGCACACATGCGCACCAAACGAGCTAACAAAGTTGCCCAAAAGCGCCTTAAGACTGCTAAGAAATATTTGAATGCAGGCGACAGCAACAACTTCTATGCCGAGACGCTTAAAGCTTGCTGGGGATATTTGAGTGATAAACTGGGTATTCCGGTTTCAGAACTCAGCAAAGACAACATTCAGCTTGAGCTTGAGAATTACGGTGTTGATGAAGACACTGTGAACCATGTTCTTGAGGTGCTCAACAAGTGCGAGTTTGCACAATATGCACCCGAACTATCGGGCAACGACATGGCAACCGTTCTTGATGAAGCAGGCGAAGTGATGGACAGATTGGAGAACATTAAAAAGAGAAAATGATGGCAAAGAAACTTATATATGCATTGATGCTCTATGTGATGAGCGCCGGAGTCATTATGGCACAAGATTTGGTTAAGCAAGCCAATGGCGAATATGAGAAAGACCATTACGATAAAGCCATAGAGCTATATGAGAAGGCAGCAAGCCAATATGGCACTTCGAGTGAGCTGTATTACAATATTGCTAATGCTCACTATCGCTTGGGCAATATAGGAGAGGCTATGCTCTATTATGAGCGCGCATTGCAGCTTGACCCAAATAATGCCGATGCACGCAGCAACCTTGACTTTGTGAATGAGAAAGCCAATATCAAACTTGATGGTGGCGAATCATTCTTCAGTGATACATTCAGCCGCATGGTTATGGGACGTTCGTCAAATCAGTGGGCAACAATAGCTGTGGTTATGTTCTTGCTGTTTGTTGTAGCCCTGTTGGCTTACATCTTTATGCAAAACGTGACCATAAGAAAAATAGGCTTCTTTGGCGGCGGCTTGTTGCTGGTGCTGTTTGTTGTCACCTTGTCGTTTGCGTTTATCACCCGCAGCCGCAGCGTCAACAGCCGTTATGCCATTGTGGTGGTGCCATCGTCAACGCTCAGCACATCTCCGCGTGTGCCCAAAGATAAGAGCGAGGAAGCATTCTTGCTCAACGAGGGCTTTAAGGTTGAGGTGGTTGACAGCGTGACTGGAGCCGACAAAGACAGCGCCGGTGCCGGCAAATGGTATGACGTGAAAACCGCCGACGAGCACAGGGCTTGGATTAAGAGCACCGATGTGAAAATCATATAATCAATATTTCCCTCACCAACCATTGCACATGATTGAGACCCTGCAAGCCATCGACGAGGCAATATTTGCCTGCCTAAATGGCGCACATTGCCCTTTAGCCGATAATTTCTTGTGGCTAATGACAGGTAAATGGGCTTATATCTTGATGGGTGCAGCGCTTTTATATGTTATTATCAGGAAGAAAAGCGCATGGGGCTTGATGATGGTGCTTGCAATTGCTGTGACTGTTTTGCTGAGCGACCAAATTTCGTCGTCGCTTATTAAACCGCTTGTGTGCAGATTGCGCCCGTCGCACAATCCAAACCTGTGTGCTTATGTGCTAAATGGTTACAGAGGCGGCATGTATGGCTTTGTGTCGAGCCACGCAGCCAACTCGTTTGGCGTGGCGATGCTTGTGTGGCTGTTTATGCGCGGCAGGGCAGTGGCATTGTGGCTCTTTGGTTGGGCGGCGTTGGTTTCATATAGCCGCATATATCTTGGTGTTCATTATTTTGGCGATATCTTTTGCGGAGCCGTTTTAGGGATGGCAATAGCTGTTGCTGTCTATTGTTTGGCAAAGCATTTGGCCGAAAAAAGAGGATATGACACAACGTTTGCTGCAAAAGAACGAAAAATATTTTCCACATCAATTTGGGGCAATGTTGCAGTGTTACTGATGTTTGCAGTGTTGCAATTATAACCGATTTGAAAAATTTTTACGAAATTATTTTGTGGAATAAAAGATATATGCTAATTTTATAGAGCAAAATTAAACCTGATGAGAGAACTCACCTGAGTATTAACTTTTAATATTTATTAAATATCATGGCTAAAACGATTACATTTAACGAGCTACGTCGAATCAAGGAATCATTGCCTGAAGGGTCGATACACAAAATTGCTGATTGCCTCAATTTAACCGACCAAACAGTGAGAAATTATTTTGGTGGTACAAACTATGAGTTTGGTAAGAATTGCGGTATGCACATTGAACCAGGTCCTAATGGCGGTTATGTGGTTCTCGACGACACTCAGATTTTAGATATGGCACT
Organism: Muribaculaceae bacterium; assembly: GCA_051871515.1. Classification (GTDB taxonomy): domain Bacteria; phylum Bacteroidota; class Bacteroidia; order Bacteroidales; family Muribaculaceae; genus SFTJ01. The sequence continues at coordinate 5,784 of JBJECY010000113.1, read as the reverse complement.
TGAAATCTTGGAAAAGAAAAATGCCTAACTAAGGTTGAAAAGGTTTTATAAAAAGCATGGAATCCAGTAGTAATTGATTTCGTGCTTTTTTTTATGCTGATTATCAGCCAATAATGAGTCATAAACTAAAATAGCTATTTTATAATTCGAAATGTTTTGTTAATTTTGCTTGTTATAAGACAAATGAAGACATGAATACCTCACAAAGCATACGATTTGCATTTATTGCCGCATTGTGGCTGTTGCTATGCTACCTTTTGCTCACGCGGAGCGCAAAGATTGATTTCTATGTGATATTCACGGTTGTGGCATCAGGTATCATTGTGTTTGTGCCTTTGTATAAGAAATACATAAGGCAAAAAGATGATAAAAATTAGCATGCATGTTTGCTGCGATGTGATTTCGTGTCACGCGTAGTGAGTGAAAAGTGTTAGAGAATTGAAATAAAACAAAGCAAGAAAGAACATTGGATAAAGAATATATAAATAATAAATTCCCGTTACTGTCAAAGATTGACAGCCCAGCCGATTTGCGCACAATGCCGTTGGCTGAGCTGCCGAACGTGTGCAAAGAGCTGCGCCAATTTCTCATAGAGTCATTGGCGGTAAATCCCGGCCATTTTGCATCGAGCATGGGCGCTGTTGATTTCACTGTTGCATTGCACTATGTGTTTAACACGCCTTACGACAGGATTGTGTGGGACGTTGGTCATCAGGCTTATGGGCATAAGATACTCACTGGCAGGCGCGATGCTTTTGAGTATAATCGCAAGATGAATGGTTTGAGCGGTTTCCCTAATCCCAAGGAAAGCGAATATGATTCATTCATAGCCGGTCATGCATCAAACTCAATATCAGCAGCATTGGGCATGTCGATTGCCTCAGAGTTGCAGCATGAAACTGACCGTAATGTGGTGGCAGTGATTGGTGACGCATCAATCAGTGGCGGATTGGCGTTTGAAGCGCTCAACAACGCCTCAATTAACAAGAATAATCTGTTGATAATACTCAACGACAATGATATGGCTATTGACGAGTGTGTGGGTGCATTTGGCGAATATATGTCGCATCTCAACACCTCGAAAAAATACAATAACCTGAAGATGCGTGTTTATGAGTATTGCACCAAGCATAAACTGATAAACGAGCATGGCCGTGGACTGATTTTGCGTTTTAGCAATAGTGTGAAGGCCTTGCTTGCCAATCAGCAGAACATATTTGAAGGACTGAATATACGATATTTTGGTCCGTTTGACGGACATGATGTGCTTAAATTAGTGACAATATTTGAGGACATTAAGAATATGCGTGGTCCGCGCATCATACATTTGCGCACTCGCAAAGGCAAGGGCTATGCACCTGCCGAAAAAGACCCTACAACATGGCATGCCCCGGGGCGGTTTAATGTTGAAACCGGCGAAATCATCAATAATGACAAGACTCCCAATGTGCCAAAATTTCAAGATGTGTTTGGCATGACTCTTGTTGAGTTGGCACAAGCCGACGAGAAGATTGTTGGCATTACGGCTGCCATGCCCACTGGGTGCTCAATGACATTTATGCAAGAGGCATTTCCCGAACGAAGCTTCGACGTGGGTATAGCCGAAGAGCATGCTGTCACTTTTGCTGCCGGTCTTGCTAAGGATGGCATTAAACCATATTGTTGCATCTATTCCTCGTTTCTGCAACGTGGCTACGATGAGATAATTCACGATGTGGCATTGCAAAATCTGCCGGTTACTTTCTGCATTGACCGTGCTGGCATAGTGGGCGAAGATGGTGCCACACACCATGGCGCATTTGATTTGGCTTATTTAAACTGCATACCAAATATCACCATTTGTTCGCCAATCGACGAGCATGCTTTGCGCAATCTGCTCTATACCACACAGCAGGTTGAGCATGGCCCAATTGCCATCAGATATCCGCGAGGCAAGGGCAAGCGTGAGGATTGGCACAACGAGATGCAAGTGTTGCCAATTGGCAAAGGCCGAAAACTGGCTGATGGCGATAGGGTGGCGGTGCTCAGCATTGGCCCCTTTGGCACCGATGTGGCTGAGGCGGTTGAACAATTGCGCGGCGAGGGCATCAATGTGGCACATTACGACATGGTGTTCCTAAAACCCATTGACGAGGAATTGCTGCAAGAGGTAGCGCAGAAGTATAAGACTGTTGTGACTGTTGAAGACGGAACCATTAGGGGTGGATTGGGCACAACTGTGGTTGATTGGCTCAATGACCACGATTGCCGCCTGAAGGTGGTGAAGCTTGGCATGCCCGACGAATTTGTGTGCCAAGGCACGGCGCCGCAGCTAAGAGAGTTGTGCGGCATTGGCAAGGCCGAAATTAAAAACGTGTTGAAAGAAGAGTATCTTAAATGTGAAGGTTTATGAAGATAGTGATAGTTGGCGCAGGAGAAGTAGGTAGCCATTTGGCTAAACTACTGTCGAATGAAAGCCATGATATATATGTGATTGATAAGGATGAGAAAAAGCTTGCTGCGCTTGAGAATCAAAATCTCATAACGCACATAGGCCGTCCCACCTCGTTTGAGGTGCTTAAACAGGTGAACATAAGCGATTGTGACTTGTTTATTGCCGTCACTCCATTTGAAACCAACAATGTGCTGTCATGCTCAATGGCAAAAAGCCTCGGGGCAAAGAAAACGGTGGCACGCATTGACAATTACGAGTTTTTCAAGAAAGAGAATAAAGATTATTTCACCTCACTTGGCGTTGATGACCTGATTTATCCTGAGTATTTGGCTGCCGAAGAGATGATGGTGGCTCTGAAACATACATGGGTGAGAAACTGGTTTGAGATGTTCAACGGTGAGCTGATAGTGGTTGGCGTGAAGTTGCGAAGCAACACCACCATTGTGGGCATGAAACTGAAGGAGATTTCTCACGTTTCGGGGTATATGCACATTTGTGCCATTAAGCGTAAGTTTGAAATCATCATTCCGCGCGGCGACGATGTGATTCTTGAAAACGACATTGTGTATATCGCCACCAAGAACGAGTATCTTGACAAGGTGATTGAGGCTTGTGGCAAACGTCAGAAAAAAATCAGCAAGGTTATGATTATGGGCGGCAGCCGCATAGCAAAACGCTTGGTGCGTCTTTCGGATAACAAATACGACATTAAAATCATTGAGATTGACAAGGATAAATGCCTTGATTTGGCATCGAAATTGCCTGAGTGTCATATTGTTAACGGCGACGGTCGCGACAATGAGATACTTCGCGAAGAGCACCTTGAGAGTTACGACGCTTTTGTTGCTCTTACCGATAGCTCGGAAACCAATATTCTTGGATGTCTCACGGCTAAGGAATACGGCGTGAAGAAAACCATTGCCGAGGTCGAGAACATTCAGTTTATCTCTGAGGCCGAAGGCTTGAACATTGGTACCATCATCAACAAGAAGCTGTTGGCATCGAGCAAGATATTCCAGACGCTTCTTGATAACGACCAGAGCAATGCCAAGTGCTTAGCGCTTGCTGATGCCGAGGTGACTGAGATGATAGTGAAAGAAGGCTCAAAAGTGACAAAAGCTCCGGTGAAGTTGCTGAAATTGCCATTAGAAATGACCATTGCCGGACTTGTGAGAGATGGCAAAGGCTATCTGGTGCAAGGTGACACCGAGTTGCAAACGGGCGACCATGTGGTGGTGTTCAGCTTGTCGGGGTCGATGCATAAGCTTGAGAAATGGTTTAATTGATTGTGAATCAGCAAGAGAGCCAAATGAGAATAACGGTATTGCAAACGATAATTGACTGAGATGAATAAAGTGAGAGGTGCTGCGCTAAACGTTGCTATGGTGGCAAAGGTGATAGGGTGGCTGCTAATAATAGAATCTGCATTCATGGTGTTGCCACTGATAACGTCGCTGGTATATGCCGAGATGCAATGTGCCCAGTCGTTTGGCATCACCATAGGCATAACGCTTGTTATGGGATTGCTGATGACTTTTGGCATACATCCTAAGCGAACAAGCATGCACACGCGAGAAGGATTGTTGCTCACTGCCTTGGTTTGGGTGGTGATGTCGCTTTTTGGTTCTGTGCCATTTATGCTCACTGGCACGCTTTCCAACTTTGTTGATGCTTATTTTGAAATAATGAGTGGATTCTCAACCACAGGAGCCAGTGTGATACGCGATGTTGAAGTGGTGCCGCATGGCATATTGATATGGCGTTCTTTGTCGCAATGGCTTGGCGGTATGGGTATCATTCTGTTCACATTGGCAGTGTTGCCAATGCTTAATCATTCTGGCGGTGTTCAGCTCTTTAATGCCGAGGTGACCGGTATCACCCATGACAAACTGCGTCCGCGAGTGTCGCAAACAGCCAAGAGCCTTTGGCTGGTGTATTGCGTGCTCACGGTGGTTTTGCTGGTGCTGCTGTGGATTGGGCCGATGGATTTTTTTGATGCATTCAACCACACTATGACAACAATGGCAACTGGCGGTTTCTCAACTAAAAACTCCAGTTTGATGTATTGGGATTCAATGTATATTGTGATTGTTGTAACGGTGTTTATGTATCTTTGCGGCTTGAATTTTTATCTGCTATACAGGTTTGCAAAGGGTGATTGCCTTGCGGTGATTAAAAACGATATCCTGCGCTGGACCACAGCCATACTTTGGATTTCGGGTATTGTGGTGGGCATCGACATGATGTTGCAGGACCCTGTTGAGACCAAGGCAATGACTTTTGTGTGCGGAATATTCCAAACCATTTCGTCAGCCACATCAACCGGTTTGTCGGCAATCAGCTATGAATCGTATGGCGGATTTGTGTGCCTAATGCTTTTTGTGGTGATGATATTTGGTGCGTCGGCAGGTTCAACGGCAGGTGGTGCCAAGATTGACCGCCTGGTGTTGTTGCTAAAAAACACGTCAAATCAAATCTATCATTTGCTGCATCCCAACACCGTGAAGGTGATTCGCATCAACGGTAGGGTGGTGAATGAGGAAGTTTACACTAAGTGCATTGGCTTTCTCACATGCTTCACGCTGATTTTGGTGGCGTGTGCGCTTGTGTATGCGCAATTTGGCGTGCCTGTGTTTGATGCCTTTTTCACATCGCTTTCAGGATTGAGCAACATAGGCATGGGCTATGGCTTCACGGGCATTGATGGCTCGTTTGCCAATTTGCATCCGGTTTGCAAAGTAGTGTTCACATTTGAAATGCTTGCCGGCCGTCTTGAATTGTTCACCGTGTTGATATTATTCACAAAAGGATTTTGGAGAAGTAATTAAAAGATGTTTATCAAATAGGGAAAAAATAGGTTTTAATCATTAATTTTAGTAAATTTGTAAAAATTATGAGTTACAACGTGGACAACGGAACATTTAATCCAGACATTAGGAATGTGTCTCAAAAGAAACCTTACGCTAATGGCGCAAGAAGAGACAAGAAAGGACAAAACAATAGCAACAAGTTGCGCGACTTTGTGATGCTGAAGCGCACTCGCATAGCAGCGGGTGTGATATTGGCATTCTTTGGAGTGTTTTTGTTGGTGTCGTGCGTGTCGTTTCTTATGTCGGGCGCTGCCGACCAAAGTGAGGTTGCGAATAATACAATAGCTACACAAGACCCGGCTAAAATACAGAATTTCGGCGCAATAATTGGTGCATATCTCTCAAGCATGTTTATGGAGCGAGGCGTGGGTTTGGGCGCATTTATCATTGTGCTATGGTGTTTTGTGGTGTCGGTGAGGATGCTGCGCGGCACAAAGGTGTTTTTCATTCAGCACACGTTGCTATCGCTATTAAGCATCT
>JBJECY010000112.1:0-6168 GCA_051871515.1 Muribaculaceae bacterium | reverse complement strand
TGATGGAAATCAACCCCACCGAAGCAATTGTGAACAATGTGATGGGGTCGAAAATAATTGCCGACCTATCAGTGAAGCACGGTGTTTATAAGTTTGTGATGGTGTCAACCGACAAGGCAGTGAACCCCACCAACGTGATGGGTGCCACCAAACGCCTCGCCGAGATTTACACCCAATCACTCTTCTTCCAATCACAGAAGCAAGGCAAAAGCACCCAGTTCATCACCACGCGTTTTGGCAACGTGCTTGGCTCAAATGGCTCGGTAATCCCCACTTTCCGCCGACAAATTAAGCAAGGCGGACCGGTCACCATCACCCACCGCGACATCATTCGCTACTTCATGACCATCCCCGAGGCTTGCTCGCTGGTGCTTGAAGCAGGCTGCATGGGACACGGCGGCGAAATCTACATCTTCGATATGGGCGAACCGGTGAAAATCATGGACCTCGCTACCAAGATGATATCGCTTGCCGGATTCCGACCGGGTAAAGACATCAAGATTGTGGAAACCGGTCTGCGTCCGGGCGAAAAGCTCTACGAGGAGCTGCTCAACGACAAAGAATCGACCACGGCAACCATCAACGAGAAAATCATGATTGCCAAAGTGAACCAATATGATTATAGCGAAGTTGAACCGATAATCAACAAAATCGTAGATTTTGCCAAAGAGGGCAACGAGCACGATATGATTCTCACCATCAAGAAGTTCGTGCCTGAATACAAGAGCAACAACTCAACCTTTGAGAACATCGACCGCGAATTAGATAAGCACTAACACGCAACAAATCTCGCTTGGGGGAAAGACCGGGGCGTGGCATTAACAACAGCTCGCCCCGCCAAGCAAAAAAAGTGCGTGCCAGCAATGCGGTTTCGCTCGCAAAACGTATTGATAATGAGCTGTTTTTGATTATCTTTGCAAATAAATTTTTCATAATAAAATGATTTTATAAGGTTTTTGCCAATTGCATGTGATGTGTAGTTGGCAATGTTTTTATCCCCTTATTGGCATATAGCGGCATAGGAAGTGTGATGCAGCCCCACGGCGGTGTAAGTTATCTTTGAGGGCACACGCTGTTCACGTTCATAAAGTCACATCAGAAACAGATTGCGTTTGGCGTGTATGGTAGTGTTTCAAAGGAAGGCACTCTAAAAGAAACAGTATCGCGTGCCTGCCCGGCATTATGCAAAAAAAATCCCCCCAGACGATGCCGGGGGGATGGTAATCAGGTGAAATGTGCTCTCACCTTAGTATCTTTCTGTTCTCATCAACGAGCTATTTCTTTAGCCACCGTTGTTGAGCCGTCGGAGTATTTGCGCACAGCAATCACAGCCTTTCCTGCCACAGGTGCAGCCAACACTCTACCATCAATATCGTAATATACTTCATTCACAACCATTTTGCCCAACGATGAGACATCGCTAATGCCATCAGATATCAAGGCAAAGTTTGTAAACTGTCCCCAGTTGGTGGTAGCCTTGTATGCATCGATAGCCGCAGCAGATGGCAATCTGAGTGTGGCATTTGCATAAACCTCGGCAGCAAAGGTGACATTTTCGGCAGGCTCTGAATTACGGCAAGTGATATCGGTTATCGCCTTGCACTGATTGAACGCATTGGCAGCGATGCTTGTCACATCTTCACCCAGCACCACCGTGGCAAGTTTTTCGCACTGTGAAAAGGCGTTAGCACCAATGGTGGTGAGGTCGTTGCCGCTGTTAAACGAAACCACATTTGCGCCACGCAATGCCTGAATACCAATGGTTTTCACTCCGGCAGGCACATTCAGTGCTGTGTTTTCACGGCCACAAGGATAAGCCATCAGCGTGGTCATATCTTTGGTGTAGAGCACTCCGTCAACAGCCACGAAATACTGATTATCGGGATGCACCTCAATAGCCGGCAACGAATTTGTTTTCACAGTTATACCTGCGCCAATGGTTTCAACATTCTTGCCTATCACAAGACGTTGAAGCGCTGTGGCTCCAAAAAACACGGTGCCACCCATCTCCTTAACGGTTTCGGGCACTTCATAAGATTGCAAGCTGGTGCACAAATAGAACACCGATGCACCTATAGTCTCCAACTTGGGCGAGAGCACCTGAGTGAGTGCCGAACAACTCGAAAAAGCAAATTCGCCCAGCGTCTTAACATTATTCAAGTCAACGCTTGTGAGCTTAACGCAAGACGAGAAGCAATTATCACCCACTTCTGTCACGCCATCGGGCAATGCCACTGTGGTGAGGTTCTCACAATTGGCAAACGCCTGCATGCCTATGCTCTTGAGGGTTGATGGGAACTTTACTTCACTGAATCCGCCAAAGCCAAAACCATTCATGCCAATGCTTTCCAATCCCTCGGGCAAGGTTAATGAAGGAAGTGAGCAAAGGTCGAAGAAGCAATTCTTTGGAATAGTCTTCAATCCCTCAGGCAAATTAAGCTCGGTGAGCCCTTCGCAGCCAATAAACGCGCTTTCGCCAAGTTGGGTTTGCGCGCCCTCAATGGTGAGAGTTTCAAGTGTGGAATTATTGTAGAACGCATATCCGTCAACCACCTTCACGGTAGCCGGGATGGTCACCTCGGTTAAATACCACTGCCCACTCATGAACGCGCCTTCAAACACACGCTCAACAAACTCAGGGATGGTGAAGCTCGTAACGTTCTTTCCCGAAGGGAACACAAGCAAAATCTTCTTGTCGGCAGAATAGAGCACACCGTCTTGCGAGGCAAACACCGTGTTGCCCTCGGCAATGTTGATGGCAGCCACCGACGAACAATCAAACACATCACCGCCCAACTGCGCCAGATTCTCAGAGAATGTAAACTCCAAGCCATCGGCTTCGGCCCACGAGAATGCACAATCGCCAATCGATGCAATGGTCGATGGGAATACAATGCTCTCAGCAAACACTGCTTCTTCAAAGGCATACTCGTCGATTGCCGTCACGGTGTAGCTTTTCCCGTCATTAGTTACCGTAGCAGCAAAGTCGCTGTTCTTCAAATCGGTGTAGCCGTCATCGGAGTACACAATTGCCACCGTGGTTTCGGAAGTTGTTTCATAGTTAAGCTTCCCCACTGTAAACGACTCAGCATTCATCAGCACACTGCATGCCGCCATCAAAAGTAAAAAATTTTTCCTCATAACAGAATAAAATAGTTTTTAAAGGTTTATAAATGGTTGATTAGAACTCACGTACTTAATCAGATAAATGACAACATTGTACTCAAATATTACATTTATACCAACGCAACAGAAAATTGTGCCAATAAATGCCATTTCAGCCCGTAAAGTTATATTATATTAACAAATTATCAAAACATCTGCCTGTTTTTTATCAAATTGCTTATAATTACCCACAAAAAGTTACATCAACAATACCAAACAAGCAGCCACGGCAAACCTACACATTTTTTAATCATACATTGAAAAAAACCAAAACATAATCGCATTATTTGCCCAAACCACGGCATTGTGCTAAATTTGCCGCAAATTAATAGAATACAAAAAACATTTGCTATGAAACTTAAATCAATTGTTTTGGCACTTTGTGCCACCATCGCATGCGCCAACTCTTGGGCATGGGACCTCTCGAGTCTCAAAAACATCAACTTAGGTGACGTTGTTAACTCGCTCGTTTCAACCGACAATGTTGAGCTGAGCGACCTCACCGGCACATGGAAGTCGGTTGCTCCAGCCATCGTGTTCAAGAGCGAGAACCTCTTGCAAAAGGCTGGCGGAACAGCTGCCGAAGCTGCCATTGAGCAAAAGCTCCAAAAATACTACGATGCAGCCAATATGGACGAATTTACCATCACTTTCGATGGCGAAAACAACTACACCATGACCTTTAAAAACGGCCGCACCACATCAGGAACCGTTACCAAAGGCACCACTGAAGGCACCATCGTGTTCAACTTCAGCGCTCTGGGCTCAACTAAGCTGCGCCAAGTAACCGCTTACGTGACTAAAGGCACACAACTGAGCATCACCTTCGACATCAGCAAGCTCAACACGCTGCTCTCGTCAGTCTCAAAATACACCGGCAACAGCACCATCTCATCACTTTCTTCGCTGCTCAACAGCTACAAAGGAATGTACGCCGGCTTTAAATTTGAGAAACAATAACGCCCAACCACAACAAAATCATCACCGTCAATAACCAAGTTTTGACGGATGCAATCACTCCCGGTTTGCACACGCTGACCGGGAGTTTTTCTTTCTTCAGGCAAAAAGCAACCGCAGTCAGCCCACCAGGCACAAGGCGTAGAAAGCACAAATTGCTGAACGATGCGTTTGCGGGCAACTCAATTTTGACCACCTGGGATATTACAAGAAAACATCAGGCCAATACCTAATGAGCTTGGCAAAAGGGAGAATTTAAATCACAATAAAAGTGCGTGACTTCAAAAAATTTTGATGCCACGCACTTTCTATTATAATTTAAGAGTTATCTAAAAAACCCAATTAAAAGGCTCTTAAATTGTTGCTTTCATTGTCTTATTATCAGCCTTGATGATATAAATACCAGAAGGGAGGGTTACACTTTGCTCTTTTCCGCTGTAAACCTTAACACCGGAAATGTTATATACCTCAATATTTGCATTGCTATTGTTGACAATTCTACCATTTTCCACAACAATGACATTGTCGTCGTTGCAAATTTTTTCAACTTCTGTTATATTGACAAAATCACACCACTGGCTTGCAGCCTTGTATGCTTCAACTGATTCGTCAGGCACTTGCAGCTCACAATTATATGTATTAACCATATTAAAAACATAGTCGCCTAATGTCGGCGGTGTAACCGCATCACATCTTAAATATTGAAGCGCCCTGCCAAATCCAAATGCCATTCGTCCTATATAAGTCACAGAAGCAGGCAAACACACAGAAGTCAATGAAGTACAAGCAAAAAGTGCGCCATCTCCTAAAGTGGTTACACCATTTTCCAGCTGTATTTCTTCAAGGCTTGAATCCCTAAACACTAAATCGCCAATTTTTTTTATCGTACCCGGGATTACAATTGAGGTCAATCCGGAATTATATGAAAAGCCAGGAAAGATTATAGCATTTACCGAACTTGGGATAACAGTTTTACTACTACCTAAAAACAGTTCATTTGTTTCAGAAACTATAATTGCATTGCAATTGTCTCTTGAATCATACACCGTGTTTTCAGAATCCACTTTGATAGATTCAACATCTGTACATAAAAACGCGGACTGAGCTATTGACTTAACAGAACTACCAATAACGACCGACTTTAAGTTACTACAGAAACAGAATGTTTTGTCAGGAATACTTTCAACACTATTAGGTATTTCTATCGACGTCAAACCATCGAATTGATAGAAAGCAGATTCGCCTAAGGCTGTCACCGTGTTAGGTATAAACGATGTATTACAACCGGAAATCAAAGTATTTGTGGCTGTTTCAATGATTGCATTGCAGTTATCTCTTGAATCATACACCGGGTTCTCAGCGCTAACCGTTATTGATTCCAAATTAGGGCATGCACATACAACATAGTTTCCTAAAGAAGTAACATTTGCCGATATTTCAATTGATTTCAAGCCAGTAAAATCAAAGGCTTCATCTCCAATTGATGTAACTGTATTTGCTATCTTTACAGATTCCAAATTTCTGCAACCCGAGAATGAATAATTACCTATTGAAGTATAACCTTCAGGAATTACCACAGACTTCAATGATTTAATACAATAGAATGTGTAATCTTTCACTCCCGTCAGCGAAGATGGCAATTCCTCAATAGTTTCTAATTCTTTGTTATTCACATACAGTGTTCCACAAAAACACACCGGATTTGAATATCTGTCGGCGAATGAAATATTGCACCATGATTCCAAACTTGGGGTATAAACTGCTTTCAAATTATTACAATTGTAAAAGACATCACTCCCAGCCGTCAAAACAGAGGCTCCCATGCTCACACTCTCAAGACCATAACAGTTATAAAACGCCCAATTCTGGATATCCTTCACTGACTCAGGAATTTCAATAGACTTCATACTTTCACATCCATAAAACATACATGGCAATATTTCAGTAAGTGAAGTCGGCAACTTTACAGACTCCAAACCTGTACAATCTTCGTATTTGCAAATTGTTTTATATCAGCTACTTGCGTATTAAACGGTAGAAAAGTGA
>JBJECY010000111.1:0-29971 GCA_051871515.1 Muribaculaceae bacterium | reverse complement strand
TAGAGCACGACCTTGCCAAGGTCGGGGTCGCGGGTTCGAGTCCCGTTTTTCGCTCAAAAAAGAGTTCTTTCAAATGTAAGATAAAATGCGAAAATAGCTCAGTTGGTAGAGCACGACCTTGCCAAGGTCGGGGTCGCGGGTTCGAGTCCCGTTTTTCGCTCACTTGTCCGGGTGGCGGAATTGGTAGACGCGCTACTTTGAGGGGGTAGTGGGAATTTTCTCGTGTGAGTTCAAATCTCATCTCGGACACAATGAATGCTGATAATTGCTTAGGTGATTGTCAGCATTTTTTGTTTTTGTCAATTTGGTCAACACGTTGCCAAGCTGTGGAAACAATCTTTGCCAATAGCACCAAATAGCGCAAGTCCTAATGATTTGCGTGTTGGTGTGTAAGATTGCATGTGCGCATGTGCTTTGCTGTGGGCGTGTTTGGGGCTTTTGTCACCTTTTATATGGTAAAGTTTGCTAAATGGGTTGGGCGGAGCCAAAAAAATGGGTAATTTTGCAGTATGCTAAGAGTTACGATATTGAATAATAAAAAAACAGTGATGCCGATGATGGCGGTTGTGTTGCTGTGTGTGTTCATGAGCGGATGTTTCACGGGCGTTGAAGGCACAAAAGCCATTACCGACAAGGATGTGCGTAAGGTGGTGAGTGGGCTTTCGCAAGAGGAGATTGAAGCCAATTCGCTGTCGATTCCCGCCGATTCGTTTGCCTCGTGGCAACCGGGCAAGCGTTTTTATGTGTGTGACGATAATGCCCGCCTCATTTTCCGGCCCAGTGAAAAATATGATGCCGACACTTTGCGGCTCAAGGGACGCATCTTGCGCTATGTTGATTATTATCTTGGCAGTGTGCTCGACAACCGCAATGCCGTGAATATCAATTTCACCGACGGCAACAACATCTACACCTATGCCACCGACAAGACCATAGATGCCCTCAAAAGCGGCTATTCAATACCTTTCTTGATTGATTTAGATGCTGTTGATTATGTTAACGAACAGCTACAAGGCCGTCAATGCTATGTGAAGACACCTATATGGTACGACTTTGACGGAGAGATGGTTGAGGGCCGTAAGTTTGTGAAGGTAGCCATTGACAGTGTGTTGCCCGGCAACAAAGTTTTCCCAATAAAGGTGCTGTTTACCGATGTGGAGAAAGACCGCAGGGCTATGCTGTGGATGACCACCGGAGGCACGGTGATGAAGAACCGTTCGTTCGACGCCTTGTTCTCGTTGAGCGATTTGCGCAAACGCTATCCTGAAATCAGCGATGAAACGTGGCAGTGCATTGTGGATGGCAGGGTGAAAGGCGGCATGACCAAAGACGAGGTGCGCCTGTCGCTTGGCGCTCCGGCATCAATCAATCAGCGTGCCACCTACGAAGGCATCAGGGAATATTGGTATTACAGCGACGGCCGTTATTTTTATTTTGAGGACGGATTGCTTGTTGAGCGCCGATGAGCTTATGGTTTTTTGATATAGGAGCGTGGGGCTATGGCAAATGATAAGATAAAAATTGAGTTTCTTGGTACGGGCACATCAACCGGTGTGCCGCAGATTGGCTGCCGCTGTGAGGTGTGCACTTCGCCCGACAGCCTTGACAAGCGCTTCAGGGCATCGGCTTTGGTGAGTGTTGGCGATAAGAACATACTCATTGATTGCGGTCCCGACTTCCGCTCGCAGATGCTGCGAGCAGGTTGGCGCAATATTGATGCGCTTGTCGTCACCCACACGCACTATGACCATGTTGGCGGCATTGATGATTTGCGCCCTTTCTGCTGTGGCGAGACTCGTTTCCCCATATATGCGCGTGCCGATGTGCTTGCTGACCTGCGCAATAAGATGCCTTACAGCTTCAGTGACAATCCTTATCCAGGTGCTCCGGTGTTCAACACGTTTGAGATTGGCAACGACCCGTTTATGTGTTGCGGCGTTGAGGTGACACCGTTGCCCGTGTGGCATGGCAAATTGCTCATTAATGGTTATAGGATTGGCGACTTGGCTTACGTCACCGACGCTAAGACTGTGCCCGACAACACCATAAAAGCTATGCAAGGCGTGAAAGTGCTGGTGGTGAATGCACTCCGCGATAAAGAACATCCCACCCACATGAGTGTGAGTGAAGCAATGAGGGTGGTTGAGAAAGTTGGTGCTGAGCGCACCTATTTCACCCACATGAGCCATCACATTGGTTTGCATAATCAGGTTAACGCGCGTTTGCCGAAAGGCGTGCAGTTGGCCTATGACGGACAAATTGTTGAAATTTGAGCGACTTTTGTGTTATTTTGATGTGATTTGCGGTGTTTTGTTAGAAAATATGAAATGTTTTATTTATTTTTGTGCGCAATTATTTATACTTTTTATTATACACCTAACAATTTTAAATTATCTATAAAGAAAATTTTTACTCTAATTGCGGCTGCATTGTGTAGTGCTACGATGTTTGCCCAAAATCTTTACACTGCCGATTTCGACTCTGCTGAAGAGTTTGAAAAATGGACAGTTATTGATGCGAATGCAGACGGAATCACATGGTTGTATTCACCTGATGGTGACCCAGGTTCTCGCGTTTATTACAGTTACAATTCACAAAAAGATGCTGATGACTGGATTATCTCACCAGCCATAACTCCAACGACCGACGGGCCTTTGCTTGTGCGTTTCACAGTGAGGGGTGGTTATTATATGGAGTCGATAAAAGCATTTTGTGGCAATGCTGCTACGGTAGAAGCCATGACAACAGAACTGGGTTCGTATGTTGACCTTTTGGACAAGGATTATGGTTACTATGTTATTGTTGATGGTACTGCAGGTCAACCGGTTCACATTGGTTTCCAAGCCACCACACCGAAGGACCGTTTCCGCCTTTATCTCAAGGCGTTCTCGGTTGAATCATGCGGAAATGTTGTTGACCTCAAACTGAGTGAAATCATCTCGCCGGTGACTGGTCGCGACTTGGCACAGGAAACTGTGAAAGTGAAAATTGCTAACATCGGTCGCTACGATGTTGAGCATTTCAACGTGTCGTTTACCGTTGGTGAGAATGAGGAGGTTACAGAAACCGTGAATACTCTTCTTAAGGCAGGTGAGGAAATGGAATATACCTTTACTGCCAAGGCTGACCTCTCAAACCCTCGTGAACTATACACCTTCACTGCTAAGGTTGATGTTGATGATGATATTGAGTTGACCAACAACACGCTCACCACAAATGTACGTCACCTTGCTGTTGCCACTGCACCTTATTTCACAGGTTTTGAACCAACTGAATATCTCAATGAGTTTAAGTCGTTTAATCTCAATGAAGATAGTGGCGATTGGGAAATTGGCGTAGGCAGTATATGGTTCTCAATGGCTCGTAGTGGTGTTGGCTTTTTGGGCTACAACTACGATAAGAACAACAATGCCGATGACTGGATGATAATTGAGCCAATTAAGGTTGAGCCTGGTTATTATGTGCTTAAGTTCTGGTATTCTGGCGACGACAACCACCCTGAGAAATTCTCGGTGCACTATGGCAATGCATGTAACCCACTTGCTATGACCAACAAGATTGTTGAATATGCACCATTTGCCAAGGGTGCATATCAAGAGTCAATCAATGTGCTCCACTTCGATGAGGCTCAAACCATCTATATTGGTTTCTATGCATTCTCTGACAAGGATGAGAACTGGATTACTATTGATGACCTCTCGTTTGAACGCATTGAGAGCAGTGACATTGATATTATGGTAACAGACTTGGTTAATCCAACCGATTATGTGGTAAATCAAGCTACACACGATGTCAACTTCAAGGTGAAGAATTTGGGCGTTGTTGACAAAGAAGTTAAAGCTATTGTAACCATCGATGATGTTGAGATTTACAACGAGAATGTCACTTTTGATGCACAAGAAGAAAAAAACATCAATGTTGCATCAGCTCTTAGCGGCATAGCTGTGGGTGAGCACACCATCACTGTGAAAGTTGTATGCGAGGGCGATATCAACGAGAATAACAACTCAATTACCAAGACATTCCGTTTGCTGGGTAATGCCGATATCTGTTACGACTTTGAAGACGGAACAGTGCCAAGCAGCTTCACATACCGTGTGCAAGATAGCGGCACCATTGTGGAATCAATGGTTGAGGAATTTGGTGAAACCGGATGGGGCATTATTTCAATCCTTGAGCATGAATACTTTGGTAACTATATGCTTGCCGGTGTGTCATGGATAGACGGTGTTGAAAGCATTGACCGTTGGTGCGTGCTGCCTGCTGTCACCGTCAACAGCGAAGATGCTTGCTTCACTTGGAATGCCGGCTCAATCAATCCGTGGTATTATGAGTCATATCAAGTGAGAGCATCGGTTGTTAATGATGATTGGTCGAATGAGAAACTTGCTGAAATTGCACTTGAAGGCACTGACCGTGCTGATCGTGGTGTGTCGTTGGGATTCTTCAAAGGTAAGGACATTAATGTCTCATTCCGTATGATATCAAAGCCGGGTGAAGCTATCACTTTCGACAATCTGCAATTCTTTGGATGCTCATTGAGCTCTGATGCTATCAAGGAAGTGAGTGCCGATGATGCTGACGCCAAGATTAAGCTTGCTAATGGCGTTGTGATGGTTGACCAAGACGCTGATATCACCGTGACCGACATCAACGGTCGCGTGATGGTTAGCCAATATGGCAACCAAGTGAACGTTGGTCATCTGAGCCATGGCGTGTATGTGGTTACAGTACGCACTGCTCAGGGCATTGTCAGCAAAAAGGTGGCTCTTTAATCCAAATTTGTTTTGATACATTTGCAAGCTGTGCTTTGCATCATGTTTGTGAGGCAGGCTTGAAATAGATGATAAAATCTCAATAGAGGCGTGTTGCTCGCACATAACATGTGAGCGGCACGCTTTTCTTATGTGCATTTTGCTTTAGCTCGGCAAATAACTTGGCGTCAAAACTCTGTAAAGTGCTTTTTTTTTGCTAAATTTGCAAGAAATTGGCTCACTGCGTGCAGTTGCCATGGCAAGGCTTAGCGTGGGTGCATTGGGCACCGCTGTGAGTGGGATATTTCGTGTGACGATGTCCACTACACTACACCGCTTTGCAGGGTGCATTGCCAACCACTTTAAGAGGGTGCTTTTGTCACCGCTTTGCAGGGTTCATTGCCAACCACTTTAAGTGGATGCATTGCTCTACGTTTTAAGTAGATGCGCTTGCCGTAATTGCTGCAACTGATTGCCTAAGGCATTTAGCCGGTGTAGGCTGCCACAGGTGAACGATGCTCGCTGAGTTGATTGATGTTTGTTTAAAAGTGATAATAATAAACCAAATCGGAATGAAGAATATAAGGAATTTTTGTATTATAGCCCACATTGACCACGGTAAGAGCACGCTTGCCGACCGCCTGCTGGAATATACCAACACGGTTGAAGCCAAAGATTTGCAGGCACAGGTGCTCGACGACATGGACTTGGAGCGCGAACGCGGTATCACCATCAAGAGCCATGCCATACAGATGAAATATAACTATAATGGCGAGGAATATATCCTTAACTTGATTGACACTCCGGGGCACGTTGACTTCTCTTACGAGGTGTCACGCTCAATAGCTGCGTGCGAAGGCGCGTTGCTGGTGGTTGACGCATCGCAGGGTATTCAGGCACAAACCATATCGAACCTTTATATGGCTATTGACCATAACCTGGAGATTATTCCTGTGCTCAACAAGATTGACCTTGACAGTGCCAATCCCGATGAGGTAGAAGACCAGATAGTGGATTTCTTGGGGTGCGACCCTGAGAGTGTGTTGCGTGCCAGCGGCAAGACCGGAGTGGGAGTGAAGGAGTTGCTCGACGCCATAGTTGAACGTGTGCCTGCGCCAAAGGGCGACCCACAGGCCCCGTTGCAGGCTCTCATCTTCGACTCGGTGTTCAATCCGTTCCGCGGCATTATTGCTTACTTCAAGATTGTGAACGGCACCATCCGCAAGGACGATTTTGTGAAGTTTGTCAACACCCAGAAGCAATATCATGCCGATGAAATTGGTATTCTTAAACTCGACCTCTCGCCGTGTGGCGAGCTTTCGGCCGGTAATGTGGGATATATCATTTCGGGCATCAAGACATCGAAAGAGGTGAAGGTTGGCGATACCATCACCCACGTTGAACGTCCGTGCGACAAAGCCATTGAAGGATTCCAGGAGGTGAAACCGATGGTGTTTGCCGGTGTTTATCCCATTGAAGCCGAGGATTTTGAGAATTTGCGCGCTTCGCTCGAGAAATTACAGCTCAACGATGCCTCGCTCACGTTCCAACCTGAGTCGTCGGTGGCATTGGGATTTGGATTCAGATGCGGTTTCTTGGGCTTGCTGCACATGGAGATTGTGCAAGAACGCCTTAGCCGCGAGTTTAATATGGACGTTATCACCACAGTGCCCAACGTGTCGTATCGCGTTTACGACAAAAAAGGCAAGATGACTGAGGTGCACAATCCTGCCGGATTGCCTGAGCCAACGCTTATTGAACATATTGAGGAACCATATATACGAGCCACCATCATCACGGTGACCGATTTCATTGGACCTATCATGACCCTATGCCTTGGCAAACGTGGCGAACTGGTGAAGCAAGACTTCATCTCGGGTAACCGCGTTGAGATTTTCTTCGACCTGCCTCTTGGCGAGATTGTGATTGACTTCTACGATAAGCTAAAGAGCATCTCAAAGGGTTATGCCTCGTTTGACTACTATATTCACGATTTCCGCGAGTCGAAGCTGATTAAGCTTGATATTATGCTTAATGGTGAGCCGGTGGATGCGCTGAGCACGCTCACCCACTTTGACAATGCTGTGCCATTTGGCCGCCGCATGTGTGAGAAGCTCAAAGAGCTCATTCCGCGTCAGCAATTCGACATTGCCGTGCAAGCAGCCATTGGCGCCAAGATTATTGCGCGCGAAACCATCAAGGCCGTGCGAAAAGACGTTACAGCCAAGTGTTATGGCGGTGACGTGAGCCGCAAGCGCAAGCTGCTTGAAAAGCAAAAAGCCGGAAAGAAACGTATGAAACAGATTGGAACCGTTCAGGTGCCGCAAAAGGCATTCTTGGCGGTGTTGAAACTCGATTAATCACATAGAACTAATGATTGAAGGAAAGATAGTAAGCGAGATGGAGAATGAGCGTGCCGTGTTGGTGGGCTTAATCACTCCTGCGCAAAACGAAGCCAAAGCTAATGAATATCTCGATGAGCTGGCTTTTCTTGCCGACACGGCAGGCGCCGTCACGGTGAAGAAATTCCTGCAACGGTGCGATGCTCCCAACCGCACGTCGTTTGTGGGCAAGGGCAAGCTTGAAGAGATAGCAAAATATGTTGAGGAAAACGACATTGCTTTGGCGATATTCGACGATGACTTGTCAACTAAACAAGTGTCGTTTATTGAAAAAGAGTTGAAAGTGAAGGTGCTCGACCGCACTTCGCTGATTCTCGACATCTTTGCCGCCCGCGCCAAGACTGCCAATGCGCGCATGCAGGTTGAGTTGGCTCAGTATCAGTATCTGTTGCCTCGACTCACTCGCATGTGGACTCACCTTGAACGTCAGCGTGGTGGTATTGGTATGCGTGGCCCGGGTGAAACACAGATTGAGACCGACCGCCGTATTATCCTCGACAAGATATCGTTGCTGAAAGAGCGACTTCGCGACCTCGACAAGCAAAAGACCATACAACGCAAAAACCGCGGTAAGCTCACCCGCATAGCTTTGGTGGGATATACCAACGTGGGCAAGTCAACGCTCATGAACTTGCTGAGCAAGAGCGATGTGTTTGCCGAGAATAAACTATTTGCCACGCTCGACACCACTGTGCGCAAGGTGATTATCGACAATTTGCCGTTCTTGCTCACTGATACGGTGGGATTCATAAGGAAATTGCCCACAAAGCTTATAGAGTCGTTCAAATCGACCCTCGATGAGGTGCGCGATGCCGACATCTTGGTGCATGTGGTTGATATCTCGCATCCGCAGTTTGAGGAGCAGATTGAGATAGTGAACAAAACCTTGCAAGAGGTGTGTGACGCAAGCAACAAAGAGATGATAATGGTGTTCAACAAGATTGACAATTTCACCTACGTAGAGAAAGACGCCGATGACCTCACGCCGCGCACTCGCGAGAACATTTCGCTCGACGAGCTAAAGGCTACATGGATGGCTAAGCTCAACGATAATTGCGTTTTCATCTCGGCAAAAAATCGCACCAACATTGAGGAATTGAAGACTATGCTCTATAACAAAGCAAAAATCATACACATGGAGCGCTTCCCCTACAATGACTTCTTGTTTCAGAAATACGACGACTTGGGCGAGGAGGTGTGATGTGCATGGCACCCGTAGGTGTGGGTGTTAATGCACGGCACAAGCGCTTTTGGCTGAGTGTTTTTGTGAGATGAACAGAAACAAATAAGAGAGAAAAAATAAAAATAATACTATAACCTAAAATTTAACATTTCGCGAGATGATGAAGAAACGATTTGGACTTGTGGCTATGCTTGTGATGGTGGCCATAGGTGCAACAGCAGCCTTGAAAGATACTGTTGAAAAAGACTTCCTGGCACGCAAGGCCGAAAAATCGGTGTCGGGAGTGCTTAACAAAGTTGAAAGTTTGAAGCTTACCGCCGACGAGCAAACGGCAATGAAGTTCCTTTATGCTTACATGCCGCTGCCCGACTTGACCGACTATTCGGTTGATTTCTATAAGATGAATGTTGACTATGCGTTGCGCACACGCAAAGAGATGAGCTGGGGCAGCAAGATTCCTGACCGCGAGTTCTATCACTTTGTGTTGCCGGTGCGCATCAACAACGAAAACCTCGATGAGAGCCGCCGTGTGTTCTTTGATGAACTTAAGGAGCGTGTGAAAGGCATGTCGATGCGCGATGCCGCCCTTGAAGTGAACCACTGGTGCCACGAGAAAGTGTCATATCGCCCCAGCGATTCACGCACCAGTTCGCCGCTGGCATCGGTGCGCACCGCTTTTGGTCGATGCGGCGAGGAATCGACTTTTGGCGTTGCCGCTATGCGCGCAGTGGGTATTCCTGCCCGCCAAGTTTACACTCCGCGTTGGGCGCACACCGACGATAACCACGCTTGGGTGGAAGTGTGGATTGATGGCGAGTGGCAATTCCTTGGCGCTTGCGAGCCCGAACCAGTGCTCAACTTGGGATGGTTTAATGCGCCTGCTTCGCGTGGCATGATGATGCACACAAAGGCATTTGGTCGCTATGAAGGTCCCGAGGATGTGATGAGCAAAAGCAATTGCTTCACTGAAATCAATGTGACCGAAAACTATGCGCCAGTGGCAAAGGCAGTGGTTCGCGTGGTTGATGAGAAGGGTGCTCCCGTGTCGGCTCGCGTCGATTTCAAGGTGTATAACTACGCCGAGCTCTACACCGTTTGCCGCAAGCAAAGCGACGAAAACGGTTACACCTATGTCACCAGCGGACTTGGCGACTTGGTGGTTTGGGCATCAAAAGATAAGAAATTCGGCATCAAGAAATGTTCAGTAGGCCGTCAGGATACATTGGTTGTGACCCTCGACAAGACTATGGGTTATGAAGGAACCATTGACCTTGACCTTGTTCCACCGGTTGAACGCAACACCGTGCCGCCGCTCACCCAAGAGCAAATCAGCACCAATCAAAAACGATTTGTGTATGAAGATTCGCTCCGTGCCGCTTATGAGGCTACCTTTGTTCATGACGACAAGGCAAAGGAATATGCACAAAAGTGGAATTTGCCTGTTGACAAGGTGACACATTTCTTAGTGGGTTCGCGCGGCAACTATGCCAACATCATCTCATTTATTGAGAACGCTGGCGACAAGCAACGTGCCCTTAACTTGCTTGACGTGATTAGCGAGAAAGACTTGCGCGACGTGAGCCTTGAGGTGCTCAACGACCATTTCTATAACACCCCCGATTGTGGCGGCGATAACTCGAAGTTCTATTTTGAGAACGTGATGAATCCGCGCATCGACAATGAAATGATTGAACCGTATAAGGCTTATCTGCAAGAAGCGTTCAAGAAGCTCAAAGTGAAAGAATTTAAGGCCGACCCATATAAGTGGGCCGATTGGGTGAAAGCTAATATCAAGGTGATAAAAGACTGGAATCCTCAAAGCTTGCGCATGATGCCTACCAAGGTTTGGCAATTCCGTTGCAGCGATGCCGATAGCCGCGACATGTTCTTTGTGGCAGGCGCACGCGCCATGGGTATTTATGCACGCAAAGACCTTGTGACCGGCAAGGTGCAATGGGCAAGCGCTAAAGACGAGTGGCACGACGTGCAATTTGAGAGCACTGCTCAGGTGAACAACGCCCAAGGTTCTCTCAACACCAATTATGAGCCATCGGGCCGCCTTGAAGACCCCAAGTATTACTATCACTTCACCATCTCAAAGATTGAAAACGGCTATCCTGTTTTGCTCAACTATCCAGAGGAAGGATATGACAAGATTTTCAAGAACGGCACCAAACTCGACGTTGGTAACTATGTGCTCACCTCAGGCACACGCCTTGGTGATGGTAGCGTGTTGGCTCGCCTGTGTTTCTTCAATATGAACGAACAGCAAGCCACCACCAATAATCTCACCTTCCGCACCTCTGACACCGATGTGCAAGTGATTGGTAACTTCAACAGCGAGGATAAATACTACGACTTCGACTCCAAGAAAGAGAAATCGCTGTTGTCAACCACAGGTCGCGGTTATTACATCATTGGTCTCATCAACCCGGGTCATGAGCCAAGCAACCATGCCCTTCACGACATTGAGAGCTATGCTGCCGACTTTGAGAAGTGGGGACAGAAGATTGTGTTGCTCTTTGCCAACGAAGATGCATCGAAGCGCCACAAGTGGGCTGAGTTTAAGAAACTGCCTAACACAGTGGTTTATGGCACCGACCTGAACGAGGCTATTGCCAACGAAATAAAATCGGCACTCAATCTTGAGAGCGATAACCGCCCAATCTTCTTGATTGCCGATACGTTTAATCGTGTGCTGTTTGTTTCACAAGGTTACACCATTGGACTTGGCGAACAAATGATAAAGGTGATTGATAAACTCAACGAGAAGAAATGACGTTCTTGCATTGAGCTTATGAGATGCCATTGATGGCATTGATGATATCTTTAACCGCTGCTTCACTTGTGGAGCGGCGGTTTTCTTCATCGGCACCTTTGGCTCCCATATACACTTGGCTGCGGTGATATCTCATGCCGCTTGCAATTGTTGCACTTGCCGAGGCATGAATCTCGGTAGCACCGGTGGCGGTGAGTATCTGGGCAACATTCTGTGCATTGACACCGCATCCGGGCATGATTGCGATGCGCCCATTGGCTTGTTTCACCAAGTCGGCGATGGTAGCGATGCCTTGTTGCGCCGTTGGTGCCTGTCCTGAAGTGAGCAGCCTGTTGCATCCCAAGCTGATGATTTGTTCAAGAGCTTTCTGAGGGTCGCGGCAACGGTCGAAGGCGCGATGGAAAGTGATGTTGATGCCTTGTGCGGCATCAGCCATGCGTCGGCATGCGTCCATGTCGATGTCGCCGTCGGCTGTGAGCGCGCCAATCACCACGCCGTCAATTCCCAATTGCTTGAACATGCGTATGTCGCTCACCATGGTGTTGACCTCGGCATCGGTGTAGAGAAAATCTCCGCCGCGCACGCGTATGAGAGCATGCACGGTTAGCCCCAATTGGGCAGCTTCGGCAGCCAGTCCTGCCGATGGTGTCACGCCGCCCTCGCTGAGGGCACTACACAGTTCAATGCGAGTGGCTCCGCCACGCTGTGCTGCCAAGGCGCTCTCAATGTCGCCGGCACACACTTCTAAGGTATATTTTGTTGCCATTAAGAATTGTTTGTTTTTTTTGATTGTTGTGTTTTTATATAATAGATTGCCCACCCCTTCCGCTAACGGGGAAAGGGTGGGGCTGGTTAGTTGCCTTTGTTGTAGTAAACTCTCACTTCGCCCACGCTCACGCTGCCTTTTATCATGAGAGGGATGTGAAGGTCGTCGGTAGAAAGCCAGCAGTGAATGTCGTCAGATGATTTTTTCTGTCCGTCTTGTGTGAACGTGAATGTGATGTGGTGGCTTGGGTGAGTGGTCTTGTCACGCAGTTTCACATCTTCCTGCTTCACATAAGTCACCGTGAGGTTCTCTTTTTTGCGGCCTGAGAACACGGTGGTTTTAATCTTTGAGCCAGCCTTTAGGCTGTCGTAGTCGAGCGAGCGCAGGTAATAGAACACGCTCAACATGTCATAAGCCTGACCCACGGCTTGCAAAGTCACTTGCTTGGTCTCCTTGTCCTTGCGCTCCACGGTGCAGTTGGCCATTGCATTGCCGTCGGCGTAGCTATACCTCACCACGTCTTTGCCGTAGTGCTTGCCTTCATGCGAGGCCTTAATGTATTCCTGCGGTTTAAGTCCGTCCTTTTGAATGCGGCAGGTTAGAGTGTCGCGCACGCGATACATCTTATCGGCCCAGCTCACGGTGCGTGCAGTGAGCGCAGTGTTATAGAAGTTGCCGTTGCCATTGAGGCTGAGAGTGGCACTGGCGGCATGTTTCCATATCAGCCCCCAGTGATACACAATGTCGTAGTTTAAACTCTCGTCGGCAAACTGCGTTTTGCCGGCAGCCTTGGCGCTTGAGCCTATTCCCAAAGCCATCATTAGGCCAAGTGATATCAATATTTTGAAGTTAAGTTTCATTTGTTGATGTTAATGCTGAGTTACCTTAATCTTGTTGTTATTAAGACTCAAATTTGGGCTTTCGGTTTAAATTGCGAAGTGTTTAATTTGTTTAAAGACAGGCATTGACAAAATTTTGCCAATTAAATTTGGTACAATTTGCTTAAATGTGTTTATATTTGCACAAGTTTGGCTACATGTGGCGTATTGCGCTGTCTATATTGGCTTTATAATACCATGCAGAGGGCTATTGTTTACTATTATCGACCAGGCATGCAACCGCGACTTGACAACATACAACATTACTACTACTCCTTTTGCATCATTTGAAGAATGGATTTATTAGAACTGAGGATTGATTACACAGAAAAGATTAATTATTTGCTTGTTCACAACAAGATGAAGGTGATTTACAATGTTGAAGTCACCAACACATCGGGTGCTCCATTGTTGGTGGAGCAGATTGATTGTGAATGTGAATACTTTAAGGATTGCAGTGTGAAAGTTATGCTCACCTTGGCTGAAGGTGAAACCGTGAGATTGGGCGAAGATTTTAATCCTACGCCTGATTTTGCCAAGATGATGATGCTCACTGATGGCATGGCGTCGAGCTTCGACGTTGTGGCATGGGCTAATGTCGATGGTGAGAGAACGCAGGCGTTTCGCCAAACATACAGTATCGCCCTGTTGACTTATGACTATTGGATTGGAATGAATAACATGCCGCGTATTTTGGCATCGTTTTGCACACCCAATCATCCTGCCGTTGAGCAAATCATCACTAAGGCTGCGCCCATATTGAAGGAACTATCAGGCTTGTCGCAGTTCTCGGGCTATCAATCAGATGATGTTAATGTGGTGCTCTATCAGGTGGCAGCCTTGTATGCAGCCTTGCAAGCCGAGGGAATAGTGTACCGCCCTTTGCCGCCGAGTTATGAGCAAACCGGTCAGCGTGTGGCGTTGCCATGCAATGTGCTAAGCAGCAAGATTGGCAATTGCATTGAACTTACCATGCTTCTTGCCAGCGCACTCGAGGCTGTAGGCATCAATAGCGTAGTGGTGTTGCAAAGCGGCCATGCCTTTTTGGGCGTGTGGCTGGTTGATAGCAGTTGCAGCTATTGCGAGTGTGACGATGTCTCGTATATCTCAAAGCGCATTGCCGATGGCATTGGCGAGATGACTGTGGTTGATGCCGTGGCGATTAGTTCTGACGGCATCACGTTTGACGGCGCTGTTAAGTCGGCTGAGAGAGAAATAGCCAATGTTGATAAATTTAAGATGTTTATCGACGTGCACCGGTGCAGAATAAACGGTGTGTTGCCACTGCCGCAAATAGTTGACGGCAAGTTGTGCCAAAACTCCGAGGGGGTTGACCATGAAACCTCTTTGCCTCAGGTGGTGGAGCGCAACCGTTTTGACCTGAGCAAGATTGACGATAAAGGCGATGTGAACAAAATAGACATCTGGGAACGTAAACTGCTCGACTTCTCGTTGCGAAACAACATGCTCAACATGTACTTTCGCAAAAAAGCGGTGCAGATAATTTCGTTTGAAATCAATAAACTTGAAGATAATTTGCAAGATGGCGCTGAATATGTCATTGAGTGCAAGCCTGAGGAAATGACTGTCATCGATGATGGGCAACGCATGTTGCAGTCGCCAATGTATTCGCAGTACAGCAATATTGTGCTCGACGATATGGCACACAAGGTGTTGCACACGTTCAAGCCCGAGGGTGAGTCGCGTGCGGTGCTAAAAAGCATCTATCGCGAGGCTCGTTGCATGATGGAAGAAAACGGTGCCAACTCGCTGTTTCTTGCCATTGGCACATTGCGCTGGTATGAGAACGACAAAAGTTCTCAGCCGCATTATGCGCCAATCATGATGCTGCCGGTTGATATTGTGTATAAGCGCGGCAAGTATTATATTCGCACTCGCGACGAGGAAATGATAATGAACATCACTCTCACCGAGTTTTTGCGCCAGAACTACGAAATAAAAGTGCCATATACCACCAATCTGCCTGCCGACGAACATGGCGTTGATGTGCCGTTGGTGTTGGCTGCCGTGCGTGAATCCATCAAGGGGCAACCTCGATGGGATGTGCTCGATGAGGCTGTGTTGGGTGTGTTCTCGTTTAATAAATTCTTGATGTGGAACGATGTTCACTCGCATCGCGAGCAGCTTGTGGAGAACGATGTGATATCGAGCCTTGTGCAGCAGCGACTCACTTGGCAACCCCAGGAAATGATTTCAAATCTGAAGGGTAAAGATAAGGAGATTCGCCCGCAGGATTTGGCGTTGCCTGTGCCCATCGACTCGTCGCAGCTTTCGGCGGTGATTGAGGCCGGCTTGGGACACTCGTTTATCTTGTATGGCCCTCCCGGCACCGGCAAGTCGCAGACCATCACCAACATGATAGCCAATGCCTTGTTTCAAGGCAAGCGAGTGCTTTTTGTGGCTGAGAAGATGGCAGCGCTGAGTGTGGTGCAGAAACGTCTTGAGAAGGTGGGGCTTGGTCCATTCTGCCTTGAAATGCATTCAAACAAGGTGACCAAACGCCATGTGCTTGAACAGCTGAAAATGGCACTCAACGTGCATCACATAGTGTCGCCCGAGGAATATACCCTCACTGCCACTAAGCTCTATGACGAGCGCAGCAAGCTGATTGGCTATCTTGAAGCTGTGCATGAGAAAGACGGCATTGACGACTTTTCGCTCTATGACTGCATAGTGCGGTATGAGGCTATTGATGCAACCGCGCTGCAATGCGATGTGCTCACGCCTCAATTGCGCAAGAAGCTCACGGGTGTTGCTGTGACTGATTATGAACACTTGCTATCCACCGAATTGAAAGCGGTGCTGATGCTTGTTGACCAACCTTCAGAACATCAGCTAAAGGGCTTGAACATTGACGACGACCAAATGGCCAATTTGAGCGAATTAAAGGATAAAATGCTCAAAACCAAGCAGGTGATTGACGATTGCCGCACTGATTATGCCGAGCTTTCTCGCGCCAAACGCTTGCGCAAGACCTTGCTCAAAGACAACAAAGAAGAATTGCTCAGTGAGGATGCCGAGGCATTGCGCAATGAGTGGCGCAGCATTAACGTCAAGTGGTTCCTGCCGCGATATTTTGCCAAGAAAAGTTTCTTGAAACGTATGCGTGCCTATAATCAGTTTCTTTCAGAAGCTGAAGTGGGTAATCTGCTTGAGATGTACTGCGATTATAGTCAAAAGCATAGCAGAATTGACGGTTTGCAACAGTGCTTGCAGCAATTCTTTGATGTGAATCTTGGTTGCGACTGCATGCCAACGACCGACGAACTTGCCACAATGTTGAGCCAATTGACGCGCTGGAGCAACAATTTAGACAAGGCGCGCGATTGGTATCATTGGTGCAATTACAGGAAACGTATGCGAGAACTGGCGCTTGACCGCTTGGTTGAATATGTTGAAAACCACAGCATTGACAAGGATTTGCTTTGCAAAATGTTCTTCAAAGCATTTTACAGCAGCTTGGCTAAGCTCAAGATTAGCGAAAACGCGGCGTTGCGCACGTTTGAGGGCGTGATTTTTGACACTGTGGTTGAGAAGTATCGTGAGCTTTCAGAGCAGTTCAGACTGCTTTCTCAAAAAGAATTGTATGCTCGCTTGGCAGCGCGTGTGCCACGGGTCACCGAAAATATTGATAGCAGCAGCGAGATTGGGTTCCTTAACCGTAACATCTCAAATGGCGGTAGGGGAGTATCGTTGCGCGACCTGATGTCGCAGATACCCACCTTGCTGCCGCGTTTGTGCCCATGCATGCTCATGAGCCCAATGTCGGTGGCGCAGTATATCGACCTGTCGAACGATAAATTTGATGTTGTAATATTCGACGAGGCATCACAGATGCCAACCAGCGAGAGTGTCGGTGCCATTGCTCGCGGCAAGTCGCTCATTGTGGTTGGCGACCCCAAGCAGATGCCGCCAACAAGCTTCTTCACCACCTCATCGGTGGGCGATGAAGAGGTTGCCATCGACGATATGGAAAGTATTCTTGAAGATTGCCGCACGCTCAACATCCCGTCGCTGCAAC
Organism: Muribaculaceae bacterium; assembly: GCA_051871515.1. GTDB lineage: Bacteria > Bacteroidota > Bacteroidia > Bacteroidales > Muribaculaceae > SFTJ01. The sequence goes on along the minus strand of JBJECY010000111.1, from coordinate 13,167 downwards.
TCAATTGGCATTATCGTTCACGCCACGAGTCGTTGATATCGTTTTCAAACAATGAGTATTACGATGGCAGGCTCATCACGTTCCCGTCGGTTGACGACCGCGATGTGAAAGTGCGCTTGGTGAGAATCAAGGGTGTTTATGACAAAGGCGGACATCGCAGCAATCGCGATGAGGCACAGGCTATTGTCAATGAAGTGGTGCGCCGCATCAAAGACGAGGACTTGCGCCGTCACAGCATTGGCGTGATTGCCTTCAGCGTAGCGCAACAAAACCTCATTGAGGACCTTTTGCAAGAGCAACTCGATACTGATGCCGCTTTGCATGAGGCTGCCGATGCCATGTATGAGCCGCTGTTTATAAAGAACCTTGAAAACGTGCAGGGCGACGAGCGCGACGTGATTTTGTTCTCAATTGGTTACGGCCCCGACAAAAACGGCAAGGTGAGCATGAACTTTGGTCCGCTGAATAATAGCGGTGGCGAGCGTCGCCTGAATGTGGCGGTGAGCCGTTCAAGAGAAGAAATGATAGTTTATTCTTCGCTCAAATCGAGCGATATTGATATGCGACGCTCAAAGTCGAAGGGCGTTGAGGGCTTAAAGCATTTCTTGGAATATGTTGAAAGTCAACAGCTTGTGTATAGCGCAAACCGTAGCGATGCGAGCGGCGATGTGGCTATTGCCCGCCAAATTGCCAAGGCTCTAAAGGAGCGTGGATATAATGTTGCCGACAATGTTGGGCGTTCGCAGTTTAAGGTCGATGTGGCTGTTTGTGACACCGACAAGGGCAACCGCTATGTGCTGGGCTTGCTTATTGACGGAGAAGGATATAGCAACACGCAAACCACTCGTGACCGCGAGATTGTGCAGCCCGAGGTGCTGCGCGGATTGGGTTGGCGTGTGATGAGAGTGTGGAGCGTTGACTGGATTAACAATCGTGAGCGAGTGCTCAAACGCATTGAACAAGAGATAGAAAACGCTATGCAACAAGCGCAAGATGCTCCTGTTGAGGATACAAAACCTGAGGTGTTCGACATCTCGGGCGAAGAAGAGGAGGAGCAACATAGCATGCTGCAAGACTATAACGAGACGCAAATTCCTGTTAACGAAGTTATAGGATTGAGCGAAGTTGAACTAAGCCGACGAATAATACAAAACGAGCAGCCCATCACTATGCAGTTGCTTTGCAAGCGCGTGAGCCGGTTATGTGGTATGCCTCGCGTCACTACCTCGTTGCAGAATCAACTGATGGTGAAAGTGAAAAAGCATTTCTACATTCAACCTGACCGCAACTCGTATGTTGTGTGGGAAAATGCTGCCGCAGCGACCGATTATTGCTATTATAGGCTGACAAACGGACGCGATATCAATGAGATTCCGATTTGTGAAATTGCGAATGCCGTGATTGAGGCAGTGCAAGAGCAATTGACGGTTTCGCGCAGCTTCATTGTTCTTGTGGTGGCTCGCAAGTTAGGATTCACGCGTCGTGGCACTAAGGTTGAAGAGGCGGTAAACACAGCCATAAATTATCTTGTGGGACAGAACAAGGTGAAAGAAGTTGATAATAACATCACCCTGCCTTGATTGCGGCGAGATGCAGACAATTGCCCGTAGTTGATTGGGCATAAATCAATCAGGAGATAAACATGCTGAAGCAATAGCTTTGATGTTTATCTCCTGATTATTTGTTCTAAATTACCCTTGGGCGATTATTCCTCTGGAGGAATCACTTTTAGATTTTCAGCGGCTTTGGGGTCGCTTACAATAGCTTTATAGTAATCCTGTGGATAGCCCGGGAATTGGGGATAAACAGGATAACCGGTTGCGCTACGTTCAAATTGTCCGTCTTTCTCTTTCTTGATATTGCCATCAAGGTATTTCACCATCAGGTATTGAGCCAGCTCAAGATATCTTGCAGTGGCGTCTTGTGCGGCATTGTTGCTGTATTCGTTGAGCAGGTCAATGGCATGCTCTGGTTGTTGCTTGTAGAGTTGCAGCGCTTCCTGTTCAATCGCTGCCTGACGAGCTACAAAGCCGTCCTCAATTTGGTTCTGCACCTTGCGAATGTCGTTTATCATATAAGAATAGCGCGCATAGGCTTGATTGGCAACCCAGTTGTTAACCCAGAATGCCGATTCGGTTGAGAAGTTATAGAGGTCGGCTGTGCTAATGTCGTAGCTGCGCGGCACGGTTGTCATGCAGCAATACATGGGCACAAACACGGCGGTGTTGGCATCGTCAACGCCAAACCAGTGGATACCGCCAATGGCATCGGGGAGCCAAGAGCGCATTTGCGATACCAGCACAAAGCCGGTTTGTTGAGTTGCAATGGCGCGTTCGTTGGTGTATTCAGTGCCGTCAACCTTAAAGGTCATAGGACGCCAGCGATAAGGCACGTCATAAAGTATCTTAGCGCCGGGGTCGTTGGTCATGTCAAACGGAGTGCCCTCAAAGTGGTCGCGCATCATGTTTTGCACGTCGCGCACGCTCACCTTGCGGTCGGGGCGCACGTAGAGAGGCATAATCTCAGCATCTTTTTTGCCGCGAATGTAAGGCAGATATTTGTCCATGCCGTCTTTATAGCGGTTGAACCAAGACCAGACGCGAGCGTCGCATCCGCGCAGACCCGAGAAGTCGAAGGGGTTATAGGCTTTGGCAAAATCAAAATCGGCATCCGAGCCATTGTAATAGCCCATTTGGCGAGCAAAGCTAATCACATCTTTGGCATAGAGACAGTTTTGCTTGTCTTTGAGTGGGAATGTGTGAATACGTGATTGGTTGGCGTGACCGGCAATGCAGTCATCGGGGATGCGAATGGCAACCCACACGGCACCTTTCTCCTTGCCGCCTTTGCCCACCATCTCCATAATCCATATCTCGTTGGGGTCGGCTATTGAGAACGATTCGCCGCCGCTGCAATAGCCATATTCGGCTACAAGGTCGGTCATCACCTTGATGGCTTCACGAGCTGTGGTGGCACGTTGCAAAGTCACATAGATGAGCGAACCGTAGTCCATAATGCCGTTTTTGTCAACCAATTCGTTGCGGCCGCCAAAAGTCGATTCGGTGATTGAGAGCTGATGTTCGTTCATGTTGCCAATCACTGAATAGGTGTGGCTCACTTCGGGGATATCGCCGTGATAAACGCCATCGTCCCAATCTACAATGCGTCGCACGCTGCCAGGAGCGTGGTCGGCTGCCGGTTGATGAACCAGTGCACCATAGAGCACGTGAGAGTCGGCGGCGTAGCTGATGATTGTTGACCCGTCGGCTGACGCCTTTTTGCCCACAAGCAATGATGTGCATGCCTGAGTGGGCGTGTTGCCAAGGCTTAATGCCATTATTGCTGTTGCCAAGGCGGTGGTGATGTTTTTAATTTTACTGTTCATGGGTTTTGTGTTATTTTGTTGTTTTGTTTTCGTAAACGAGTGTTGCGGCAATGTTGTTGCTTAGCAAGCTTTGGGCTGTGAAAGAGCGGTCCTCATAGCTGCATATAAAGGTGCTGCGCCCTTGGGCAATTGCCTGAGCATCAATGCTTGTGTGGTTGGCGAAGTTAACGCCGTCAACGCCAACGGCTTTGTAGAGGGCTTCTTTTGCAGTCCAAGCCAAGGTGTTTTGCTCAAGCGAATGGTCGGCAATAAACTCTTGCTCGGCAGTGCTGAGAAAGCGGTTGCGCACACGCAATATTTTTTGCTCAATTGTTTGCACGTCGATGCCAATATTGAGTGTTGAGCTGCATGCTATTGCCACATAGTGGTTGGTGTGGCTGATGCTGATGTTGGTAATTGAGCCTTTTAGAAACGGACTGCCGTTGCTGTGATGCATCAATATGGCGCCTTTGCCCAGCAAATGGGTCAGCAGCAGTTGCTCAATCATCATCTCAATGCGCCGTTTTGCCAATTTCACATTTTCCACGTTTGCATCAATGCACTGGCTGCGGTAGATGGCTGCCAATTGCGGCTCATCTTCGGTGATGTGCCACATTGCCACCTTTATTTGGCTGTGTTGCAGGGCAGTTGGTGTATTGATTATTGGCATGGTTGCAAAAAAATGGCGTGATGATTTTAGGTTTCGTTTAACGGCATGGCACTTTTGGCTATGCTTTGTGGAGTGAGATGGCGCATGATTTGAAGAAAGGGCGTCATGGTTGAATGGAAACGCGCACTTTTTCGATGCGGTGTTTGGCAACGGTGAGCACCAGGAACTTGCATCTGCCATAGGCAATTGGCTCTTTCTCTTTTGGGAAATCGCCTTTAATGCTCAGTAGCAGTCCGGCAAGTGTTTCCACATCTTCGGCAATTGCGCCAAATGACTCTTCACTCAGCGAGGTCACCCGATAGAAATCGCCAAGCAGTGTGCGACCGTCAAAGACGTAGGTGTTGTCAGAAATTTTGGTGTAGAATTTTTCTTCTGTGTCATATTCGTCGTCGATGTCGCCCACAATTTCTTCAAGCACGTCTTCAAGCGTGGCAATGCCTTGGGTGCAGCCGTATTCATCGACCACGATGGCAAAATGCACGCTTTTTTTCCTAAAATCTTCAAGCAGGTCGTCAATCATGCGGGTCTCTGGAACAAAGAAAGCTTCGCGTAGCAACTTTTGCCAATTGAAGTTGTTGCCTTGCTTGCCGATGTAGGGGAGCAGGTCTTTGGCATAAAGCACGCCCTTGATGTTGTCGGTTGAGTCGAGGTAAACAGGAATGCGCGAGTAGCCGCTTTCAATCACCGTTTTCACCACCTCGTTGAACGGCGTGTTATAGTCAAGGTCAATCACGTCGATGCGTGGGCGCATGATTTCGCTCACCTCTTTGCCGCCGAATTTAAGAATACCTTGCAGCAACTCTTTCTCGTCGCTTGTTTTCACGTCAGAAATCTCAAGCGCCTTTGAGAGGTCGTCCATCGAGATATCGTCAGTGTGCTTGGTGACAATCTTGTTGACAATATAAGTGCTCTTTTCCATCATGCTTGATAGCGGGTTGAGCAAACGGTGGATTGACGTCAGCGGACTGGTTGCCATCATGGCAAAGCGCACGTTGTTGCTGTTGGCATAGAGCTTGGGAATGATTTCGCCAAAGAGCAGAATCAAGAAAGTGAGTATCACAGTCTGTATCAGGAAGTCGATTACCGGGCTGTTGAACTGAAACACTTGCGACATGGTGAATGAGCTAAGCACAACAATCATCACGTTAACCAAGTTGTTGCCAATGAGAATGGTGGCAAGCAGTTTCTCAGGGTTCTTTAGCAGAGCGTTGATGCGTTCTTGCTTTTCGTCGTCTTCTATGTTGCTGATTTGCTGCTCGGTGAGTGAGAAATAGGCTATCTCAGAGCCTGACATAAAGGCTGACATAAGCAGCCCAAAAACAGCCACACAGCCGGCAATGATGCTGCCTGTGGTGGGTTGGTTGATTTGTATCAGAGGCGCAGTTGCGGAGCTAACTGAGCAAAGTTGTGTTAATATACACGTAAGAGGGTCTATATCCAATTCTTTGAATGATTTGATTAGTATGTGCAAAGATAGTGCAAAGCGGTGAAATATACAATTGAGTGTTGCAGTAATTTTGGGCTTTTGCGTTTATTGTTTGGTGCTGGTGATGAGCGGGTGCAAAAAACATCATCGCGGTTGCCCTGATGCTCGTGCAGCGTTTTGGGTGTCAACCACGATGATTGGCGTTTATGAAATGTGATGTGATTTTATTTCTCGATTGTGAAACGGCGTGATGCCAAGCGGTAGTTGTCGGCAAAGATTTCCACTGTGTATTCACCGGGCGAGAGTGCCGAGTTGATGTTCCAGTAGATGGTGATGCCTGCAATCTCTTGGCCGGTGTACTCAATGTCCTTCTTCTCAGTGTAAGGAATGTTTGAGCCTTCAAAGCTGAATGAACCGTGTGAGCCTAACAAGGTTCCTTCTGGGCTGGTGATGCGCACATAGAGCGTTTTCTCGCCCACAGGAGTGGAGTTGTTTTGTGGTATGGTGAAGGTCACCTTCAGCTGCTTGGCCTTTTTGATGTTCTTTTCGGTCTTGCCGTTGCTCTTGATGGGGGTGAGGGTCACGCCGGTGACGTTGAGTTTCTCAGCAAGAATCATGCGTTGAGTGAGGTTGGCGTTCTTCTCTGACACTGCACTCACCTGATTTGAGAGTTGCTCGTTTTGGCTGCGAATCTCTTGGTTCTCGGCGCGCAAACCGGCATTCTCCTTGCCCAGCGAATCGATGATTGCCACATAGTGGCGCATGAGGCTTTTGAGGGTCTTAATCTCGTTTTGCAACTCGTTGATGCGCTTTTGGCTCGAAATCTTTTGGCTTTTGAGCTCGGCAAGCAGCTTCTCCACCTTGTCGCGTGCCTCGGTGTATTTGTTGAGAATAGAGTCGTTTTGCAAAAAACGCGTTTGGTTTTCCATGCTTTGGAATTGAGTGTTGAGCTGCTCATATTCTCCGGCAAGTTGATATTGGTCGCGTTGCAATTTTATTTCTTCTTTCTCAGCTTCAACCTTGGTGAGTTGAGTCTTGGTGTTGTGCATTGAGTAAACGAGTATGCCAATCACAACAATGAGCGCTGCAATGAGCGCGCCGCCTATGATTGTAAGTTGCTTGTTGTTAAGTGCCATTTTTAAGATGTTATTATCTATAATTACATTTAAAAACCTTATTTGTTCGGTTCGCTGCAAATGCAAGGCGCCGCGCTTGCGGTGGTGCAACCTGCTTTTGCAAAACTCGGTGCAAAGATACAATAATTATGGCGCATAAGCAATAAGCACGGCTTTGAGTTTTTCATCTGCGCCTGTGGCTTACTGCCGGCGCGTGTGGTTATATGTCAAAAATCTCTTGGTTTTTTTGAGATTCTTTCTTTTTCTGTAACTGCTTTTTGCGTTGCTCTTCAGCTTCTTTGGCAATAGCGTCTTCCTCGGTTTGCACCTTTTGCTTTTTCTCTTTCTTGAGTTTCTGTTTGCCTATGGTGAAGCTTTTCACAATGTCTTCAGCCTCCTCAATGTTGCCAAGCAGATAGTTGATGGTGACGCAAGCCAGCAGGTCGCGGTTGTTGCACACCAGATTGGCAAGCAGGGTGTGGCTGCCGTCGGGCATGGTGCCGGTGAGCGAATAGCTCTTAAACCCTTTCACCTTTATTTTGTTGGTTTGGTTGTCGTACATGTTAAATGAGCTGGCGCGACGCAACAGGTTGTTGCGCATGTTGTCGTTGTTGGTGCCCTCTTTGCTGTATAGGTCAATCACCAGAGCCATGTCCTGCCACATTATTTCAAAGTGGGTGGCGCTGTTGTAGGTCACGGTGCCGCCGTCGGGCACTTCAAAGGTGAGGTTATGAACCGACCATGTGAACACTGTGGCGTGGCAGTGCACTGATGCCATCAGCAGGGCTGCCAATGCCATCAGCCTTGTGGCTATGTGGGTGAATGTTGTTGCTTTCATTGCCATTTGCTGTGATTAGTGATAATTGCTGTTTATAATGATTGCAGCCATCGTAGCCATGCGTTGCGGTCGCCGTTAAACACGTCAAGGTCAACCTCGCCGTTAATGCCGTCAACCTCGCCCCAGTGGCTGTATTGCAGTATTGTCCAGTTGTATTTTGTTACATCTTGCGGTTGCTGAAAGGTGCAAATCCAAAGCAGCTCGTTGCTGAGCCGCTCAGCGATGTATTTCTTATATCCGTCTTTGTTGGTGTAAATCATCACTTTGTAGTTGTGGCTTTTTATGCATTGCACCATGGTGCACAATCTGTTCACCGCATCGTCGCGGTTGATGAGCAGGTCATTGCCCCATTCTTCCACGTCAATCACCAGTGGCAAGTCAATCTCTTTGCCCTTCACGGTTTTAAGGAAGTTATAGGCTTGCACGGTGCCGTCTTTCGACATTCTGAAAAAGTGATATGCACCCACTTTCAGTCCCACTTCTTTGGCTTGCATGTAGTTGCGTTCAAAGGTGGGGTCAACATAGTCGTTGCCCTCAGTGGCTTTGATGAACACAAAGCTCAAACTGTCAGCCGCCAGTTTTGCGAAATTGATTTTGCCGTTATGTTTTGAGATGTCAATGCCAATTACGGGGTATTGTTCGCGGTCAACCGTGATGTTGGGGTGGTTGCGCAGCAGATAGTAAATGGCGCAGCCAATGAGCACAAGTGCGGCAACGCCAATGGCGATAGCCCATCTGACGAAACGGTCTATGCTGTCGCGCTTTCTACTTTTACGATTCCTTTTATGAGTGTTTTTTTGTGCCATTGCAGTGCAAAGATAATGCAAATAGTGCGCAAATACAACATCAATGTGAGTGAGATTGTGTTAATGTTTATGTAGCTTGCTTGGCTGTGTTGCTGAGATAGGCGTTTATTTGATAATAAAAACCTCGGTGAGCGAAAACACTTTCGCCCATCGAGGTTTTATAAGTTTGTTCACGCCCTTATTGCGAGGGTGGAGTGGAGATGAATCAGAACAGCGGTAAGGTTTTGGGAGTGAAGATGTATTTGCTTTCAAACTCTTGCTCGGTCATTGTGAGCATAATCACGCCTTGGATAATGCTGATAATTGATGTAATGGTGGCACAAGAGAGAATAGAGCAAATTATGAATAAAATGCCGGCAACGCTCTTGCCCATATAGAAGTAGTGGATTCCGAGGCTTCCAATAAAGATGGCAAGCAGGGCGGCTACGCCGCGTGAACGTCCTGAAGGACCATCCTCAAATATGCCGCGTTCGCGTACAAAGCCTTGTTGATAACCTTGCTGATAACCTTGCTGATATGCATTGCTCACTTCGGGTGAAAACTCGGCGCCGCAAAATGGGCATTTCACTTTTGTTGCATTGTCTTCTGCATTAAATTGCCTACGGCAAATGGGGCATTGATGTGTAGTCATTTTTTTTATTTTTTAATCGTTGTGTAAAATTGTTATCTGTTTTCTTGCTTTTAAAGTTCCGGCTTGTGAAGCTCTGCCTCAACTTGGAGCCTTCGCTTTTTTAGCTTTCTTTGCCAATTAGACGCAACGTCATGCAAAAAAGTTGCACGAAAATGAAAAAATTTTTCAGTAAATGCAAAAAAACAGGCTATAACATAGCTGAAAGCACTTGTTATAGCCTGAATTGATGGTTTGTTAGTGCCAATTCTCATGAACCCGGTTCATGGAGTGGCATAAATTTTTCTTTATCAGTGACGGCCTTTGCCGTTGTTGTTCTTCTTTTGCTGTTGAGCAAGCATGGCTTGCTGTTGGCGTTGAGCTTCTTCAAGTCGAGCCATGAAACCGCTTTTCTTCTTTGGGTTTTTGGCGGCTTCAGCCATGCGTGCGCGCATCTTCTCTTCGCTCACAAAGTAGCGTGTTGCATAGTTTTGAATGATGGTGAGCAACAGCGAGAGGAAGTAGTAGTAGCTAAGACCTGAGGCGTAGTTGTTGAAGAACACCAGGAACATGATTGGCATGAGGTACATCATCCATTGCATTCCCTTCATCTGGCTGTTTTGCTGTGACTGCATTGTGATTTTGGTGTACACAATGTTGGTCACGGTCATGAGCAAACAGAAGAGGCTGACGTGGTTGCCGAAGTATGTGCTGATGAGCGGAATGTGGGTTGTCCACGAGAAAATGGCATCGGGTGCCGAGAGGTCTTGTGCCCAAAGGAACGATTCGCCGCGCAGCTCAATCGACGATGGGAAGAAGGTGAACATGGCAATGAGGAATGGCATTTGCAGCAGCATTGGCAAGCAGCCGCCAAATGGGCTTGCTCCTGCCATGCTGTAAAGCTCCATCTTCTTTTGCTGAGCCTTCATGGCGTTTTCTTGTCCGGGGTATTTCTCGTCGATTTTCTTCACGTCGGGTGCAAGCAGGCGCATCTTGGCTTGTGAAATGTAGCTCTTGTTTGACAACGGGAAGAGCACTATCTTTAGCAGCAGGGTGAGCACCAAGATGGTGATACCCATGTTGCCGCAGAAACCGTTGAGCCAGTCGAACACAGGAATAACAATGTAGGTGTTAATCCAGCGGAACAATGCCCAGCCAAGTGAAACCAGACGGTTGAGGTCAAGGTCTTCGGTGTCGCAATATTTGTTGTAGCTCTTAAGGAGCTGGAACTTGTTAGGACCAAAGAAAATCTTGAAGTTGGCAGGGTTGGCAGTGGTTGAAGAATATTCAACTGAGGTGTTGAGGGTGAGGTCTTTGAGGTAGTCGCTATAAAATGCGCTGCCCTTGTCAATCACCTTGCTTTCCATGTTGGCACCGGTGAGGCAGTTGTCGGCAATCAGCACTGACGAGAAGAATTGATTCTTGAAGCTCACCCATTTGAGGTTGCTTGTAGCCTCCTCGTTGTCGTTGCCGCCCTCGTTGAGGTTCTCCACGTCGCCGTTTGAGTATTTGTAGTAGATTGCGCTGTTGCGCTCTTCAAACATCTTACCTTGCTCTTGGCGCTTCATACGTTGAGTCCAGTAGATGTCAAGGTTGGCGATGTTTTCAGGAATCACACGGTTCATGTTTTGTTGCAGCACTTCCATCTTCACCATGTAGCTGCCGCTTTCAAGGGTGTAACGCAATGCCCACTTCACGTTGTTGCCAAGGTCGAGCATCATGGTCACGGTTGAATCGGTTTGCTCAACAGGGGTGAAGAAATAGTCGGCGGTGTCAAAGCGTTGTGCGTTGGTGTTAAACACAAAGCCAAAGCTGTTGGTGCTTGCGTCAAATAGCTCAACGCCCTTGCCGCGATATGTGTCATATTGCAGAATGGTGGCTGAGGTTATTGCGCCGCCTTTGGTGCTGATGCCGAGTTTGAGCAAATCGTTTTGCAGCGTAACGGTTTTGTTTTCGCCAATAAGGCACTTTGCAAAATCGCCGCTTTTGGCGTATGAAGCCACTGCATTGCGCAGTGCGGCAATGGCTTTGTTGCGTGTGGCAATGTCGGTGCTCGAATTTACGTTCTCAAAGTCAACTTCCTTACCGTCAATGTTGATGGTTCCGCTCACTTTGTCGCCGCTGAGCTTCAGGTTAGCGTCGTTGCTGCTAAGCAAATAGGCGGTTTCGCCCTCGGCATTTTCCTGACGGCCGTAGAGTTGAATGGTTGATTTCAGACGATTGATGTCGTCGGCCGATAGCGTATCGGCAACGGTGCTGGTAGCATTGTTGGTTTCGTTTACTTGCTTAGGGGCTTGTGCGGCTTGCTCTTGTTGAGCTTTGGCTGCCGCAACTTCCTCTTCGCTTGGCTGGTTGAGCCAAGTGAAGCCCATTATCACAAGAAACATCAGACAGAGTCCGATAACAGTGTTTTTATCCATGCGTTTTTGTTGTTTGTTTGTGTCTTGGGGTTTGTTTTTTAATTCGTTTGTTTGTTTTTATAAATTACTCTTAACTTTTGCCGAGAGCAGTCTCCTTTGCATTGCCGTGGACGTGCGCTGTGGCAGCGTTAACGGTGCTCGTGGAGTGGCTGTTATTCTTGGCTCATGTTGTATTTGATTGATGCTTTTATGAAGTCCATGAAAAGAGGGTGTGGCTTGAGCACTGTGCTGCTATACTCGGGGTGGTATTGAGTACCCACATACCATTTTTTGCCAGGAATCTCCACCACCTCAACAAGGTGAGTCTCGGGGTTCTCGCCCACGCAAGCCATACCGGCTTTCTCAAATTGGTCGCGGAAGTCGTTGTTAAACTCAAAGCGGTGGCGATGGCGTTCCTCAACGTTGGTTGTGCCATAGGCTTTGGCTGCCAGTGAACCGTCGGCAAGATGGCAAGCATAGGCACCAAGGCGCATTGTGCCGCCCAGGTTCGAGATGCTTTTTTGCTCTTCCATGAGGTCAATCACGTTATATGGTGTGTTGGGGTCCATCTCGGTGCTGTTGGCTTCAGTCAGGCCAAGCACGTTGCGAGCAAACTCAATCACCATGCATTGCATGCCAAGGCAAATGCCAAATGTCGGGATGTCTTTTTCGCGGCACCACTTCAATGCAGTGAATTTGCCTTCAATGCCACGTTGCCCAAATCCCGGGGCAACAATCACGCCGTCAAGGCCTTTGAGCATCTCGTCAACGTTGCCGTCGTGTAGCTTCTCGCTGCTGATGTATTTGATTCGTGCCTTTGCGTCTTGATAGGTGGCGCATTGAAAGAGTGCTTCGTCAATGCTCTTATAGGCGTCTTGCAGTTCCACGTATTTGCCCACAAGTCCAATCTTCACTTCTTTGCTGCTGTTGTGCATCTTGTCGAGGAAGTGGTTCCATTGCGAGAGGTCAGGGTCGGGGTAGGTTGAGCAACCTGTTTTGCGCAGCACTGCGGCATCGAGCCCTTCTTTGAGCATATTCAATGGCACTTCGTAGATTGACTTGGCGTCGATTGACTGAATCACGGCATCGGGGCTTACGTTGCAGAACTGAGCCACCTTGCGGCGCATGCTCTGCGGAATGTCATGCTCGGTGCGCAGCACCAAAATATCGGGCTGAATACCCACTTCTTGCAAACTCTTAACTGAGTGTTGAGTGGGCTTGGTTTTCAGCTCTTTGGCTGCATTGATAAAAGGTACATAGGTGAGGTGAATGCACAAGCTGTCTTGTCCCAGCTCCCAGCGCAATTGTCTCACGGCTTCAAGAAATGGCAGTGACTCAATATCGCCCACAGTGCCGCCAATCTCGGTGATTACAAAGTGGAATTTGCCGGTGTTGCCCAGCAGCTTCACGTTGCGCTTGATTTCGTCGGTGATGTGAGGCACAATCTGCACCGTTTTGCCCAAGTAGTCGCCGCGACGCTCTTTGTCAATCACGTTTTGATAGATGCGTCCGGTGGTGATGTTGTTGGCTCGGGTGGTGTTGATGTTGGTGAAACGCTCGTAGTGTCCTAAGTCGAGGTCGGTCTCTTGCCCGTCGGCTGTCACATAACATTCGCCGTGTTCATAGGGATTGAGTGTGCCCGGGTCGATGTTGATATACGGGTCGAACTTTTGGATAGTCACTCTATAACCGCGCGATAACAAAAGGCGCGCCAGCGACGACGATATAATTCCTTTACCTAAGGAAGACACAACGCCGCCTGTTACAAAAATATACTTCGTATTCACTGCCTAAAACATTTTAGTTTTTACATTTAAAGCTACAAAATTAGCAATTATTCTTCATCTACTCATATTTTTCGGCGAAAATTATTTTTTTGACTTATGAGGAAAGATTCCAATAAGAAGTGCAACGGCCAAAGCCCACTCTCCATCGCAGGGGA
>JBJECY010000110.1:0-6336 GCA_051871515.1 Muribaculaceae bacterium | reverse complement strand
CCCCTGCGATGGAGAGTGGGCTTTGGCCGTTGCACTTCTTATTGGAATCTTTCTTCAAGGGTAATTTTATAAATATCGGGCGCATCGGGGCGTTATATTGGCGAAAAAATATTAACTTTGTATGATAAATTGTTGTTTAAGGCATTCCGGGTGCCAAGGTTGGCAACAGGGGTGTTTGTAGATGGCAATACAGAATAAGAGAAATAATAAATCTAATAAATAGTAAGACAGACAATGTACAGAAGTAATACATGCGGAGAGCTGCGATTGGCAGACGCAGGTAAGACGGTGACGCTTGCCGGTTGGGTACAGAAGGCACGCAAGATGGGCGGTATGACCTTTGTTGACTTGCGCGACCGTTATGGCATCACTCAGATAGTGTTTAACGTAGAGAACGATGCTCAATTGTGTGAGGCAGCCAACAAGCTTGGCCGCGAATATGTTATTCAGGTGACAGGTGAGGTTGCCGAGCGTTCGAGCAAAAATGCCCACCTCGCCACAGGTGATATTGAGATTATTGCCAAGGAATTGACCGTGCTCAATAAGAGCGATGTTCCGCCTTTCACCATTGAAGACAACACCGATGGCGGCGATGACATTCGCATGACCTATCGCTACCTTGACCTGCGCCGCGAGTGCGTGCGCAAGAACCTGGAGCTGCGCCACAAGATGGGCTTTGAGCTGCGCCGTTACCTTAACGACCGCGGCTTCCTTGAAGTGGAAACACCTATATTGATTGGGTCAACGCCCGAGGGCGCTCGCGACTTTGTGGTGCCTTCACGCATGAACCCCGGTCAGTTCTATGCTTTGCCGCAGTCGCCGCAGCTTTTCAAGCAGCTGCTTATGGTTGCAGGCTTTGACCGTTACTTCCAGATAGCCAAGTGCTTCCGCGATGAAGACCTTCGCGCCGACCGTCAACCTGAGTTCACCCAGATTGACTGCGAGATGTCGTTTGTTGAGCAGGAAGACGTGTTGCAGATGTTTGAGGGTATGGTTAAGCACATCTTCAAATATGTGCGCAATGTGGAGTTTGACGGTGATTTCCCACGCATGACTTGGCACGATGCCATGCGCCTCTACGGTAGCGACAAGCCCGATGTGCGCTTTGGCATGCAGTTTGTTGAGTTGAAAGACCTCACCGAGGGCAAGGGCTTTGTTGTGTTTGACAGCGCCGAGTATGTTGCCGGTATCTGTGCTGAGGGCTGTGCATCATACACCCGCAAGCAGATTGACGAGCTTACCGAGTTTGTGAAACGTCCGCAGATTGGTGCTAAGGGCCTTGTTTGGGTGAAATATGAAGCCGATGGTTCGTTTAAGAGCAGCGTGGGCAAGTTCTACGATGCCGATTGCCTGAAGGCTTGGGCAGAGCGCTTTGGCGCTAAGCCGGGCGACCTGATGCTAATACTTTGCGGCAAAACCATGGAAGCCCGCAAGCAACTTTGCGAGTTGCGCCTTGAAATGGGTTCTCGCCTGGGCTTGCGCGACAAGAATGTGTTTAAGCCTTTGTGGGTGATTGACTTCCCAATGTTTGAATGGGACGAGGAAACACAGCGTTTCTATGCAATGCATCACCCGTTCACTCGCCCCAAGGACGAGGATATTGCGCTGCTCGACAGCGACACCGGCGCCGTGCGTGCTTATGCCTACGACATGGTGGTGAACGGTGTTGAACTGGGCGGCGGCAGCTTGCGTATCTTCCAGCCTGAGCTTCAGGACAAGATGTTTAAGCTGCTTGGCTTCACCGAGGAACGCGCTCAAGAGCAATTCGGCTTCTTGATGAAGGCGTTTAAATACGGTGCTCCTCCTCATGCCGGCTTGGCATTTGGCTTTGACCGTTTCGTGTCGATGCTTGCCGGCTTAGACAGTATCCGCGACACCATCGCGTTCCCAAAGAACAATTCGGGTCGCGACGTGATGAACGACTGCCCGGCAGCACTCGAGGATTCGCAGCTTGAAGAGCTCTATCTGAAGATTGACACCGAGCGCATTGCTGCCGAAAAGAAAAAGTAATGAATATTACCGCACCTCTCCCTCGGCTTGCACAAAGCCGAGAGGGGGTGACAAAATAAACTGTACTACTGATTTGGCAAAGATAAGCGAAATAATAGCGGCTATTGAGCAATTAGCGCCGCTGCATCTGCAAGAGGGCTACGACAATTGCGGCTTGCAGGTGGGCGATGCCAATGCCGAGGCGACGGCTGCCGTGCTGTGCGTCGATGTCACCGAGGCAGTGATTGACGAAGCCATTGAGATGGGTGCTAATCTGGTGATATCGCACCATCCGCTCATTTTCAGGGGAATAAAACGTCTCACCGGTGGTGATGCCGTGCAACGCATGGTGATGAAAGCCGTGAAGCACGATGTTGCCATATACTCAGCCCACACCAGCATTGACAACGCCTGCAATGGCGTGTCTTGGCGCATGGCGCAAAAGCTGAACATGAAAAATGTTCGGGTGCTTGCTCCGCAAAGCGGCAAATTGGTGAAGGTTGTGGTGTATGTGCCCCGAGAGCATGCACAGGCGGTTGAGCAAGCCATGCATAGCCACGGCGCAGGCAACATTGGCAACTACGATTGTTGCAGCTATAGGCTTGAAGGCGAAGGCCGCTTCCGTGCCAACGACGGAGCTAATCCCTTTGTGGGCGAGGTAGGGCAGATTCATGCCGAGCCTGAGACCCGCGTTGAGGTGATTACCTGCCTTGCATGCAAAGACGCTGTGGTGAGGGCAATGCTTGCGGCTCATCCCTATGAGGAACCTGCCTATGATGTGATTCCGCTGCTCAACAATTCGCCACACGAGGGCGCCGGGGTGGTGGGCGACATAGAGCCGGTGCCGGCATCGCAATTCTTTGAACAGTTGAAGCTCACGTTCCGCGTTGACGCCGTGCGCTATTGCGGCGACTTGAGCACCATGGTGAGCCGAGTGGCAATGTGCGGCGGCAGCGGTGCCGAGTTTATTGGTAGCGCCATAGCCTCGGGAGCACAGGTGTATGTTACCGGCGATGTGAAATATCACGATTTCACCACCAATACCGGGCGCATAATGATAGCCGACATAGGCCATTATGAGAGCGAACAGTTTACAAATGACATTTTTTATGATATTATTCAGAAAAAAATGCCTAACTTTGCAACCTATTACGCAAAATCGGAAAATAAACAGGTTAAATTTTTTATATAATTCACAGTATGGCTACTGCTAAACAAGAAAAAGAACTTACAGTAGAAGAACGATTGAAAGCGCTTTATCAGCTTCAAACAACACTCTCAGAGGTTGACCGCATCAAGACCCTTCGCGGCGAACTTCCTCTTGAAGTTCAAGACCTTGAAGACGAAATCATGGGTCTTGAAACTCGCATCAGCAATCTGGAGGAAGAGATTAAGAACATCAACGCCAGTGCAAATGAGCAAAAGGGCGTAATCAACAACTCATCGATGCTGGTTGACCGTTACAACGACCAAATCAACAACGTTAAGAACAATCGTGAATACGACTATCTGCAAAAGGAGATTGAGTATGAGATGCTTAACATTGAGTTGGCCGAGAAGAAGATACGTCAATGCGGCGCAAAGGTTGAGGAGATAACCGCTCAGATTGAGGACGCTAAGGGTAAACTCGAGGATAAAACACACATCCTTGAAGAGAAGAAGAGCGAACTCGATGAGATTGTTTCAGAAACCAAGCAAGACGAGGAGAAGCTGCGTGACCAAGCTAAGAAATACGAGTCGAAGATTGACTCACGTTTGCTTATCGCGTTTAAGCGCATCCGCAAGAACACTCGCAACGGTCTTGGCGTGGTGTATGTGCAACGTAACGCATGCGGCGGCTGCTTCAACCGCATCCCGGCTCAACGCCAGATGGAGATAAAGATGCACAAGAAGATTATCGTGTGCGAATATTGCGGCCGTATCCTCATTGACCCTGTTATGGCAGGTCACACCGAGGAAGAAGCAGGCAACGTGCGTTGATAGCGCGGTTTCATAGACTTCTGCGTGGGGCGGCGCTGACTTTGGCTGCGTGAAAGGCGGCAATCAGCGCATAGCTGACAAGAACATATCCCTATTGCTGTTGTCAATTCAGGCTTCGCAAAACGGTGCCGATTGTGAAAACGGAAACCTTTGACGAAGATGTGAGCAAAGCCAATTGGCTTTGTGTCGGATGGGTGACAGCAAGTGTGAGTGCAGGTGAGCGGGCGAGATGCCCGGCATTTGAACATGGGGATTGTATTTTCAAAAATCAGCCCAACCATTTAGTGAATTAGATGATATGTTATATATCAAAAGGCTGCCGTGGCATTAGCTGCGGTAGCCTTTTTGCATTTTGTGCGCCCTTATGGTGAGCAAATTAAATGGAGGCGAGTTAATGGTGAGCAAATGCTTTGGCGGTGATTTAATGGTGAGCAAATGCTTTGGTGGTGAGTTGATGGTGAGTAAATGAATTGCGGCGAACTGTTGATGGGCAAATGAATTGGCGGTGAGTTAATGGTGAGCAAATGCTTTGGCGGAGAGTTGGTGAGAGGGTAAATGAATTGGCGGTGAGTTGATGAGAGGGTATATGCTTTGGCGGAGAGTTGATGGTGAGCAAATGATTTTGCGGCGAGTTGGTGAGAGTGTAAATGAATTGGCGGTGAGTTGATGATAGGGTAATGGCCCTTTGTTGCGAGTAGTGCTGGTGACGGGAGGGGCGCAATGTTTTGGGTGAATAGCAGATGGCGTGCTTTTGATGGTGATAGATTTCTGTTTGAGTTCTTTTTTGATTTCGGGGTATGGTTAGGGAAAATGAAAAAGGCGAAGTGTGTTTACCTCGCCTTTTAAGAATTGGTGTGCTATAAAAAATGATGTCCCTAAAATGTTGTTACAATTAGGATTGTTTATTCAAATTTGAGTGCGTTTTGCTCAGCCGACTCAATGCGCTTGTTGCGCCAGCAGCGTCGGCACAGGGCAATGTATTTATCGTCGCCGCCAATCTCAACCTGTGAACCCTCGGTCACCACCATGCCGTTGGCGTCGATGCGCGCATTGATGATGGTTTTGCGGCCGCAGGTGCAAGTTGATTTTATCTCGTCGATGGTGTCGGCAATCTCAAACAGACGCTGTGAGCCTTCAAACATCTTCGACTGGAAGTCGGTGCGCAGTCCGTAGCAAATCACGTTGCTGCCAAAGTCATCAACCACGCGCGCCAATTGGTCAACTTGTTCTCTTGTGAGAAATTGCGCTTCGTCAATCAGAATCCAGTCAACCACCACCAGTTTGTCGTTGAACATTTGCTTGAAAAATTCATAGAGGTCAGTGTCGGGGTAAATCCATGTGCATTGCCTCTTGATGCCAATCCTCGACTGAATCACGTTTTCTTTCTCGCGATTGTCGATTGACGGCTTCAGGCAGATGTATTGCATACCGCGTTCCTCAAAGTTGTAGGCTGTGGTGAGCAGCAATGCTGTTTTGGCTGAGCCCATGGTGCCGTATCTGAAGTATAATTTGCCAAATCTGTTCATTTTGTTGAAAAAGGTGTTGGTGTTTATTATTAAATTTTTTGCGTTACAAAGATAGTCAAATAGATTGAACAGAGCCTTATTTAAAGGGCAATAATTATTAACAGCATGGTGCATAACCTTTGCATCATGCTGTTAATGAGTTATTTATGAAAATTTTGCTTTTTGGTTGATGCTGCCCACATGCCGCTGTTGTCGTGAGCAATGATGTTGCGGCTTTTATGGTGATTAGAAGATTTTGTTGAGCAGCCAAGTGATGACTGAGAGTATCACGCTGAACACGAATGCTGGCACAAAACCGTCAACCACAAATGCATCGACAATCCACGCGCACATGAGAATGATGAGCGCATTAATCACCAGCAGGAAAAGCCCCAGTGTAATCATTGTCACCGGCAGCGCAAGCAGCTTGATGATGGGTTTGATGAAGGTGTTGAGCAACGCAAGCACCACTGCCACAATTACCAGTGTTGCAATGCCGGCGCCAGATGTGTATTCAGGAAGCGCTACGCCCGGTGTGAGCCAAGCCGAGATGGCTATTGCCAGGCATGATAATATCAGTTTTGCTATTAAGCCCATTGTTTAGTTTGATGTTTTGTTTATGACTTCAGTTTAGATTTGAGTGAAGGTTTGTTAATAAATTTATTTTGTGTGTAAAGGTAATCATTTTTATTGATAAAGTTGCACTTGGTGCTGCAAAATGTGCATATTCTGACCACTAATAGTTGCATTTTTACACTTTTAGCTGCATAATTGTGAGAGCTTGCGCACCTAAATGTGATTAATGATGGAAAGATTCCAATAAGAAGTGCAACGGCCAAAGCCCACTCTCCATCGCAGGGGA
>JBJECY010000109.1:0-6404 GCA_051871515.1 Muribaculaceae bacterium | reverse complement strand
AGTTTGACAAGATTGGTCCGCTCTCAACGCTGGGATTCGTGACACTGGTGTGGACCACCGTATGCACCGTGGTTGAGATTCTTGAACAACGCGGCGTGAAGCTCTACATCAACCCATCGCACAACGTGCCCGGCGACACCACGGCACAAGAGCGACTTGATGCAGCAATCAACGAATACAAGCAACGTCTGCACGTGCTTTGATAAACGAAAAACCTATGCACACCACATAACTCACTCACAAACTTTCATGGGGCGTGTGCATATGTTAGCTAAAGAAACCATTCTGATATGGCGCGTCGCGACGACGTGCCATATTTTTTCTTGTGCGTTGCGCACGCACACCCGGCAGCGTTGCCGAGCGCAACACAACAGAGCACGCGGAAAATCGGTCAGAAAGTGATTGTGAGTGATGCTTGCAGACGCATCTGCGGGGTCATGCCGGGCGTTATGGCAAAGCTGCTGTTTATGCGGCGAGCGTCGTTGCCATAGATGAGGCCCATCACCTCGTTGACCGGGTCAATGAGATAAGCCACAATATTGCCAAGCGCCTTTGAGCCAAACAGCCGATAGCCTCCGGCCACAATGCTGCGTTTCAGCACATAAAACGCCTCGCCAATCACACACCCCGCCAATGGCGTTATGATGAGGTCTTGTATCGACGGTATCTCGTTGAACGCCTCAATGCCGTATTCCCAAAACAGAGTGGACACGCCAAAGCAATAGAGCAACGAATAGGGCGCATTAAGCCCTTGGCTGCGGGCACTCATATAGTAAGTTGCTCCGCCATAAGGGTGCAGCAGATAGTTGAAGTACCAATGGTCGTGGTCCCACACAGGACCCTTTTTCACATGGTTCCACCAACGCTCAAAAAACGGAGTGTTGCGAATCTCCTCCTTGTTCCATGCTGTGGCATCCTCGGGCAACATCTCAAGCACGCCAAGCATGACAACGCCGGCGGCATAAAGCGCCGCGCTGTTATAGAGCAACTTCTTGCCGTTGGGCCTGTTGGTCCACAGCGAATAAGGCAACTCATAAATCGACGGGGCAAACTCGCTGTTTTTGGGGAAAGCTTTCTTAATGCCCAGCTGCAAGGTATCAACGCTCAGGCGAGGAACGAGGAAAAGCGAATCGGGGCATGTGTTCACAGTATTAACATGAGCGCCTGCCTGCAGGCTGTCGCTACATATCACCAAACTATCCGCCACAACTCCTACTGTAGATGTCTTGTGACATGCCCCAATCGCTCTGTTACAAATCATTGCCATGAATAGCAACAATATAAAAAACCGCTTACTTTTATTAGTCAAAAAAAATCTCATATCCTTAATCATCTTTTCTTCAGCAAAAGAAACAGCTACCGTGAATGGAATTTTGCGAATAGTTTGTTCTTATAAAAAATCTTTCGATAATCGTGTTGCTAAATTAATAACACCTCCAAATTGCCAAGTGTTCTATTTTGCCTCATAAATGCCACCCTTTTCAAATGTAATCCCTTGCGACCACTTTTAGCGATTTTTGGAATAACCGCCCAACTATTGGCAGAAACCAAATTTTTAGCTTAATTTGCACAACAGAATATCATAAACCACCCCAAACCATCACCTCATGAAGAAAGCCATCTTATGCATCATCATTGGGCTGCTTGCCCTGCCAATGAGCCACGCCGCACGCGTATATAACCTTGCCGACTATGGCATCACCCCCGATGCCGACAGTCTGGCCTCGCGCATGGCACGCGCCCTGCAAACCATTCGCCACGACGCTGCCGGCACGCCCGTAACCGTGAAGCTTGCCAAAGGCATCTATCACATGAGCCCGGCCGATGCTCCTGTGCACACCTATTATATCACCAACCACGACCAAGTGGTGCATCACCCCACCGCCATTGCTCTTGAAGATTGGCAAGGGCTCACCCTTGACGGCTGCGGCAGCACCATCATGTGCACCGGGCGAATGTTGCCCATGAGCATTGTGCGATGCACCAACGTGAGCGTGAAGCGCCTCACCATAGACTTCGATAATCCGCACATTGCGCAAGTCACCATCACCGGCAACACGCCACAAGGCATCAGCTTTGAGCCGTCGCCCGAGGTGAACTGGTTTATTGACGACGGGCGCACGTTCATGGCCCGCGGGCGCAAATGGGAATGTAACTATTATACCGGCATAGCTTTTGAGGGCGACACCCGCCACATTGTGCCGCAAACCAGCGACCTGAGCATTGACCTGCGCAACTGCTCGGCCAACGGCAACATCATCACCGCCCCACAATGGACCGACTCGCGCCTCACGCCCGGCACCGTGGTGGCTTTGCGAAGCTACTACCGCCCTCACCCTGCCATCTTCCTCGAAGCCGACACTCGCACCTCGCTGCAAAACATCACCATACACTACGCCGAGGGCATGGGCGTGGTGGCACAACGATGCACCCATCTGCACCTCAACAAGGTTGACGTGCGCACCGCCCCGGGACGTTATTTCACCACGCAAGCCGATGCCACTCACTTTGTGGGCTGCCGCGGCAAACTGGTGGTTGAAAACGGTCTTTACGAATCTATGATGGACGATGCCATCAACGTGCACGGAGTGTATCTGCGAGTGAGAGAACGCATCAGCCCCAACACCGTGAAGGCACGATATGAGCACAACCAGAGTTTTGGCTATCAATGGGGCGAGAAAGGCGACACTGTGACCTTTGTGCGCTCTGCCACTATGGACGCGCTGCCCGGCTTTGCCGTAATCTCATCAATTGAGCCGGCACAGGGCACCATTGCCGGCGAGAAAGATTTCATCATCGCCTTTGACCGACCTCTTCCCGAGGAAATCGACGCCACACAAGGCTACGGACTTGAAAACATCACGTGGACACCCGAAGTGACGTTCAGACGATGCACCGTGCGCAACAACCGCGCCCGCGGCGCTCTCTTCTCGTCGCCCAGAACCACCGTGTGCGAGCGCAACACCTTCTTCCACACCTCAGGCACCGCCATTCTGCTGTGCGGCGACTGCAACGGATGGTATGAGAGCGGAGCCGTGCGCAACTTGGTGATAAAGAAAAACCGCTTCATCAACTCGCTCACCAACATGTTTCAGTTCACCAACGCCGTTATCTCAATCTACCCCGAAATACCCAACCTCAACGATGCCAAAGGATATTTCCACGGCGGCACACCAAACGCCATACGCATAGTTGACAACACCTTTGAGACATTCGACCATCCGCTCATATATGCCAAGAGCGTTGACGGACTGCTGGTGAAAGGCAACAAGGTGACTTATAACAACGCTTATAAGCCATTCCACTGGAACAAAAAAAGCGTGCTGCTTGAGCATTGCACACGCACCCAAGTGCAGGACTTTGCTCCACTGCCTGCCAACTGAGCACCGGTCCAATAGAGATTATGTGGGCGAGGCAAAAATCCACGAGCAAGCCTCACCGCCGAAAGCAAAACATCATAGAAAAAACAAAGCCTTCACACCGAATATCGATGCGAAGGCTTTTCACCTATAAAATTATAACCCTTAAAAAAAACGTCATTTTTATTTGCCACGCAAGCGGCAAGCTATCACTCAACAGCCACGCTGCGAGACGATGCTTGCGACAGCTCTTGAGAAGTGGTGTTGCTGCCCCCCTCATATTTCAGTACGGCAGTCTTGGTGCCCTCATACGAGTCAAAGACGATGGTCACCGCGTCGGGCTTTGAGCCAACCCGCTCAATGATTTCCTTGATGCTGAATGCCACAATGCCATAACCAAGGTTGCCTTGTACGTCGCCCTGAGCATCGTGGCGCAGACGAAATTCAAAAGGATTGTCGGGGTTAACGTCGCTCATCAGGTTGATGCGATGGCGAACACCGCTCATACCCCAGCGAGTGAGGAAGTGAAGGTTGATGTAGCCATCTTCAGCCACCGTCATCCAGTCCCTTGAAATCTCCAGTCGGTCCTGACCGTAGTTGTCGCTGTCTTGGCTCTCGCCCAAGGTTGCCACCGGCTTTTTGGTGAGTATGCTGTCAACCCAAAGCACGTTCACATCATAAGTCTTGTTGTCGCCGACAATCACCGGCTCGCCCTCAAAGCGGAATTGGGTGAGCGCGCGCAGTTCTTTGCCATCGAACAGTTCGCCGCTGATGTTCACAGGTCGTGCCACTGTGTTTTTATCAATTTGGAAGTAAGTGTTGCCGTCATCACCGGTCTTTAAGGTCACTTGTGCCGATACCACATCTCTCCAAAATCGCTTGTAGTCGTCATCATCGTCACATGCCACAAACGCGGTAGAGAGTGCCACACACAATGCCGTAAGCATAAAATACTTTATCTTCTTCATAATCTATTAGTTTTACTGTTTGTTTTTGGTTATTAATTTCACATATCAAATCTCACGCCCATCTTCAGGTCAAATCCGGTGGGCTTGTCTTTATAAATATTATCAATTGAACACTTTTCAGAGAAATGGTGCACCAAGCCCGGCTCGGCATACAGGCTAAGCCTTGGCAGCAGTTTCACTTCCACGCCCACACCAACGTTCACATCCCACAGCAGGCGGTTGTCTTTGAGCTTTTCGTGCTCAGTGACCGGATTGCTGAGATTATAGGTGTAGTTGCTGCCGCCGCTCACCAGCCTCTTACATTCGCCGCCTAACAGGGCATAGGTTCTGAGCCATTTGTTTTGCCAAATCACCACGCCTGCCGCCAACGGCACACCCACATAATGCAGGTTTTGCTCAACGCGCATAGTTGGGCTGCTGTAGTCGCTGCGCAAATAGGAGTAGGTCAATCCGGTTTCAACAAACAAGCGCGTATTGAAGTGATATTTCACCTTCAAGCCCACATTAATGGGCATCTTGTGATGCAGCTTCACCTCTTGGCGATAACCCGTGAGTCCGTTTGTGGCAAAATCGGCATACGCCAATTCGCTGCCGGGTGCCGTGCTGTTGGTTTGCATCCCCGAGGCGTAAGCGCCAAGCTGCAATCTGTGCATGCGCTTGCCGCTGTTATTAAGGGCCAAGTGTAAGTTTTCGCTATCGTGGGTTTGTGTTTGCTTCACCAGAGTTTTTGAGCCGGCATTGCCGTCGTTGCCGCCGGTTTGCTGCTTTTGGTTGGTAGCATCATCGTGCCCGGTTTGCTCAGTTTGCGCTGTCGCTGGAGTCGAAGCGAGTTGAGCATCCTCTTGCTGCTGATGTTGTTCGTTGGCGGCGGCACGCATCATGTTCATAGCCAGGCGAGCCACCTTGTCGGCATCTGTTTGCGGCAATCCTGCAAGCACAGGTTGCTGCGGTGTTTGTTGGGTGGTGTTGTTATGCGCCACTGGGTCAATGGTCACGGGCATGGCCGAATCGCCAATTCCGTCAATCAGCCACAGGCAAGTGGCCAAGGCTATGGCAATCACGGCAGCCGCTGCCACGCCCCATCGCAGCCACAACAGCGCAGCATTGCGCCTTGAGGCGGCCGTTGGGGTCATGGGCAAACGCGCTTCTATGCCTTGCCACAGACCGTCAGGCTCGTCAATGCTATGACTTTCAAGCCTTTGCCTTATATTATCACTCCAGTCTTTATTCATAATCAACGGAAACTATAATTCATCATTGTTTAAATATTCTTTAATGCGCCGGGCAAGCAAAGCTTTGGCTCTGAGCAGCTGCGATGCCACGCTCACTGGCTTAATGCCCAATTGCTGAGCCGCCGTTGCCTGACTCACGCCCTCAATCACGCACATGTTGAACACGGCACGATAGCCTGCCGGCAACTCGGTTATGAGCTTGTGAATCACGTCGATGGGCACTGCGGCAGCATCAATGCCGTCGGCATCGTCAACGTCGGGCACATCGGGCAAGTCGTCGCCTGCCATCATCACTGCGCCCATGCGCATCTCTTGGCGCATATAGTCGATGCTCTTATTCATCACTATTCTTGCCATCCATGCCTTCAGCGAGCCTTCGCCACGATAAACAAACGACGACCCTATCGACTGAAACACAGTGACATAGCTCTCTTGCAAAACGTCGCGCGCAGCATCAGTGTCTGCAACATAGCGCATACACACCGAGGTCATATAACCCACCGTGAGGTCATACAATCGCCTTATGGCTTTGGCATCGCCCTGAGCCACCTTATGTGCTAACGTCTGTTCTTTTTCCATATCATCTGTGCAGCCCGGGCTGCAGTCCATTCAATGTGGCAAGGCAATGCCTGCGGCTGATTGGGAAGATGCCGGCTCATGCTTATCGCCGCCATCTTACACAAGTGCTTGCCAACAGCCTTTGGCTTGCTTAACCTTTTCACTTATTTAATCTTAACTTTCTATGAATTATTGCATCACCATTGTTGCAAAAATTGTTATTTTTTGTTATCGAAAGATTCCAATAAGAAGTGCAACGGCCAAAGCCCACTCTCCATCGCAGGGGA
>JBJECY010000108.1:0-30871 GCA_051871515.1 Muribaculaceae bacterium | reverse complement strand
TGCTCAGGTACTTAAAAACAAATACTAATAACTAAGTTGCGGAATTAAGGTTACAATAAAAACCTCTCAAATAATGTCAAAACCAGTATCTACTTTGTTGATTATGGCCGCTTGCATGGGCATGATGTCATGCAGCAAGTCGGAAGTCGCTGCGCCCGAACCTTTTGGGCCTCTGCCAACAGAGCATCAACTCGCTTGGCACCAAATGGAGTCTTATGCCTTTATCCACTTTGGCCTCAACACCTTTGCCGATAAGGAATGGGGCTACGGCGACACTCCTGCCTCAGTGTTCAACCCCAGCAACCTTGATTGCGAGCAGTGGGTGAAAACCATCAAAGCAGCCGGTATGAAGGGCGTGGTGATTACCACCAAGCATCACGACGGATTCTGCCTGTGGCCCACCGAGCTTACTGAATATTGCATACGCAACACTCCGTATAAGGATGGTAAGGGCGACCTCGTGGGCGAATTGCGTGCCGCCTGTGACAAATACGGCCTCGAACTGGGCCTATACCTCTCGCCGTGGGACCGCAACTCTCCCGTGTATGGCACTCCTGAATATGTGGAATATTACCACAAACAGATTGAGGAGCTGACCACCCGCTATGGCAAATTGTTTGAGTTCTGGCTCGACGGTGCCAACGGCGGTGACGGCTACTATGGCGGCGCTCGTGAAACTCGCCAGATTGACCGTCGCACCTACTACGACTTCCCAAAAATCTTTGACCACATCCTTAAAAACCAACCACAAGCCATCATCTTCAGCGACGGCGGTCCTGGCTGCCGATGGGTGGGCAACGAACGCGGCGTGGCAAGTGCCACCAACTGGGCTTGGCTGCGCGGCAAGGATGTGTATCCCGGATACCCCGACTACACTACTCTGCAATATGGTCACACCGATGGTGACACATGGATACCCGCTGAGTGCGACGTGTCGATTCGCCCGGGATGGTTCTATCACGAAAGTGAAGACAGCAGGGTGAAAACTCCCGAACAGCTTGTTGACCTGTACTATCGCAGCATTGGCCACAACGCCAACTTCATCCTCAACTTCCCAATTGACAAGACCGGCCGCATCAACCCCATCGACTCGGCTAACGTGGTGCAATATCGCCAAATCATTGAGCGCGAACTTGCTAACAACGTGCTCAAGGGCTTAGAAGGCAAGGTGAGCGACACCCGCGGCGGCAAATTCAACGCCAAAGCCATCACCGATGATGACCGCGAGACCTATTGGGCTACACACGACGACGTGACACAGGCATCGGTGGAGTTTGATATTCCTAAGCAGAAAATCAATCGCCTTCTGCTGCAAGAATACATTGCTCTGGGACAACGTGTGCAAGAATTTACCGTGGAATATCGCGACGGCGACCAATGGAAACCCGTTGACGCTGGCGAGGAAACAACCACCATTGGATATAAACGCATTTTGCGATTCCCAACCGTTGAAACCGACGGATTGCGCATAACAATCGTTAAGGCCCACGCTTGCCCATGCATCTCAAATATTGAAGCATTCTACGGCGGCGAAGGCAGCGACAACAGCTTTGTTGACAAAGGCGACGACTTCAACTCGGTGGACTTTGAACTCACCACGCTAAACGACCGCTTTGTGATGGATTTGGGCGGCGCAAGAGAAGTGAACACTTTGCACTATCTGCCCGATGCTGACAGCGGCTTGATTTCAAACTACGAAATCTATGCCGGGGAAACTGCCGAAACAGCCAACATCTTGGTGAAGAGCGGCGAATTTTCAAATATTCAGAACAATCCTGTGCTTCAAACACTCCGCTTTGCGCCCACCCGCGCCAAAGTGTTTGTGCTCAAAGCCACTCGTATGATAAAACCGGGCGAAGCCGTGAAGGCTAAACGCTTGGGCTTGGAAGTGCTATAATTCAAGCACTCCAAAATTCTACTTATTAAACTGTTATCTACCTCCCGCTTGTGGCGCAAACCCGGCGGGAGGCTTTTTCATATCTCATTTTTGCCTTGTAATGGCTAATTATCTCACGGTTTTTAGCTAAATTTGCCATTGCAAAAAGCCGCAACGGCAATCGTTGCCCAGGCGGCTTTTTCACTGTGATTGGTGGCATCACCCCAAAGAAACGTCTCGTGGAGTGCCCTTTTGGCTATAATTCATGGGCATGGCAGTTGCACAAAGAAAAACCGTGCTGGTGACATAGCCAATAGCGATTAGCTAACCTGCGAATTTTTTCAGCAGATGGGCACCATTGGCTGAGGCACATTCACATAATCGCACCAGAATATAAAAAAGAGTATTATGCAGTCAAACAACAAAAAATTTGAAAAGCTCAACGAGCAAGAACGCGCCGAGCGCGGAGTGAACAGTTTTAAGAACGGATATAACTGCTCTCAAGCAGTGGTGAACGCCTTTGCCGACGTTTATGACATAGATAATCGCTTCCTGAGCCTCGCCAGCTCGTTTGGCGGCGGCATGGGACGCTTGCGCATGACGTGCGGAGCTTGCTCCGGCATGTTCATGCTTGCCGGACTGCAAACCGGGTCGCCCGACGCAGGCGACCTTGATGCTCGCAAACTCAACTACGCCACCGTGCAGCAGCTTGGGAAAGAATTTAAAGACGAAAACGGTTCAATGATGTGCTGCGACCTGCTTGGGCTGCGCGCCGGCACCATCCAACCGCCAACACCCGACGAGCGCAACGCCGAGTATTACCGCCAACGCCCTTGCGTGAAAATGGTTGAAAGCGCCTGCCGCATCTATGCCCGTTATTACAACAGCCTCATCACCCAAGCCGAAGAAAAGAGCGAATAATGTGGGGCGTATCGAACACACCCAACCCCAAAAACGGTGTGAAACATGTAGGGGCGTATAGCAATACGCCCGCCCCAAAACGTAGGCAATGATGTGAATGTAGGGGCGTATAGCAATACGCCCGAAACACTATACGCAATGGTATTTTCATTTATCAGCATTGTTTGTTGACATGTAGGGGCGTATCGCAATACGCCCAATGTTATAAATATTTGTCGCATCAATATCTGGGCATACCGATTTTGGGCGTATTGCTATACGCCCCTACAACATGGCATCATATTATTTTTGTGCCGGAGTAACGGTTATCGCCGCGGTCACCGGGCGTATTGCTATACGCCCAATATTTTAAATTTTGTCGCGTCAATATCTGGGCATACCGATTCCGGGCGTATTGCTATACGCCCCTACGGCATGGCATACGGAATCCTAATCACATATATTAAATGCCTCGGCAAGCGA
Source organism: Muribaculaceae bacterium (assembly GCA_051871515.1). Taxonomy (GTDB): domain Bacteria; phylum Bacteroidota; class Bacteroidia; order Bacteroidales; family Muribaculaceae; genus SFTJ01. The sequence goes on along the minus strand of JBJECY010000108.1, from coordinate 27,612 downwards.
TTTCGGGCGTATAGCAATACGCCCCTACAACGTGGCATAAAATCCGCCACATTTGGGATTTCAACGAATTACCCCCCCACTGCATATCGAAACCGGGCGTATCGCAATACGCCCACCCGCAAAAATGGTGCGAAGCATGTAGGGGCGTATAGCAATACGCCCGCCCCAAAAACGGTGTGATGATTTGAATGTGGGGCGTATAGCAATGCGCCCGAAACACCAACCACGCCGCAAATATTCGGGCATCCATCACCACGCCGCGGTCACCGGGCGTATTGCTATACGCCCCTACGGATGTTATTGCTGGTGTTGGGTGGTTTGGGGGATGAAAAAACCGCTCTCGGCTGGGTGCTGAGAGCGGTGTGGGGGTTATGTCTTAATGGTGAGGCTGTTGCCTATGCGATAGGCGTTACAGCGGCTCACACTGTGGCTGTCATGAATGTGGCGTTGCCTTGTGCTTTCATGCTTGTGATTGCGGCAGGCACAAGTATCGATTCGCCTTTCTTCACTTCTGTGACGCCGCCAAGATTGTCGGTGATGGTTGCGGCACCCTCAAGGCACATTACAATCATAAACGAATCGGTTACTGCGTCGATTGTGCTTTCGCCCTCAATAATCTCGCGCTTCACGTCGAAGTATTGGCACTTAACCAACGGAGTGGCATGACGTCCGTTGCGGTCGTAGTTGCTCTTATATTCGGGATAAACTGTGTAGTCGATGGCGTCTTTTGCTTGTTCGGTGTGCAATTCGCGAGGGTTGCCGTTGGCATCGAGTCGGCCAAAGTCGTAAACGCGATAAGTGATGTCGCTGGTTTGCTGTATCTCGGCGAGCAAGTTGCCGGCTCCGATGGCGTGGATGCGTCCTGCTGGCAAGAAGAAGAGGTCTCCGGCGTGCGATTCATGGCGTGCAATCACGTCCATGATGGTGTTCTCGGCAACGCATTTTTCATATTGCTCAGGGGTGATTTGTTTGCTCAATCCGGCATAGATGGGTGCGCCTTCGTCGGCTTTGATGATATACCACATCTCGGTTTTGCCATAGCTGTCGTGGCGTGCTTTGGCGAGGGTGTCGTCGGGGTGCACTTGCACTGAGAGGTCGCGCTTGGCATCGATGATTTTCACCAGCAATGGGAACACGTCGCCAAATTTTTCATATACGGCATTGCCCACAAGCGAGCCTTTGTATTTCTCAATGAGTTGGCGCAGGTTGAGGCCTTTGTCGGGACCTTCGGCAACCACCGATTCGTGGCCGGGTACGCCCGAGATTTCCCAACTTTCGCCAATGTTATGTTGGTCGGTGGTGATGCCTTTGTATTCGGCAATCTGTTCGCCTCCCCAAAGCACCGATTTCAGGTAAGGCTCAAATTTAAAAGGTTTTAATGTACTCATATCGATTCCGATTTTTTTGTTTTGATGAATTTGTTATTTTGTTATTGAATTTTTCTTGTCAGGGGGGTGTTACTTGCACATGGCGTTGGCTTGTTGGGCGGCTTGTTGCAGCACTCGCAGTGTTGAGGAGTCGGTGGCAAATACCGAGTAAAGCCCTTGCTCCTCTTGTGCCGGGTCGCCGGTGTAGTCGTCCCACGGTTCCCACCACAGGTGAGCCGGTTTGGCGCTTCCGCTCCATGCCCAGAAGTTGCAACCAGCAATCATGTTGCCGTTGAGCATAAGGTTGGTGATGAACGTATAGTATTTGTCGCGCGCCTGAGTAGGGCTGCCGGGCGTGAACGAGAAGTCGTCGCGGTGATAGCCAAACTCTTCAAGCACCAAAGGCTTGCCAAAGGGCTGAATGGCTTCGTAGTGGCGTGCTACATAATCGGCACTGGCTGAGCATGCTTTCTCCACGTTGGTAAACATCTCGTCGCGCTTAATCCAGCGCCAAGTGGCAGGCCAAATGTGTATGTTGGCATAGTCGATAACGTCGGCTGAGTGAATGTTGCGCCAGCAGTCAAGGTTGTATTCGCAACCCATCAGACCTTCGCTGCCCGTTGACACCAAGTGGTTTTTGTCGATGCTCTTGATGATGTGTGCGGCGGTGATGATGTATTGGGTGAACTCTGCAAGTCCTTGGCGGCTGAAGGCGCGCGGCTCGTTGCCAATTTGCCATGCCATGATGGCGGGCGACTCGCTGTAAAGCTTGCCGGTGATGCTGTTGCGCCGGCTCACGATGGTCTTCACATGGTTGTAGAACAACTCTTTGGCGCGCGAGTTGAACACAAACTCTTTCACATAGTCAACATATTGCTTATAGCCATCGACGCGCGGAATGAGCGCTTTGCCCAATCCTGCCCATTGCAGATAAGCCGAGTAGCCGCCGCTCCATTCCCATGAGTTGTTGAGATAGAGCACCGCTTTCATGCCTCGCAGTTCAAGCTGTGTCAGCACAAAGTCGAGTCCCTGCATGATGGTGTCGTTATAGACTCCCGGGGCGGTTTGCAGCACCGGCATCACATGCGAAGTGAGGTTCTCGTCGCCGTCGGCACCCACCAAGATGCGCAGGTTGTCAATGCCCAGCGAGTGCAGGTGGTCAAGTTCACGGCACAGTTTGTCACGATTGCCTCCGCGGCCCGTGGAGCCAAGAATTGAGGCATACCACATATTGGTGCCCACATAGCAATAGGGCTTGCCGTTGAGCTGAAATTTGCCGTCTTTCACGCGCACAAAGTCGTCGGGCTGCGTTGCGTGAGCTGCCATGATGGTCGATGCAAGGGTTATCAAAGCTATAATTATATTTTTAGTTAAGGTCGTCATAAAGTTTATTTGTTATGCTTGATTATTGGCTGACAAACTGGGGCGGCAGCGCAACGGTGTATTTAAGGTTGGGCTGCGCCGTGCCCTTTGTGCAAATTTAGGTAAAATCTGTGAGATTATGCATTGACAAGGAGCAAAATAAAGAAAATTTTGTGGCGCACCGCCCGGTGGCGACGCCAAGCGATTGGGCGTGAGGGTGAAAAAGTTGAGCAAGAGAGGCGTGCCTGAGCATTGCTTGCAAGTGAATTTTTTGTAAATTTGCATGCTCAAAAGCACCATCTGCGGTAGCCCCCGCGAGTGATGGCTGCCAAGAACATTATTCACAAAAGAGGGCTCATAACCGTCCCCCCTTTGGCAACTATATTAATTGATTGATGATGAAAATGTTATCTGCAATATTTAGGTTTGTGAAAGACTGGACACTGCCCTTGTCGATGATAACCGGGGCGATGGGCTATTTTGCGTGGGTGCACATCCCCGGCCATGAGGCGTATAACGCGACTATGGGAGCCGCGATAGCCTGGGTGCAGCCCATACTCATCTTTTGCATGCTGCTTGTGAGCTTCTGCAAAGTCAAGCTAAAGGAATTTGCCTTGCGCAAATGGCACCTGTGGCTGTGCCTGTTTCAAGTGGGCTTGTTTGTGGCGCTTGCAGCGGTGGCATGCTGCGATATCGACTATAACCTTAAAGTGGTGATTGAGTGCGCCATGCTGTGCTTCATCTGTCCCACGGCAACCGCCGCCGCGGTGGTGACCGCACGCCTGGGAGGCAACCAAGCCACGCTGGTGAGCTACACCATCATCATCAACTTGGTGACGGCGCTTGCCGTGCCCGTGGTGCTGCCCCATGTTCATTCAATAGGCGGCATGACGTTCTGGCCGGCACTGATGACCATTTTGGTGAAAGTGTTCCCTCTGCTTATATGCCCATTGTTTTTGGCGTGCCTGATTAGGCAATTCATGCCGCGGTTGCATGCCCTCATTTTGCGCCCAAAGGACTTGGCGTTTTATCTGTGGGCAGTGTCGTTGGCGCTTGCCATAGCCGTGTCAACCAAATCGCTTGTCCACAGCACGGTGAACGTGTGGTGCCAAGTGGGAATGGCAGTGGCGTCGCTGGTGGCATGCTTGGTGCAGTTTGCCTTTGGCAAGCGGGTGGGCGAGCGTGAGGGCGAACGCATCAGCGGCGGACAAGCCTGCGGCCAGAAAAACACAGTGTTCGCCATCTGGCTGGGATACACATTCCTCGACCCCGTCACAGCCCTCGCCGGCGGCTATTACAGCATCTGGCACAACGTCATCAACAGCTACCAACTCTACAAAAAACGCCACCAATCATAAACTCCCCAAGAATTAACAGAAAACTCTGCCGCCAACGGTTTGCCGCTGGCGCAATAGGGTACGGGGCAATGTAATCGCTCAAAAGGGCGTGGATTGTCCTACGACTATATTTCCCCCACAAAAGGACATTGCCGCGGCGGGGTGTCGCACAAGTGTTGTGGCGGCAGTTAAAAAGAGGGTGCCGCTGGGGGTGGGGTGCCGGGTGCCGATGGGGGTGCTGGGGTGGGTTATTTCATGTCGTCGAGGAGGGAGTAGCTTTTTTGCAGGAGTGCTTTGGCGCGGAGTAGCCTTTGTGGGCTGGGCGCGGGCGTTTCGCTAATCACTTTGCGACTTGAAATGTCGAAAACGGTTGTGCCGGTGGTGTCGGCATACATTATTCCGCTTGGGTAAGAGGCATATACCATCGGGTAGGTGTAGTTGCTCGATAGCACGTTTCTGCTCCAGCGATATTGCTTGTGCGGCAGATTCATCTGTGCCAGCAGGGTTGCTACCACGTCGCTTTGACTGGTGAGCACGTTGATGGTGCGCGGCTGTTTCACTGCGCCGCCAAGCCACAGCATAGGGCAGTGGAAATACTCGGCATCTTGATAGGTGAGATTGTGAAGGAATCCGTGGTCGGGCACCAATATCACAAGCAGATTATCCCACAACGGCGTTTGTTGCAGTCGTTTGATGAGTTTGCCCACGCAATGGTCGGTGAAGGCAAAAGCGTTGAGCACCTTGTCGGATAGGCGGTTATAGGGCACGTCGAATGGCTCGTGGCTTGAAAGGGTGAGCAGGGTCAAGTGCCAGGGCTTGTCGGTGGGCATTTGGGTTGTTATCATCTCGTAGGTGCGTTGGCAGGTGATGCTGTCGTTGGCGCCCCATTTGCTCTCGTTAACCTCAGCAAACGAGAAGTCGCGGTCGCTGGTGAGGTGGTTGTAACCTGAGCGAATCAGATAACCCTTTTTGCCCATAATGTTGATGTCGCCGCCGTAAAGATAATGAGTGTAGTAACCGGCTTGTGTCAGGCTGTTGCCCAATCCGGGAAGCGTCTGGTTGTGGGTGTTCATGCGCATAAGGCTTGCTGTGGGATAGCTGATGTGTCCGCTAAAAAACGACACGGTGCCGCGGTCGGTGCGGAAGCTGGTGCTGTAATAGCGGGTCCAGAACACGCCTTGCGGAATGAGTTGGCTGAACTCAGGTGCCACGTTGGGTTCGCCGCCCAGCTCTTTGATGAATGTGCCGCCAAAACTTTCCATAAACACAATGAGCACATTGGGGCGGTTGGTGGTGAGCAGCGTATCGGTCAGGTCGTCGGTCTGTTCGGGATAAAGCTCGTTGAAGATGCTGTCGCATTGAGCTTGGCTCATGTAGTGGAACTGATTGCTATATCGTGAGCTTTTGGTCATTGACTGCATAAGGCTGAACATGGGGTTGACCGCGGCATGGTTGAGCGACAGGTTGGGGCTGTAATAAGCCACGCCCACATTCATGGTGCTCTCTTGCACGCCGCCGCGTATCATCACAAAGATGCCGCCACCCAGCAGCAACCACAGGGCTGTGGCTGCCATGCGATGGCGCTGAGTGTGCAGCAAGCGCGGAGTGATGCGCTCAAGCACCCACCAAAGCCCTGCCATAAGCAGCAGCGCAATCGCCACCCTTGCCACCATGAAGCCCAAGCTAATGCTGCTGGTGATGGCTTGCGGAGTGGCAATATAGGCAAATATCGATGAGTTGATTTTGAATTTCCAGAACGAGTAAAGGCAGATGTCAACCACAATGATTGCCACCACAAGCACCGATGCGAGAATGAGATAGGGCCTCATCACTTTGCGCAAAGCAAATTGGCGCAGCCATATTGCCGCCAGGCAGCACAGCCAAGGCACAATGAGCAGATATCCCGCTGTACTCATGTCGATGGTGAGTCCGTGCCACAGCACTTGGCACACGTTGCCAAAAGTGAGCGGCACAATGTCGCTGTTATACACCATGAAAGTCACTTTGCCCAGGGCAAACAACATGAGGAACGTGAGCAACAGCGCAAAGAGATATAGTAGTTTCTGTTTCATTGCAGCATCAATGTGATTTTTGTTTAGTAAACAATGTTTATTTCCCGCACTTTGAGGAAGGCGGTTGCGCCACTCTTGCTTGCGTTTGTGGGCAGGCGCGATGGCATCGCAACAACCCCGACAGCGTAAAGGCTGCCGCATCAATCTCGTTGGGAAGGTCAAAATTACAAAAAAATGTGCAAGCAAACGGCTTTAACGTCATTTTTAATCACAAAAAACGAAATATGGTACATTGTTGAAAACGGTTGCTCCCCCGGGGCGGCACATTGTTTCATGTTGGCATTGTGTGAAATAAGCGTATTGACCAATAAATGCTTTGTTGCCGTTGGGATGTGGAGGCTGTGTGTAGCAAAGTTCTTTTGAATGGTGGCTAAGAGGCTGTTATTGCGATGGCTTTTTGTGGTTTTGGCAGCATGTCGGCTCCACTTAGCCGCTAATCATGGTGGGGCGGTGGGTCTTACGGAATATGAGCGCCGCACTTGCCACAGCAAGCATCTTTGCATGAGCGGCGTTGGGGGGTGAGGAACCCCTAATTTGCAACAAATTCGCGCCAAACAGATAAAGTTCAATTAATTATATGGCTCAAAGATGAAAAAACCAAGTTTTTTATTAACTTTGCCATTAAATAGTCAGTGGTTTGGCTTGTGGAGTGAAAAACTGAAAGCTTTTCATTCCGTTTCTTGCCAGCCATGCACTTATTTTTGCACTTAATGGGCTTTAGGCGTGGGGAAACCTTGCAAGCGAGGCTTGGCGATGTGTCCTGGCGAAACAGAAGTTGCGCTAAGTGCAGACGCGCCAACGAGATGATTATGAACTAAACCGCCGCAACGCTCACACAGTGTGGGCATGGAAATAACCGAATTTACTCATAAACAAATAAATAACTAACTAAATATTCACATCTAAACCAAGAAACATGGTAAACAGATTTATTCTCAACGAAGTATCGTACTTCGGACCGGGCGCTCGCAAGGAATTGCCCGGAGTGGTTGCACGCCTGGGCTTTAAAAAGGCCCTTGTGGTTACCGACAAAGGTCTCGTGAAATTTGGCGTAGCCAAAATGGTAACCGACGTTCTCGATGAGGCAGGCATAGCCTACGAGATGTATAGCGAAGTGAAACCCAACCCCACAGTGACCAATGTGAAGATGGGCGTTGAAGCCTTTGCTGCTGCTAAGGCCGACTTTATAGTAGCCATAGGCGGAGGCTCGTCGATGGATACCGCTAAGGGTATTGGTATCGTAACCAACAACCCTGAGTTTGCCGACGTGGTAAGCCTTGAGGGCTGCGCTCCCACCAAACACAAAACTGTGCCTATCATAGCACTGCCAACCACAGCAGGTACCGCCGCCGAAACCACCATCAACTATGTGATTATCGACGAGGAGAAGCAGAAGAAGATGGTATGCGTTGACCCTAACGACATCCCTTGCTGCTCAATCATCGACGCCGAACTGATGTACACCCTGCCAAAGGGCACCACAGCAGCCACCGGTATGGATGCGCTCACCCACGCCATCGAAGGCTACATCACTAAGGCCGCATGGGAACTCAGCGATATGTTTGAGCTTGAAGCCATTCGCATGATTAACAAACACTTGCGCACAGCTGTTTACGACCCAACTAACCCAGTAGGCCGTCACGGCATGGCAGTGGCACAATACGTTGCCGGCATGGCATTCTCAAATGTTGGTCTGGGCGTGGTTCACGGCATGGCTCACCCAATGGGTTCGCTCTTCGACATTCCTCACGGCGTGGCTAATGCATTGCTGTTGCCAACCATCATGGAGTTCAACAAGCCGGTTTGCCTCGACAAGTATGTTGAAATAGCCAAGGCTATGGATGCTTATAAAGAAGGTATGACCAAGGCAGAAGCCGCTCAGGCAGCTTGCGACGCTGTTCGCGCTCTCGCCATTGAAGTGGGTATTCCTCAACACCTCTCAGAACTGGGCATCAGCGTTGACGATATTGAAGCCCTTGCTGACCAAGCCATTGAAGACGTTTGCACACCGGGCAACCCACGCAAGGTGACTCGCGCCGACATTGTGGACCTCTATCACAAGGTATTGTAAGAAACCGCCGCGTTGCTCGGCTCTGGCTGCGGAGCAACAAGGCAATAAATAAAAATGGAGTTATGGCAACATTGATGTGCCATAGCTCCATTTGCTGTATTGTATAGGTCTGTTGCAGGTATTAAAAAATGTTAAATATCAGATGCGGTCGCTGTTAGCTGATAGCTTGTTGGTTTATTGTTTATAAATTTGAATATTATAACCCAAAATGCAAAGATTATGAAAAAACTTCTACTCTCATTGTTTGCCATCTTGATGGTATTGCCAGTTTGGGCAAAGCAGATTGACCCGAGTGATGCTAAAGACGTGGCGAGCAAATTTGTGCGCAAGACTACGCGTTTGAAATCGTTGGCTGGTGACTCCGACCCCTTGCTGGCATACATTGCAAGCACCGGCAGCGTCAACAATTTCTATGTCTACAACCTTGCAAAAGGCGGCTTTGTGATAGTGGCTGCCGACGACTGTGTTGAGCAGGTGCTGGGTTACTCTGAGAATGGCAGCTTCAACATCAACGCCATTCCTGAGAATATGCGCTACATGCTTGATGAGTATACTAACGAAATAAATTTTGCCATAGAGCATAGCCAAGACGTCGTTACGCCGAGCTCAGTTGCCTTTGCTGCGACTGAGATGACCAATGAAAGGACAGCTGTGCCTCCGCTCTTAACCACCAAGTGGAATCAGTCAAGCCCATTTAACGGCAAGTGCCCTATGTATGACGAAGAGAGCCGTTGCGTGACCGGTTGCGTGGCTACTGCCATGGCACAGGTTATGAACTACTTTGAGTGGCCTAAGACCGGACAAGGCTCTAATACTTACGCATGGAGCGGTAAGGAAATATCGTTAGACTTCTCAACCATCACATTCAATTGGGACAATATGCTCGACGAGTATGATTCCTCGGCAACCGATGCCCAGAATGATGCTGTTGCAACGCTGATGTATTGTGCCGGCGTGAGTGTAAATATGCACTACGGATTGTCGTCGGGGGCAGCTTCCACCGATGCATATAAGGCTTTTATTAATTATTTCGATTACGACAAGTCGCTTACTCACACATACCGTATATTTTATTCTCCAAGTGAGTGGAACGGTCTGGTATATAACGAAGTCGCAAACGGACGTCCAGTGTACTACAGCGGACGTAATAGCAGCAGTGGACACGCATTTGTGTGCGACGGCTATAGCAGCGACAACTTCTTCCACATCAACTGGGGTTGGGGAGGTTTGTCGGATGGTTATTTCAAGTTATCGGCACTTAATCCAAGCGCTCAAGGCGCAGGTGGCAGCAGTTCGGGATACAACAGCGACCAAATGATTATCTATGGCTTTGCTCCCAACAAGGGAACAACCGACATCTCATATAGTTTAGGCATTGACGGCGATTTTGAATGTGCTACAACCGATGTGGCTGCAGCCGATGTAGCAAACACCGCCATTACTTTTGCCACCGGTAGCAGGCTTTATCAGTTATGTAATGTTACTCAAACTTGTGCGGTAAATCTTGGTGTAGATGTGGTGAATGACCAAACTCAAGAATCAACATTTATATCCTCAAGCCCTCATAGCTATGATTCCGGTTTATGGGCTTACTATTTATACAGTCTTGCTTTTTCGGCATCATCATTTGTGCAACTTGGCGACGGCAACTACACTATCTATCCCGCTTTCAACAATACAACATTTGGCATAAGCGGCCGCATAATGGTGCCTTACGGCAAACAGAATGCTGTGAAACTCACCGTGAGCAACGGTGCGCTAACTTTCTCGGCTGTTGAGTATGAGCGGCCGGAAATTAAGGTTGAAAGCTTTGCTATTGAAGCTAATCTCTATTCTAATAAGCCATATAAAGTCAACCTTACGGTGTCGAATAGCGGTGCCGAATTCATTGGCAACCTTTATGCTGCCTTTTTCGATGAGAATGACGAAGTTGTGGCCAATAGCTATTGCCTGTTCGAGATAACTAAGGGCAAAACCGAAACCGGTGCCATAGTAGACAAATTACCAGATGTGGAAGCTGGCAATTACACATTGGCTGTATGCACTCTAACCAAAGATGGCGCTTTTCAGCCCATGGCTTCGATGAGTGTTGTTGTAAACGAAGAACCTGAAGATTTTGAGCTCGCCAACGAAGGATTTACGTTTGATGGGGAAATTGATTGCAGCGACTTCAAAACGACCTGCCGTGTGACTAATGTCGGCGGATTGTTTGGCGGTGTTTTTTTGGCATACGTCTATGTTCGTGGTGATGATAATGCTCTTAAATCGGTTGCTAATTTTAGCTCTGATTATTGCTTAATAGATAAGAACACTACTAAGGAGATTAGTTTTGCCGGTTCGTTTGATGGTGTTCCCGGTCAAGAATGTTATATCTATTTATTCTATAGGGATACCGCATGGCATCAGGTGGGTTACAGCACAAAGTTCACTCTTCCATATAAATCGGCCATTGATGATGTGGTTGCTAATCTCCATAACGAAGGATTCACGTTTGATGACGAACTCAATTGTAGGGACTTCATTACAACTTGCCGCGTGACGAATACAGGCGATGCAGTGGGAGGTAAATATTTTGCTAAATTATATTCTGTTGGCAATGATGACGAATTGCTGTTTAAGAAGCAGCTAAATAGTGTTTCTTGCGTAATTAATAAGAATGCTACAAAAGAGTTTACTTTCACTGATGCGTTTGACGGTGTTGTCGGGCAAGAATATGCTGTATGTTTGTTCTTCGATAGCGGAAACGAACAACATCAGTTGGGCAAGGAAACAAGGTTTGTACTTAAAAAAAACGAGGAACCTGGACTTGTCAATAAGGGCTTTACGTTTGATGACGAAATCAACTGCTTGGACTTCAATGCCGTTTGCCGCGTGACAAATAGAGGCAAAAAGGTTGCGGGTGATTTTTATGCCACAATCTATGATAACGAAGGGCAATTTGTTACATCTATTTTCAGAGAATCTTGGTTTAACAATGAATCTTGTGTAATAGATAAATACGAAACAAAAGAGCTTACTTTCAGCGGCAAGTTTGACGGTGTTGTCGGGCAAGAATATAACATCTATTTAATCTTCGTTGAGGAAGGGACAGATACAGGAAATCAGGTGGGCGATGGCACAAAGTTCACAGTCACAAAAAATGAGGAAGCAGGTCTCCTCAACGAGGGCTTTACGTTTGATGAGGAAATTGATTGCAGCGACTTCAAAGCCACTTGCCGCGTGACGAATAGAGGCAAAAAGGTTGTGGGTGATTTTCATGCTTCTATCTATGATAACGAAGGGCATCATGTTAAAGATTTAGTCAATGAATCATGCGTAATAGATGAAAACGAAACTAAATATATTGAATTTTCCGGTTCGTTTTCCGGTGTCGTCGGGCAAGAATATCGCATCGATTTAGTCTTCTATGAGGAAGGGGAAACTGTAGGATTTCAGGTGGGTGATGGCACAAAGTTTACAGTCACAAAAAATGAATCAGGTCTCATCAACGAGGGCTTTACGTTTGATGACGAAATTGATTGCAGCGACTTCAAAGCCACTTGCCGCTTGACGAATAAAGGCGAAAAGGTTGAAGGTTATTTTTATGCTTATATCTATGATAACGAACAGCATCGTGTTGCATCTTTTTTCAATGAGTCTTGCGTAATAGATAAAAACGAAACAAAAGAGCTTACTTTCACCGGTGAGTTTAACGGTGTTGTAGGGCAAGAATATAACATCTACCTATATACCACTATAGCAAACGTATGGCAGCAAGTGGGCGGCGGCACAAAGTTTACGCTTACCAGTTCGTCGGGCATAGATGATGTGGTTGCCGATGCTGTAAACGGCGTGGCGGTTTATCCTAACCCTGCTGCCGATATGGTGTATGTGGAATCGGGCAGCGCAATGGGCAACATTGCGGTGTATTCGCTTAGTGGACAGAAAGTTCTCGCTGCCGATGCCGGCGGTGAGCAACGCGCTGCGCTGCAGGTAGAAAACTTGCAAAGTGGCGTCTATGTTGTGAAGGTTTCTACCCAAGAAGGTGAGGTGGTGAGCCGCATGATTAAGAAGTAACGAACCACTTTGCTGTTTTTGCGTCCGGGAGGTAACTGAGTAAAAACCACCTATATACAAATTTGTGCACGGCATTAACCCTGTGGGGATTAGTGCCGTGCACTGCTTCTTTGCTATAATATTGCCTGAGGGGGTGCTAAGTTTCACCATAGTAGCACCAGAGTGAGTGAGAAGCCCCACCACAAGAGGCTTATTTCTTGAGCATCTGTTGTAGGAGCAGTGGCGCGTTGGTGGTGATGAAGTCGGCGCCGGCATCGATGCACCATTGCAGGTCCTCGGGCTTGTTCACCGTCCAAATGTTCACCTTCAGTCCCATTTGATGGCATTGCTCAATCCATTCAGGATGCGCTTTCATCACCCCCAGGTGATAGTCGGCTCCGGCGCACCCGGCATCTTTGAGCTGCTGTGGAGTCCAGTCGCCGTTGAGGTAATACACCTCAGTGCCTTTAGGCGCATATTTCACAAAATTGAGAGTGGCATCGGGCGAGAAAGCTATGTAGGTGACGCGGTCTTGCAGCCCATAGCGTTTCATCATCTTTATGATTTTTTTCACCGCTTTGGCCTCCTGCTCCTTGTTGGTGTGCGATTTCAGCTCACACACCAATTGAATGTTGGGGTGCAATACGGTTTCTTGCAGATACGATTCAAGAAAAGGCACATATTCGCCATTGCTGAGCATGCACTGCGCCACCGGCTTGGTTTTGGCTGATTCTATCACAATGCCATTGATTGTTGCATCGTGGTTCACCACAAGAGTGCCGTCGGCGGTCATCCACACGTCGAACTCCGAGCCCCAACAGCCAATAGAGTCGGCTTTCACCAGTGAGCGAATGGAGTTTTGTGCCGAGCCTTCGGCATCCCAAAATCCGCGATGAGCCACCACCCGGCTCTGGGCATGAGCCGCTGCAATCGTAGCCACGGCAATAAACAGAACAATAAGTTTTTTCATGACACAAGACATTTGTTTTATTAACAATAGTTGTTATCCTCTTTTTTCTCCCCGTTGGCGGGCAAGAATCGGTTGGGCGAGAAACGAGCCGCCCATCTTAGGGCAAAGATAGTGCATTTGTGCCTGATTGCAAAACAATAATCGTGAATAAAAAATGTTGTCAAACAGGTGCTTGGGGCAGGGGGCATTGCTCACTGCATCCATGCGCCAAACTGCGGGATGGTGGCGATGGCGCTGCGCGAGAACACGTATTTGCCGGCATCGTTGCGCATCACGGCAAGCAGTTGCGTCACCACGGGCTGTGTGCCCGGCTCAATGGAATATGCCATCACGCTTTGCTCATAAAGCACCGCCACCGGGTTGCAGAGCGCGCCGCGCAGATAGGGCGAAGTCTGCATCAATGCCACGTCGTCGTCGGGTTGGTGAAACTGCGTGACCGGCTGTTGCCACCCTTGCAGCATGAGCTGGCTCAGGCGCACGCAGCCATTGGGCAGCTCAATGTTCACCACGCCCTCGCTGTTGGCAGTGGCAACGGCTTGTGAAGCCACATCGGTCTGCGGCAGCCATTGCAGCGGTGCCGTTTCAAGCAGGTTGTCATACCATTGCTTGATGTGAGTGCGCAACAAGGCATCAATGTCGATGCCGTCATCAACCTCCACTTGGCAATTGGTGCGGTTCACGTCGATGTTCATCACCTGCCGCCACAACGCCAGCATCTCGTTCTCGCTGAGATTCATCATCTGATTGTTTATCATAACCTAAAAATTCAATGTGTGTTTTGTTTTTGTGAAAATTAGTGTGCGTTTTTCTGTCGCCGGTTTTGGGCGCTAAGTTACTGCACCTGAAGCACAGGCACATAAGTAATAAATGACACATTGCCAACAAGGTGGATTTTGGTGAGTTTTTCTGTTCAAAAAGCAATCAAAAATCAAATAATTCGTGCTTTTTGAAATTATTTCTGCAAAATATTTGGCAAATTGAAAAACATTGCTTACCTTTGCAACAGATTCACGAAGGTGATAGTTGTTTTTTATAAAGATATGTTTATATTGGTTAGAGAAGATTGTTTTAGTTTGTTTTAAGTCGTTATTAATGAATCTGACCGTTTGAAGAACAAAAACAGAAGTTAAGGTCATGGCATCATTGCTATGACCGCTTTTGCGTTTATGGCCCACCCTTATTTGTTGTGTGGCAGCCGAGGAGGGTGGGGCGAGGGCGCAATAATTTGGCGGCTGAGGGCATGGCAGATTTGGCATGTTTTTTACAATAAGTGGGTGCCGTTGCAAGTGGCTAAATGCGGTGGCATCTTATTGTGTAATATACACTAAGCGGAGTTTGCGGGTGAGTTGCTGATATTGTGTAATGCACAATAAGGGTGGTTATTGTGGGGCTTACAATATGTGATGCGGCTGAATAATAAGTGATTAACTCGCCAAAAAAAACTCACTTTTTTGTTTGTGAAGTGAAAAAAGTGATATATATTTGCATCAACTAAACCTATATCTATAATAAATGAACGAAAAACCTGAAATGCCTTTGGCCAATCACCACATATCGGTTGATTGTGTGGTGGTGGGATTTGACGGAGAGCAACTGAAAGTGCTCCTGCTGAAACGCACAATCAAAGAAGACGGCGAGGAGTCTCACGACATGAAGCTCCCGGGCAGTTTAATATATGAAGATGAGGACCTTGATGCAGCTGCACAGCGCGTGCTGGTTGAGCAAGCCGGCATCAGGCGTATGCCGCTCATCCAGTTCAAGGCTTTTGGCTCGAGAGACCGCACCAAGAACGTGAAAGATGTGAAATGGCTTGAGCGCGCCATCAAGATGAAGGTGGAGCGCGCCATCACCATTGCCTATCTCTCGTTGGTGAAGATTTCGCCCCACACCTCAATGTTCTCAGCCGGAGGCAACGAGCTGTGCTGGGTGCCTGTGAACGAGCCGGGCGAGTTGGCTTTTGACCATAACATCATCATTGAAGAGGCAATGAACCGCATCAGGCAATTTGTCTCGGCCGACCCCATCTACCTTTTCCATCTGTTGCCAAGCCGCTTCACGGCATTGCAGCTGCGCACCCTGTTTGAGCGCATCTACTGCCGCGAACTTGACGTGCGCAACTTCCAGAAGAAACTCAAACAGATGAAATATGTGGTGCCACTCGACGAATATGAGAAAAACGTGGCTCACCGCGCCGCTCGCTACTACCGTTTCGACAAAGTGGGCTATAACAAATGGCGCAGATAATCACCATGCCCCCCTCATAACACCACTAACAAAGCGCTTTTCAAAAAAACAGAGAAACATAACCTGCAATAAGAATTAATAACACATAAAACTAATTACTCATGTATCTTTTAGGTTACGACATAGGAAGCTCATCAGTAAAAGCCAGCATTGTTGATGCCCAAAGCGGCAAGTGCGTTGGCAGCACGTTCTTCCCTAAGAGCGAAGCGCCCATAATGTCGCTGCGCGCCGGTTGGGCCGAGCAAGACCCCAACCAATGGTGGCAATATCTGTGTTCAGCCACCGCCGAGGTGCTGGCAACAAGCAAGGTTGACAGCGCCGACATCAAGGCCATTGGCATCTCTTATCAGATGCACGGATTGGTGTGCGTTGATAAGCAAGGGCAGCTTGTGCGCCCGTCAATCATTTGGTGCGACTCTCGCGCCGTGCCCTATGGCGAACAGGCGTTTCAAACCATAGGCCGCGACTACTGCCTGCAACACCTGCTCAACTCGCCCGGCAACTTCACTGCCATGAAGCTGGCATGGGTGAAGCAGAACGAGCCCCAGCTCTACGATAAAATCCACAAAATAATGCTCCCCGGCGACTACATTGCCATGCGCCTTAGCGGTGAGATATGCACCACCGTATCGGGCCTTTCGGAGGGCATTATGTGGGATTTCAAAGAAAACCGATTGGCAGAATGTGTGCTCAACGCCTATGGCATCTCGCCAGAGCTGATTGCCGACGTTAAGCCCACCTTTGCCGTGCAAGGCACAGTAAGCCCTGAGGCAGCCGCTGCTTTGGGCCTTAAAGCCGGAACCCCCATCACTTATCGTGCCGGCGACCAGCCTAACAATGCCTTGTCGCTCAACGTGTTCAACCCCGGCGAGATTGCTTCAACGGCGGGCACCTCGGGCGTTGTTTACGGCGTTAACGGCACTGTTGACTACGACCCAAAGAGCCGCGTAAACACCTTTGCCCACGTCAACCACACGGCGCAAAACCCGCGCACCGGCGTGCTGCTGTGCATCAACGGCACCGGCATTCTCAACTCATGGATTAAGCGCAACATGGTGCAAAGCGGCGTCTCTTATGCGCAAATGAACGATTTGGCAGCACAAGCCCCTGTGGGCAGCGGCGGAATAAGCATACTGCCATTTGGCAACGGCGCCGAACGTGTGCTCGAGAACAAAGAAGTGGGATGCTCAATCCACGGCATCAACTTCAACAATCACAACATCAACAATGTGATTAGAGCCGCACAAGAGGGCATTGTGTTCTCGTTTAAATATGGCATAGAGGTGATGGAGCAAATGGGCATGAAGGTGAGCAAGATACACGCCGGCAACGCCAATATGTTCCTCAGCCCAATCTTCCGCAACACTCTGGCAAGCGTTACCGGAGCACAGATTGAGCTTTATGACACCGACGGCTCGGTGGGTGCTGCCAAGGGCGCAGGCATTGGCGCAGGCATCTACCGCGACAACAACGAGGCATTTGCCACGCTCAACCGTCTGGCTGTGATTGACCCCGACACGGCTAATGCCGAGGCCTACGCCACAGCTTACAACAACTGGAAGCGCACGCTGCTCAGCCAAATTTAATCATCTCCCTTCACCAACCAGAGAATAAAACAAAATTAAATAACATTAACCCAAGCCAAGAGCGGCCCACGCAGGCGCAACGCATGCGCCAACACGGCAAGCCATCATCTTGGCAACAACCAAAAAAGCATCAAAAATATTATGGCAACAAAAGAGTATTTTCCTGAAATAGGAAAAATCAAGTTTGAAGGCAAAGATTCAAAGAACCCAATGGCATTCCACTACTATGATGCCGAGAAAGTGATTATGGGTAAGCCAATGAAAGAATGGCTGCGTTTTGCAATGGCATGGTGGCACACCCTGTGTGCCGACGGTGGCGACCAATTTGGCGGCGGCACCAAGACCTTCCCATGGAACGAGGGCGAAGACGCTGTTACTCGCGCCAAGCGCAAAGCCGATGCAGGTTTTGAAATCATGACCAAGCTGGGAATACCTTATTTCTGCTTCCACGATGTTGACCTGGTGTCAGAAGGCAACTCGGTTGAAGAATATGAGTCGAACCTCCGCGAGATTGTTGCATATCTCAAAGAGAAAATGGCTGCCACTGGCATCAAGCTATTGTGGTCAACAGCCAACGTATTCGGCCACAAGCGCTACATGAACGGCGCATCGACCAACCCTGACTTCGACGTTGTGGCTCGCGCCATCGTGCAAATCAAGAACGCCATTGATGCCGGCATTGAGCTTGGCGCTGAGAACTATGTGTTCTGGGGTGGCCGCGAAGGCTATATGAGCTTGCTCAACACCGACCAACGCCGCGAAAAAGAGCACATGGCAACCATGTTGCGCATGGCTCGCGACTATGCTCGCGCTAAGGGCTTCAAGGGTACCTTCCTCATCGAACCAAAACCAATGGAACCATCAAAGCATCAATATGACGTTGACACCGAGACAGTGATTGGCTTCCTGAAGGCTCACGGCCTTGACGGCGACTTCAAGGTGAACATCGAGGTTAACCACGCCACTCTTGCCGGTCACACCTTTGAGCACGAATTGGCAGTTGCCGTTGATAACGGCATGCTCGGCTCAATCGACGCTAACCGCGGCGATATGCAAAACGGCTGGGATACTGACCAATTCCCAATTGACCAATATGAACTTGTGCAAGCTTGGATGCAAATCATTCGCAACGGCGGTCTGGGCACCGGCGGTACCAACTTCGACGCTAAGACACGTCGCAACTCAACCGACCTCGACGACATCTTCTTGGCTCACATCAGCGGTATGGACGCTATGGCTCGCGCCCTTGAAAACGCTGCCCGCCTGCTCGAAGAATCTCCATATAAGAAAATGTTTGCTGAGCGCTACGCTTCGTTTGATAGCGGCTTAGGCAAGAAGTTTGAAGACGGCGAACTCACCCTTGAGCAAGTGTATGAATACGGCAAGACCGTGGGCGAACCTAAGCAAACAAGCGGCAAACAAGAACTCTATGAGGCTATCGTGGCAATGTATTGCTGATAACGCCGGCAATTGCATTATCCCGTGATAAAACCTCATTAAAACGATTTCACTTATGAACTATTCAGAAAAAGGCAGTAAACTATATTTGTTCTCGATAGTGCTGGTGGCTGTGATTGGCGGCTTGCTGTTCGGTTACGACACCGCCGTGATTTCGGGTGCCGAAGGCGGTTTGCAAAGCTTCTTTAAAGGAGCCACCGACTTCGACTATACCGACGTGCTTCACGGCCTCACCTCATCGAGTGCCCAGATTGGATGCATCATAGGTAGCGCATTGTCGGGCCTGTTTGCCAACAGGCTCGGCCGTAAGCGCGCCCTGGCTTGCGCCGGCATGATGTTCCTGCTCTCGGCATTAGGCTCCTACTACCCCGAATTTTTGTTTTTCGACTATGGCACGCCCTCAATGAGCCTGCTCGTGGCATTCAACCTCTACCGCATTCTGGGCGGCGTGGGCGTTGGTTTGGCTTCTGCCATCTGCCCGATGTACATCGCCGAAGTGTCGCCAAGCTCTATGCGCGGACGCATGGTGTCGTGGAACCAATTCGCCATCATCTTCGGTCAGTTAGTGGTTTACTTCGTAAGCTTCCTCATTGTGCAATGGGCAAAGACAACAAGCCCCGACTTCGCTGCATGGACCGTTGCCACCGGATGGCGATTGATGTTTGTGAGCGAAGCAGTGCCAGCCGGCCTCTTCACCGTGCTCATCCTGCTTGTGCCTGAAACACCTCGTTACCTTGCACTTAGCGGCAACGACGACAAAGCCCTGTATGTGCTTAGCAAAATCAACGGTTTGAAAAAAGCCAAGGAGATTCTCAACGACATCAAGAACACCGTTGAGGTGAAGGCTGAACGCCTTTTCACTTACGGTTGGATGGTAATCTTCATTGGCTGTATGCTCTCAGTGTTCCAACAGATTGTGGGCATCAATGCCGTGCTCTATTATGCACCGCGCATATTTGACTCGGTGGGCGCCGGCGACTCGATGCAGCAAACCGTGATTATGGGTGTTGTAAACATCACCTTCACGCTGGTGGCTGTGTTCACCGTTGAACGTCTGGGCCGCAAACCGCTGCTCATCACCGGTTCGCTGGGCATGGCGCTGGGTGCACTCAGCTTTGCCGCATGCAACGCCTTCAACCTGCCTCCGATGATGCAAGTGGTGAGCATTATGCTCTATTCAGCTTCGTTTATGTTCTCTTGGGGCCCAATCTGCTGGGTGCTCATCGCCGAGATTTTCCCCAACACCATCCGCGGAGCCGCTGTGGCAATCGCCGTAGCT
This sequence comes from Muribaculaceae bacterium, assembly GCA_051871515.1. Lineage (GTDB taxonomy): Bacteria > Bacteroidota > Bacteroidia > Bacteroidales > Muribaculaceae > SFTJ01. Next base: position 7,831 of record JBJECY010000108.1, on the reverse strand, counting down.
TTCCAATGGGTGTTTAATTTCACCGTGAGTGCCACCTTTGTGCCCATGTATAACATGGAAATCACCCCGGGCGACGGCTTCGGACACACCTTTGCCTATGCACTCTATGGCGTGATTGGCATCATTGCCGCCATCTTTGTTTGGCGTCTTGTGCCTGAAACCAAAGGCAAGACCCTTGAAGACATGACCAAGCTCTGGAAGAAACGCGCATAACCACAAGATTCAAAATCATTCATAAGCCATCGGCATAGTAAGATGGCAACCGCAAATCTCGCACGGCTTGTGGCGGTGCGAGATTTTTTATGCTTGAATCAGCTAAAAAGACATAAATAACCATAAATAAAGTTAAATTTTAGCTTATTTTATTGCGGAAAACGCCGTTGAGATGGCGCGTACATTGAATATTAAAGAAAAAGTGATAACTTTGCAACAACATTTCGGAGACAATTCGGGTGAGGGGGCAGGAGCTCCCTCATTTTTTTGATAACAACAAAACGTGTTTATACCAAAAGAATAAGCATTTATGATTGATAAACAAGCAATTGCCGATGTTGTGAAAGCGCAACTGGGCGAGCACCTGTTTTTGATTGACGTGACAGTGAGCACCGACAACCGCATTGTGGTGGAGGTTGACTCCTACGAGGGCAGCGTGAGCATTGACGACTGCGTTGCCATCACTCGCGCCGTGGAGCAGCAATTCAACCGCGACGACGAGGACTATGAGCTTGAGGTTGGGTCGGCAGGTCTCACATCGCCATTCAAGGTCAAGGCGCAGTATGACAAAAACATTGGCAACGATGTTGAGGTGCTCACTTGCGACGGGCGCAAGCTCAAAGGCGTGCTCAGCCAAGCCGGCGACACCTCGTTCACCATCAAGGTGGCAGCAAAGGTTAAGCCCGAGGGTGCCAAGCGCCCGGTGATGGTTGAACAAGACGTTACACTCAGCTACGAAGAAACAAAATATACAAAATACTTAATTCAGTTTAAATAGATTTATGGCAACCAAGGATGAATCGACCAACTTGATTGATGAGTTTAAGAAATTTACCGAGCAGAAGGGCATTGACCAGACCACTGTGATGAGCGTTCTTGAGGAGTCGTTCCGCAGCGTGATAGCAAAAATGTTTGGCAATGACGACAATTTTGAAGTGATTGTGAACCCCGACAAGGGTGACTGCGAAATCTATCAGAACCTTGAAGTAGTTAACGACGGCGAGGTTGAAGATGAGAACAAGCAGATTTGCTTGAGCGAGGCTTTGCTTGAGGATAAGGACTGCGAAGTGGGCGAGGAAATTGCACGCCGCATCGACTTCACCAAGTTTGGGCGCCGTGCGCTGCTCAACTTGCGCCAGACCCTTGCCAGCAAGATTCTCGACTTGCAGAAAGACGCCATCTATGCCCGTTTCAAGGATATGGAAGGCGAGCTAATCACTGCTGAAGTATATCAGATGTGGAAGAAGGAGATTTTGCTTGTTGACGCTGACGGCAACGAGCTTATTCTGCCTAAGGACCAACAAATACCCAAGGACTTCTATCGCAAGGGCGACCAAGTACGCGCAATCGTGTATATGGTTGATAACAAGAACAACAACCCCAAGGTGTATGTGTCGCGCACCAGCGACGAGTTCTTGCGCCGCCTCTTTGAGATTGAGGTGCCTGAGATTCACGACGGCCTGATTGTGATTCGCGCCATTGCACGCATTCCGGGCGAGCGCGCTAAGATTGCCGTTGAGAGCTACGACGACCGCATCGACCCCGTGGGAGCTTGCGTGGGCGTGAAGGGCGCTCGTATTCACGGCATTGTGCGTGAGCTGAAAAACGAAAACATCGACGTGATTGACTATACCACCAACACCCAGCTCTTCATTGAGCGTGCGCTCAGCCCTGCAAAAATCTCGCAGATGCGCATCGACAAGGAAACAAAGCGCGCCGAGGTGTTCCTGCACCCCGATGAGGTGTCGCTTGCCATTGGTAAGGGTGGCTTGAACATACGACTTGCATCTAAGCTCACCGGATATAACATCGACGTTTATCGCGAAACCGATGACCCCGATGATATCTACCTCGACGAGTTTAGCGACGAAGTTGACATGTGGGTGATTGAAGCGCTCAAGAGCTTGGGCTTCACCACTGCCAAGGCAGTGCTCAAAGCCGACCGTCAAAAGCTCATTGACGACGCCGACCTCGAAGAAGACACCGTTGACCACCTGCTGCAGGTGCTCAAGGCCGAATACGAGGATTGATTAAGCGGCAGCAAATCATCACTTTAGAACTCGTGGGAGCACGGTCTCCTCGCCGGCTCCTCACTCCATCTCTTGCCCACGATTGCTTACCTGGCGCAAAACGAGGCTTTATGGCATGTGCCGTGTGATTCTTCAATTTTTTTATTAACCACTTATTATTGAATATGCCCAATAAGATAAAAATAAGTAAAGTAGCAAAAGAACTTAACGTAGGTTTTCAGACGTTGCTCGATTACCTCGAAAAAAATAATATGCCCGCTGAGCAAAACTCGCTCAACGGCAGAATCTCCGATGAGCAGTATGACTTGCTGCTGAAGGCGTTCAAGCCCGACTACGACGCTAAGAAACGCGCCGAGAGCGAGGCGGTGGTGCGCCAAAAGGAACGCAAGGGTAATAGCGAGAAAGTTGAAGAGCTTACCACCAGGGTCAACAAGCCCAGGTTTATTGGCAAGATTGACCTCGCTACGGGCAAGCCCATCGTTGATACGCCTGAAGTGCACGAGCAAAAGCCTCAACCTGAGCCTGAAAAGCCTGCTGCCCCTGTGGTGAAGCAGCCTGAACCTGAGCCTCAACCTGCTCAGCCGCAAGCTGCCGCACCGGCTCCCAAGCCCGAGGTGACTACTGAACCTCAGGCTGCCGAGGTGAAGCCGCAAACCGCAGCCCAGCCACAGCCTGCCGACGAGGTGGCTACCCAACAAGCCCAAGCCGAGACTGAAGCCTACTTCGATGACGATGACGACATTCAAAAGGAAAATGACGTTTTCACCTTGAAGCGTACCGACCTCAGACCATCAATCAACGTGGTGGGCAAGATTGACCTTAGCCAAATCAACTCGCAGACGCGTCCTAAGAAAAAGACCAAAGAGGAGAAGCGCAACGAGCGCATGGCTAAGAACATCAGTCGCCAAGAGCAACACTCAGGCGAAGCTGGCGGTGAGGGCAACCGTAAGAAGCGCAAGAGAATAGGCGGCAAAGAGAAAGTTGACATTGAGAAAAGCGCTAACCAGATACAGAGCGATGTGCGTAAAGGCGGCGACAAAGGTCAGGGCAACGCCAAGCGCGATAAGGGTCAAGGCAAGAACCCAAAACCGCCCAAACGCCCCATCAAGCCCGAGGTGAGCGAGGAAGACGTGCAACGTCAGGTGAAAGAGACACTTGCACGCCTCACCAACAAGACGCAAAACAAGGGCGCACGTTGGCGCAAGGAGAAACGCGAAGCCGTGCGCGAAAGCGAACGCGAGCAAGCCGAACTCGAAGCAAAAGAAGAAAAAATACTCAAGCTCACCGAGTTTGTTACTGCCAACGACCTTGCCATGATGATGGATGTGCCCATCAACAAAGTGATTGGCACCTGCATGAGCCTGGGCGTGATGGTTTCTATCAACCAACGCCTCGATGCCGAAACCATCAACATCGTTGCCGAGGAATTTGGATTTAAGACTCAATATGTGAGCGCCGACATTGCCGAAGCCATTCAGGTGGAGGAAGACCCCGAAGACGAGTTGGTTGAGCGTCCGCCAGTGGTGACCGTGATGGGACACGTTGACCACGGTAAGACCTCGTTGCTCGACTATGTGCGCAAGTCGAACGTGATTGCCGGTGAAGCCGGTGGCATCACTCAGCACATTGGTGCTTACAACGTGAAGCTGCCTAATGGCCGCCGCATCACTTTCCTTGACACTCCTGGTCACGAAGCCTTCACCGCTATGCGTGCTCGTGGTGCCGAGGTTACTGACATTGTTATCATCATTGTGGCTGCTGACGACAGCGTGATGCCGCAAACCGTTGAGGCCATCAACCATGCCTCAGCTGCCGGTGTGCCCATCGTCTTTGCCATCAACAAGATTGATAAGCCTAATGCTAACCCCGACCAAGTTAAGACCGAGCTTGCCAACATGAACTATCTGGTTGAAGAATGGGGCGGCAAATATCAGTCGCAAGACATCTCAGCTAAGAAAGGCATTGGCGTTGAGGAACTTATGGAGAAAGTGCTGCTTGAGGCCGATTTGCTTGAGCTTAAAGCCAACCCCAACCGCAACGCTGTGGGTAGCATCATAGAATCGTCGCTTGACAAGGGCCGCGGATACGTTGCCACTGTGCTTGTGCAAAACGGCACATTGCGTGTGGGCGATAACATCTTGGCAGGAACTCACTTCGGTAAGGTGAAAGCGATGTTCAACGAGCGTAACCAACGCGTGAAAGAAGCCGGACCATCGTCGCCGGTATTGGTGCTGGGCCTCAACGGCGCACCAACTGCAGGTGACAAATTCAATGTGATGGACACTGAGCAAGAAGTGCGTGAGATTGCCGGCAAGCGTGAGCAACTGCAACGCGAACAGGGCCTTAAGACTCAAAAACGTATCACTCTTGAGGACATTGGCCGCCGTAAAGCCCTTGGCAGCTTCCACGAACTCAACATCATCGTTAAGACCGACGTGGCTGGTAGCTACGAAGCCCTTAGCGACTCGTTGCTCAAACTCTCAACTCCTGAGGTTCAGGTGAACGTGATTCACAAGGCCGTGGGTGCCATCAGCGAGAGCGACGTTACTTTGGCCTCAGCTTCTGATGCCTATATCATTGGTTTCCAAGTGCGACCCACTGCCGCAGCCAAGAAGCTTGCTGAGCAAGAGGGTGTTGACATCCGCACCTATTCGGTTATCTACGATGCCATTGAGGAGGTTAAGCAAGCCATGGAAGGTATGCTTTCGCCCGAAATCAAGGAGGAGATTACCGGTACTGCCGAGGTATTGCAAACCTATCGCATCAGCAAGGTGGGTACCATTGCTGGCGCTATGGTGCGCACCGGTAAAATCAAACGCACCTGCAAAGTGCGCGTGATTCGCGACGGTATTGTGCGCTATACTGGCGAACTCGGGTCGCTCAAGCGATTTAAAGACGACGCTAAGGAAGTGTCAACCGGCTTTGACTGCGGTTTGAGCGTGGCTGGCTACAACGACATCAACGAAGGCGACATCATTGAAGCATTTGAAGAGGTTGAAATAAAGAAGAAAATCTGATACGCCACTCCGCCGGGCACTCTGTGCGCTCCTGAGGAGCTGATAATCAGACCATCTTTAAACCATATTGTGGACGAGTGAATAGTGTCACCCACCATTTAGGCGGCACTTTTCACTCGCCCTTTTTTTGTTGCCGCCGTTCATGAAAATGCGCAATTGCCCACAGCAAAAACGCATGGGGTGCTGTTTGTTGAGCCAAGCTTGCGCTTGCTTTGTGGGCGTGGGGTGTGATGAACTGTGCGTTATGCTTAGGTGGTTATTGGAATTGCTTGCGATATTCAGCCGGCGTTTTCCCGGTGTTTTTCTTAAAGAATCTTCCAAACGACGATTGGTCGGAGAAATTCATCTGCGCGGCTATTTGCTGTGTGGTCATGTTCTTGTCAATCAAATAAGTCTTAGCCTGCATCACCAGCGCTTGGTTAATCCAATAGGAGATGGGCTTTTTTGAGAAAGCCTTAATGGCTTGTGCCAGATAGTCGGGCGAGAGGCATAGTCTGTCGGCAAAGAAAGCCACTGTTTTTCGCTCTTTGCAGTTGTTGATGAGCTGCATAAAGCGGTAGAACAGCGTGTGGTGGCATGGCAGGTTGGCGCTCTCTGCAATGGGCGCTTTTGCAATGATGATGTTGCCCATTTCCATAAAGAAGATGCGCACGGAGGCTTCAATCATGCGCCGGTGCCAGATGTGGTTGGTGCGTGTGATTGTTTTTATGATTGTGAGAATACATTCTTCAAGCATAAGGCTCTCTTGCGGCAGCAGACTGTCGTAAGGAAACCGTGTTTTGTACATTGCCGTTTCGGCGGTTAGGTGCTTACCCTCTTTAAACACCTCGTCATAAAACGGCAGACTCACCATCAGGTGATAGCCCTTGTAGTTGTGAGAGAAGGTGACATTGCGCAACACCTTTGGACCAATCAAATTGATGGTGGTGTTTGGCAGCAACTGATATTCCTCTGAATTAACCTCCATAGATGCCGTGCCAGCCATTGTGAGGAAGATGTGAAAGGAGTCAACTTTGAGAGGCACCGACACGTCGGGCGCACCGTCCTCGTTCAGCTTGTGGCCTTCAAGCATTATCACTTCCACAGCATCTTCAAAACGATAGGATTGCACCTTTTTAGCCGCTAAGAGTGGCAGTGTGCCAACGGCAATATTTATTATCTTGTTCATTGTGTGGGCGGTTTCTTTTTTAGCAAAGATAGCTTTTTAGATTATTGTTGCCGAATAGATTCGCCCGATGGGGCATTGATTACTACAAAAACGGTATAATAAGCCTCGTGAAATGTCAAATGTTATTTTTAGCAAAGGGCATATATTTGCAATATCGTTACCAAAGCATGATTATAAAGCCCTGTTGATGGCGTAGCGGGTGACGGGCGCGGCGGCTGTGGGCACCGACTTTCACAAAACGCGGCAATCAAGGCGGGCTTGCAACTAAACAAACAATGTAATAATATACACTACAATTATGAATAGGAGAATCTTTTTATTAGTTGTGCTGCTGGCGAGTGCCGTGGCAGCCGTTGCGCAAACCGAGCGGCGCATCTACACTAAAGCCGAGCAAGAAAGCTCGCAGAAACGTGACGAGGAAAAACGCATTGAGGCAATACAAGACTCCATTCGCGCGGCAGCCGCCTATGCCTCGTTAGAGCAATTGGACTTTGTGGTTGAAGCCAACCGCATTTCATTTAAGCGAGGCGAGACGGCTTATGTGACGTCGATGACCAACTTCGTTTCGCTGTGCGACGATAAGGCGGTGATACAGATTGCCCCCTTTCACAGCGGAGGCCCTAACGGCGTGGGCGGCATCACACTCGAAGGCAGGGCTTACAACATAAAGCTGAGCACCGACAAGAAAGGAAATGTTACCCTGTCAATGAGTGTCTCGGGCACAGGCTTATCGGCAACGGTGAATGTTTTTCTGCCTCAAAACGGATATATGGCAACGGTGACGGTAAATCCCAATTTCAGCTCAAACCGCGTGACGTTATATGGCGTTTTGGTGCCGTCGGCCCGTTCTTCGGTTTATAAAGGCAGTTCGTTATGATATAAGCGGCTTTTTTCATAGGGACAATCAAGTAGGTAGAGTGATTATTGTCCGGCGTTGACGCACTCCCCCGGCATCTGTGCTTGCAGAAATGTTGCGCAGTGGGGGAGTGCAATTTTTTTGTGAAAAATATTGCTCCGATGCGTGATAAATGTGTTGCTTGGTTGGCATTGATTAGAAAAAAATAACTATATTTGCAGTTACTCAACCTTTTTTGTGAACACAATGAGCCAATTTAAGAAAACAATAGCCTCAGTGATGGTGCTGTGTAGCGCTATGGCGGCGCATGCGCAGCTGTTTGCCGTGAGCGACAGCACGGTGCTGTTTATGCCCGGTGACGCCGGCTCACGCTTCTATCGTATTCCTGCATTATGCACCACCAACAATGGCACAGTGATAGCTGCTGTTGACAAGCGTTGGACCAATGGCGGTGATTTGCCCAACAACATCGACGTGGTGACGCGTCGCAGCGAGGACAACGGCCGCACTTGGGAACCGGCGGTGACGGTCGATGGCGAGGGCACTG
>JBJECY010000107.1:0-6529 GCA_051871515.1 Muribaculaceae bacterium | reverse complement strand
AGGATATACCGGCGGCGATGAACAGAATCCCACTTACCCCGAGGTGAAAGCGCACCGCACGCATCATGTTGAGGCTATTGAGGTGACTTATAACCCCGAGGTGGTTGATTATCTAACGCTTTGCCGAATGTTCTTTGAGATACATGACCCGGCTCAGACCGATGGCGTTGGTCCGGACATTGGCCCGCAGTATCGCAGCGAGATTTTCTATGCCGACGAACATCAACGCCTTGTTGCAGAGAGTGTTGTTGACGATTTGCGCAGCCGCGGCTATGAGGTGAACACGGTGTTGCGCCCGGTGCAACGGTTCTGGCGTGCCGAGGAGTATCACCAGCATTACTACGATAAAATCGGCGGCGAACCATATTGCCACATCCGTGTGAAGAAGTTTTGATAGAACGACCGACAACACATCATCGTTAAAACTTTAGAGCGAATATGATGTAAAGCAGCCGTGGCAATGACTCTAATCATTGCCACGGCTGTATTGATTTTCAGTCAGATGTTATTTCTGGCAGTCAGATGCTTCTCTGTTGTAGCACAATGCGGCGCCGATGGCGGTGCGGAATTCGGCATACTCGGGTATGTGGAATCGCACTTTATAGAGGTCTTCTATCATGCTGAAGATGGTGCGACATTGCGGTATCTGGGCAAGGTTGCCAATCATCACATAGTCCTTGATTCCGCTGTTTAGCCCCGAGAGCACGGCAGCCGAACCAATGGTTTGTATAACCAGATAATAGATGCCAATGGCAATATCTTCCTCGCTGAGGTGGGCGTTGCTGGCTTTGCCAAAGAGCGACGCGGTGGCATAAAGTGGCAGCCCCTCAATATCCTTTTTGCAGATGTCTTCAATCTGCAAATTCACGTTTTTCACGTTGCCTTGTTCGGCAAGGGCTTGTATGGTTTCAATCTTTGTTGTTTTCAGCAGCAGCGAAGAAAGCCCCATGAGAGTGCCTCCGCCCATGCTTATGCCGCCCAGGTGGCGTATGTTGTTGCCCTCAACCTGCACCAGTGTGGTGCCAGTGCCCATGCTCACAACAATCAGTTTGTTGAGCTTGCTGCCAAAGCGTGCTCCCAATCCGTCGCTCTGAAACTCGTCGGCCTTAGCGGTGGGTAGTCCGTAGATGTTGCCTTCAACGTAGGCACTGCCCACGCCGGTAATCATCACTTGGTCTATTTGGTTGAGGCTGATATTGTTGTTATAAATATATTTGCCAAATGCTCCAAAGAGCGACGACACGGGGTCGGTGGCGGTGATAAACATGGGTGAGATGATTTGTCCGGCGTTTAGCCCCACTATTTTTGTGGTGCTTCCGCCCACATCTATTCCTATTACTATTCCCATTGCAGGTTGATGATTGAGTTTATTATTATAATGTTTGGTTAGCTGATGTTCGTTAACACGGGGTCAAAGGTAACACTACTATTCGGTTTGACAAAATAAATGGGTGTGCAAATTACTTAAAATTGCCTTATGCGGCATCTGATGCCGTTTTGCTTTGCCGCTTGTGGGCGTTACTTCTGCAAGAGAGCATAGTTGCTGCTTAATGCGGATTGTGGTGTATAATATTATATACAATATGTGGCAATTTTGTTAGATTTTGTTTACTTTTTGGTTTTGAGATATTTGTTTTTTGCAAAATATCATTATATTTGCATCGTAGAAACATTAAGCATCGGCCTGATTATGCGCGTTTTGCCGCATTGAGGGTTCAATCATTGTTTTTAAAGAGTCTATTTAATAGATAAGATGTTTTGATGTTTCTGTTTATTAGATTTCCTTAATTCTTATATTTAATAAGGCGCTTTGCTAAATTATTATTAAAAAAACATTGAGTTGCAATGGTGACTCGCATTGATGCAAAGTAAGGTTTAGCCGATGTAAGTTACCATCCAACGAAAGGAGGTTTTAATTTATGATTATGGAAAACAATCAAAAGATGGCAGTATTTGCCTTTGATGAAACACTGATGAGGGGAGAATCGCTACATGCGTTTCTTAAATTTGCCAGCGGCAATTATTTCACTTATTTCTTGAATGATGCTATTGTCCTGCCGTGGGTGATGTTTCACAAGATTGGCTTGTGTGGCAGCGCAGTGTATGCGCGTAAAATGGTCAACACGGTGTTGCGCGGTCGCACACGGACCGAAATCTCAGAGTTGTGCCGCGATTTTGCTTCGGTGATTAATTGCCGATTGTTCCCTAAGGGCATTCAGGAACTTCAGAAAAAACGCCTTCAAAACTACAAGGTGGTGATAGCCAGTGAAATGGTTGCCGACATCATCCGCCCATGGGCGTTGAAATATGGTGTGAACGATGTGGTGGCAAACGAACTTGCCTATGACGAAAACGATGTGTATGAGGGCCGTTTTGTTTCGGACATCGCCTCAGGTATGGATATGGGCAAGCGTTTGAGCCTTAAGAAACTGTGTTTGGGGGCGAGTTATGTGGTGGCTGTGAGTGTTAGGCGCAGGCTTATGGCTTTTGAGCAGATTGCCACTCAGTATTGTCTGCTTTGATTGGTTTTGCCGCTCTTGATGAAGTTCCCTTTTTTAAGGAGTACATATCTTTTTATTGACGTGGGGATGAATGATTATTCCTCAGGTTTGCTTAACTTTGCGCTTGGCAACAGCACTGGCGTGTGTTGGTTTGCTATGGCGTAAAAAAGTTATTGTAACCTAAACACATTATAATATGGCAGAATTTTTTAGGGATGGCGACATTGAGCTGCGTGCTATTGAACCCGAAGATTTTGAGATTCTCTATAAATGGGAAAACGAGATTGACGCATGGGTCTCGGGGTCTTTGTCAGCGCCCGTGTCGAAATATCTGTTGTGGGAGTATCTGCAACATTATTGTGCCGATATCTACAAGACACAAGAGGTGCGCATGATGATATTGCAGGCCGGCGAACCTGTGGGCGTGATTGATGTGTTTAATTTTGATACGCTCAATGCCCGTGCTGAGGTTGGCGTGTTTGTCGATGCCATTCACCGTGCCCAAGGAGTGGGCGAGAGGGCAGTGAACATTGCGGTTGAGAAATATGCTTTTGGCAGGCTTAGGCTGCATCAGGTCTATTGCACGGTGCGCAGCAGCAACCAAGCTGCCAAGCAACTTTTCCGTTCAGTGGGATTTGGTCATGAAAATCTGTTGCGCAGTTGGATTGCTGACGGAAAGGGCGGCTTTGAAGATGCTGTGATGATGCATCGCTTTGCCCCTGACTTTGGCTTCTGATTAATTGCTCCGCAGGTCGTAGGGCCAGTTTTGCCATAGGTGGTAGCGCTGCCCCAGCATTTCAACGTGTTTTTGCCATAATCCGTATTCGCTGTGGCTCAAAAGCAGTTTTGGCACAGTTTGCTGACAAATTGCCCAGTCGTGCTGCTCAATTTCGCTTTTCAGCTGGTCGGCATCCCATCCGCTGTAGCCCAGCATAAACTTCATTTTGCCGTTGACGGTGGCGCCGCTGTTGATGTAGCGCTTCATGGCATCGTATTCACCGCCCAGATACAGCCCCGGGGCAATGTACTTGCATTTGGGGATTACCTCTTCGCCAAGCGTGTGAATGAAAAAGAGCATGTTGTTGTCAACCGGACCGCCCAGATACAGCGGCAAGTCCTCGGTGGTGAGCAGCTCGGGCAGCACGTCATTGAGCAAAAGGCCCGAATCGCGGTTCACCATAAGCCCCATTGAGCCATTATCGTTGTGACTGACAAGCACAATCACCGATTTGCCAAAACAAAGGTCGTTGACCGTTGGCTTGGCTATCATCACACATCCGCGTCGCGGCTCCGGCTCATCGTCGGTGAAGTGGAATATGTCGTCAGTCTCGTTCATTTGATTACAAATTTAGCGAATTTCCTTTTTTTAAGCAAAAATGCACGGCGTGAATTGTGGAATTATTTGGGGATGTTATTGTATGATACGGCTCCACCAACGGCTTCTGATAATAATATACGAAAGGGCACATCAAAACTGCTTGGGGCTGCTTATTCAATAATAGTTTGGTGCAATTTGGCTTGAATTGGCTTATCGTTAGTTTGTAAGTGGGCTATTTTACATCAAAACTGTTATCTGAAATGCTGTTTTGCCTACATATTGTAATGCTAATTCAATAAAAATTAGTACCTTTGGCGGCGTAATTAACAAAAGAAATAAATTGAGCTGTTGGCGCAAGCGCTGTGATATGACTATAAGCCTTGTTTGCCGGCGGCATTTAAAGCGTTAATAATGAAGGTTTTAAAGTTTGGAGGAACATCGGTAGGCACTGTTAATAGCCTGCGTAATGTGAAATCGATAGTTGAAAGCTGCAATGAGCAGGTTGTTGTTGTTGTATCGGCATTAGGCGGCATCACTGATAAGTTGATAAACACCGCTAAGCAGGCATCAACGGGCGACATGGGCTATTTGCAGCAGTATGCCGAGATTGTGACTCGTCACAATGATGTGATTCAGGGCATGGTGCCGGCTGAAAAGCTGCCAGAGGTGCATGCCATAGCTGACCCATTGCTTGAAGAGTTGGGCAACATTTTCCGGGGCATAGCTTTGATTAAGGACCTCTCGGAGCGCACCCGCGACATTGTGGTGAGCTACGGAGAAAGATTGTCAAGTGCCATTATTGCTCGCATCATTGATGGGGCAACGCACTTCGACTCTCGCCGGTTTGTGAAAACCAATACGCAATTTGGCAAGCATTATGCCAATCTTGAACTCACGGAGAAGCTTATTAAGCAAACTCTTGGCTCGTTTACGGGCAAGGTGGCTTTGGTGCCCGGCTTCATCTCGTCGGACGAGCACACAGGCGAAATCACTAACTTGGGCCGCGGCGGCAGCGACTACACGGCTGCACTCATCGCTTCGGCGCTCGATGCTCGCAAGTTGGAAATATGGACCGATGTTGATGGTTTCATGACTGCCGACCCGCGTGTGATTAGCTCGGCTTATGTGATTGATAATCTTACGTTTATCGAGGCTATGGAACTTTGCAACTTCGGTGCTAAGGTGGTTTATCCTCCTACCATCTATCCTGTTTTCCATAAGAACATACCTATATTAATTAAGAATACGTTCAATCCCTCGGCGCCCGGAACGCTCATCTCTGATGAGAACAACAGCAAGGGCAAGGCCATCAAGGGTATCTCGTCAATCAACGATACTTGCCTCATCACCCTCACCGGCTTTGGTATGGTGGGCGTGATTGGCATTAACTCGCGCATTTTCAATGCTTTGGCACGCAATGGCGTGAGCGTGTTCTTGGTGTCGCAGGCATCGTCGGAGCACAACACTTCTTTTGCTGTAAGGAATGCCGATGCCGAGAAGGCTGTGGCTGTGCTGCGTGAGGAGTTCACGAGCGAGCTGAGCACCGGTGACATCAGTGATATTACTGCCGAACGCGACCTTGCCACTGTGGCTATTGTGGGTGAGAACATGAAGCACACTCCGGGTATCGCCGGCAAGCTGTTTAACACGCTTGGCCGCAATGGTATCAACGTGATTGCTTGTGCACAGGGCGCATCAGAAACCAACATCTCGTTTGTGATTGATTTGGCTTATCTGCGCAAGGCTCTCAACGTGATTCACGATAGCTTTTTCCTCTCTGAGACACAGGTGCTCAACCTGTTTATCACAGGCGTGGGCAATGTGGGCATGAGCCTTATCAACCAAATCAAGAAGCAGCAGTTGAGCCTTAAACAAGATAAGTCGCTTGAGCTGAAGGTGGTGGGCATTGCTAATTCTCGCAAATGCGTCTTCAGCCGCGAGGGTCTTGACGTGAGCGACGTGAAATCGTTGCTCAACAGCGCCGAGCTTGATGCCACACCTCAAAACATACGCGACGAGGTGATTAAGATGAACATATTTAACTCGGTGTTTGTTGATTGTACGGCGAGTGCCGACATTGCAGGCATTTATGCCGATTTGCTCAACCATAACGTGAACGTGGTGGCTGCCAACAAGATTGCGGCTGCTTCGCCCTACGAGAGCTATCAGCGCCTCAAAGAGATTGCTCACAGACGCGATGTGAAATATCTGTTTGAGACCAACGTGGGTGCAGGTCTGCCAATCATCAGCACCATCAATAATCTGCGCAACTCGGGCGATAAGATTCTTAAGATTGAGGCTGTGCTCTCGGGCACCATCAACTACATATTCAACACTCTGAGCCATGATTGTCCGTTTAGCAAGGCAGTAAGGCTTGCTCGCGAACTGGGCTACAGTGAGCCCGACCCGCGTGTTGACCTCAGTGGCAACGATGTGGCTCGCAAAATCACCATCTTGGCTCGCGAATCGGGCTACGCTGTTGAGCAAAGCGACGTGGTTAAGCACCTTTTTGTGCCTGAAGAATTTTTCGAAGGCTCGGTTGACGATTTCATGAACCGTGTGTCGCAGCTCGATGCCGGCTTTGAGGAACTTCGTCAGAAAGCTGAGGGTGCTAACAAGAAGATTCGCTTTGTAGCTTCGCTTGAAGATGGCAAACTCAGCATCGGGCTTCGTGAGGTTGACATGAACAGCGCGTTCTTTGCCCTTGAGG
>JBJECY010000106.1:0-6602 GCA_051871515.1 Muribaculaceae bacterium | reverse complement strand
CAATGAAAATAATACACACAGCCGACCTTCATATAGGTCAAACTATTTATCAACACTATGACCGCAGCGACGAGCACAGGCATTTCTTCAACCAGCTTGAACAATGGTGCCGGCAGGAACGCCCCGATGCTCTGGTTGTGAGCGGCGACATATTCGACATTCAGCAACCGGGTGCCTCGGTGAAGCAGGAGTTTGTGCAATATTTTGTGCAGCTGCATCAGGCATGCCCCGATATGCACATCATCGTCACCGCCGGCAACCACGACTCGGCAATGCGTCTGCAAGCCGACAGCGCCATCTGGACCTATGCCAACACCCATCTGGTGGGCACGGCGCCGGCCCGGAGCATGATAACCGGCAGCCAAGACAACACTTGGCAACAGCAATACATCATCGACATTGGCACAGCCTATGTGATTGCCCTGCCCTATATGGCTGCCAACTGCGGCGAGGCGTTGCAATGCCTGTTGCAAACGGTGCAGCAAAACAACCTGTCAAACAAGCCCGTGGTGGTGATGGCACACATGGCTGTGACGGGCTGCGACATGCAAGGGCACAATATTGAGTTAGGAACCTTGGTCACTCAAGCCCTCGACAGCCTGCCTCAAGGCTACGACTATCTGGCTTTAGGGCACATTCACAAGCCGCAGACCATCAATCACCCACAAGACAGCATGGTGCTCAACGACACCGTCACCTATCCCGCCGGAGTGGCGCGTTACAGCGGCAGCGCGCTGCATGTGAGCTGCGACGAGGCTTATCCCCACACCGTCACGGTGGTTGAGATTGACCATCATGGCGGCGACGTGAACATCAGGCAGCTACGCATCAACGAGCTGCGCCACTTCCACCTGTTGCCGCAGCAAGGCTACTTCACCGATGCCAACGAGGCTATTGAAGCCATCAAGCAGTTTGCCGAGAACAACAGCGACGCCTATTTGCGCCTACACTTCCACTACAACACCAACGTGCCCACCGACTTCAATACGCGCGTTTACGACCTGCTTGAAAGCTACAACCGAAATCTGCGTTACAACCCCAAGCATCTGTGGCATGGTGCGCCAGCCATCAACGTGGCTAATGACGATAACACCATCTTTGAGATTGCCGACTTGCAGCAGATGACCAACCCTCTGGAGTTCATCACAACCACCATCGACCAATATCCCGGCATAGACCTCGACATGATTACCTCGGCTTTTAAGGAAATCGAGGAAGAAGTGCGCCACATTAACGACGACGAGAAAAAGAAAAAGCTAAACACCAAAAACACCAACCCTCTCAACACGCAATCATAATCTATGAGAATCAAACAACTACATTTGCGCAACATAGCATCGATTGAGCAAGCCGACATTGACTTCACCAGCGACCTCAGCGACAGCTACACCAACACCCCCGCACCAATATTCCTCATCTCGGGCGACACCGGTGCCGGTAAGTCGGTGATTCTCGATGCCATCTCAATGGCGCTCTACAAGACCACGCCGCGCATCAAAAGTGTGAAAAACTCCAGAGAAAATAAGTTTAACAGCACCTACGGCTCAGATGTGAGCATCAACAGCATAAGCCAATACACCCGTATGGGCATCTCAAACAAAGACCAGTGTTACAGCGAACTTCTGTTTGAGGGTAACGACGGCAAGGACTATTTGGCACGCCTGGAGTTGGGATTGGTGCTGAGCAACACCAACAGCGAGGGCAAGAGGGTGCTCAAATACCGCTCTCCCAAATGGACTGTCACCGTCGATGGCAAAACCTCTACAAAAGATGCCGATAACGAAGAGCTGATTAAGGGCGCCATTGGGCTGACCTTTGAGCAATTCAGCCGCATGGCTATGCTCGCCCAAGGGCAATTTGCCGAGTTTCTCACCGGCGACAAAACCGAGCGCGAGACCATTCTTGAACAGCTCACCGACACCGGGCAGTTTACCAACTACGGCATTGCCATCGCCAACATAGAGAAACGCGCAAAAGCTGTCATGGAGCAAAAACAGGCGGCTTACGACACCGAGAAGCAACACCAGCTCTCGCCCGAAGAGATTGAGCAGCATAACGCCCAAAAAGCCCTCTGCGAAAAGCAAAAGCAGGAGATTGAGAACCAAATAGCGCACCTCGACAAGGTGCTCAAACTGCTCGATGCCATCGACACCAACAACGCTCAGAAAACACTGCGCCAAGACGAATTGGCGGTGCTCACCGAGCAGCTACAAAGCCCCATCCACATGGGCAAGGTGCAGACGGTGAACAATTGGGACTCAACCACAACCCAGCGGCAATGGCTCACAACCCTCAACAATGCCCGTCAGGCCGTAAAGGCCAACGAGCAGCTGATGCCCAAGCTGCAAGAGCAGTTCATCGCCCTTTGCGCTGATTTGCTATTCAACCAAGAGCAACTCAGGCAGCAAAAGGCATCGCTCAACGCCGCCAACAGCTGGCTATCGGGGCGCAGCGCGCTAAGGCAACTTTTCACCAATGCCAATGCCGTGATTGTTGAGCTGAATAACTATGGCAAAAGCCTCGACCAGATGACGGCAACACAAGTGGCGCTGAAAACCGAAACCGAGCTACGCCCATCGCTTGAACAGAATTGCCAAAAGGCGCGCGATGCCGAGGCTCAGGCTCGCCAAAACGTCGAAGCCAAACAAGCCGAAATAAACAGCCTCGTCAGTCAGCGCAATCAGCTCAACCCCGAGCAGATAAACAGCGACCTCGACGCCGCCAACGAGCTAAAAAACCGCCTTGAACAATTGAGTAAAGGGTGCCTTGAGCTAAACAGGCTCACCGAGCAGGCAACAAGCCTCAGCCACGCCATCAACAGCGCCAACGACTCACTGAGCCGGCTTGCCAACGAAGTCAACCAAGCGCAATTGAGCTACAACCAAGCCAACGCCGCCGCCGAGGCTGCGCTCAAAAGCTTCAACGCCATGAACATGAGCGTAAACGATGCCCTGGTTAACCTGCGCAATCAGCTCGCCGAAACGCATGCCACCACTTGCCCGCTGTGCGGCGCTGCCATCAGCAATCTGCAATTCGATTTCACGGCTGTGCTCTCGCCTCTCACCAAACACCGCGACGAGGCAGTGGCAGCCCGCGATGCCGCACAGAAGCACCTCAACGAACTCTCCTCTCAATACAGCACCAAGCAGGGCGAGCTAAACGAGAAAAAAGCCCAACTGAAAAAGCAGCAAAGCGAAATTGAGAACGCACGCAATCAGCTGATGCAGCAAACGGCACTCACCAATCTGCAAAAGCAAGGCATTGCCACGCAGCAGCAGATTGACACTGTGCTTGCCAACACACGCCAAGAGATTGCCAAACTGCGCCAAGCGCAAACACAGGTGCAGAATCTGCAAGAACGCATCGATAAACTCAACAAACAGAAAATAGGCCTTGACAATGCGCTCAACGCCGCATCAAAGCAACTGGCAAACGCCGTGAATAATGTTGAGCACAACAGCAAAGAGCTGAAACGCCTCAACAATGAGATTGCCACACGCACCCACGACATCAACAACCTGCGCAATCAGCTCAGCCAAAGCCTCGACGCATATAACCCCGAGTGGCACAGCAATTTGCAGCTCACCGCACAACAACTCAAACAGGATGCCCGGGAATACACCGGTAAAGAGGAACTCGCCAAAACCGTTCAGCAACAGTGCAACGAAAGCGGCACTCTCTGCCAAACCCTTGAGCAACAGCGCAGCAACATACTGCAATTGCAGCCCCAATGGCAATGCACGCCTTCGCCCTGCCAAGCCAAGCAGAACGATGTGATAAGGCTGTGGACCAAGCTCTATGCCGACGTGCAACAAGCCCACAACGCCATTGAGCAAAACACCCAGGAAGCCAACCGCCAACAAGCCCAGCTCAGCGACTACTACCGCCAACAAGGCACCAGCGAAGACACTTTGGCGCAAATAGCCGCCAACGCACACCTCATTGCAGGTTATAGGCAAGAAATAACCGACGCCAACAACCAAATGCAACTGCTGAAAGGAGCCATTGAACAAGCCAAATGTGCCGTTGAGGCAGCGCAAGCCGCACTGCATGACCTGAACGTGACACTGCCCCAAGACAAGGCTCAAGTGCAAGAGCAACGCAACCAAGCCAACGAACAGCAAACCCAAGTGGTGGCACAACTGTCAACCATCGACACCCTGCTAAAGCAAAACACAGCCAACAACCAGCGGCTGCAACAATGCCTGAAGGAGCTCAACACCGCCACACAAACATTCCAAAAATGGGATTTGCTTAACAAGACATTTGGGGGAACACGCTTCCGCACTCTGGTGCAAACTCACATTCTCAAACCTCTGCTCAACAATGCCAACCTCTATCTGAAGCGAATCACCGACCGCTATCAGCTCACTTGCAGCAGCCGCAACGAGCAACTGTCGATACTTGTGCTCGACCGCTACAACAAAGACCAAGTGCGCAGCGCCACGGTGCTCTCGGGCGGCGAGAGATTCATGATTTCGCTCGCTCTCTCGCTTGCACTCTCATCGCTCAGCAGCCGCAACACCAACATTGATATCCTCTTCATTGACGAAGGTTTTGGCACACTCGACGAGAAAAGCCTCGACTCGGTGATGGGCACACTTGAACGGCTCAGGGAAATTGCCGGGCACAACAATCGGCGAGTGGGCATCATCTCACACCGCGAAGAACTCAACGAACGCATCCCAGTGCAAATAAAGGTGCTGAAAAAAGGTGAAGGCCGCAGCTCAGTGACAATACAACGCTGACACCTTATGGGCAAAAATACATCTCCCTCTCAACGCTCACTCTGCCATGCAACATTGCAACCGTGCAGAGTGAGTTTTTTTGGGGGGGGAGTGCCACTAACACCACTTTCACAAACTTACATACTTTAACCTAAACCCTAACATTTTGGCTAAAAACCGCATATTTATAAGCAGAATCCCGCTATTTAATGTATATTAACTGTTGTAAACTCTATTTTACAAAAATAATCAAAACTTTACTTGCTTATGCCAAACTTATTGTGTTATTTTGCCTTGTGTAATGGTGCGTGATTTATCACAAACCATCACACAACAGCGAACTTATTATTATATTTACAAACTAAACCTTTTTTAGATTATGAAGAAAATTTTACTCTGTGGAGCAGCCATTATTATGGCATGCACAATGAATGCTCAAGGCACAATCACAGGAAACCTGACACTTGACTGGGAGCATAATATGGCTGACCATACAGGAAGTGAAACCCGCGATTGCGGCGCTCTGGGCACCAAAGCAATCCTCAACAACAAGACCACCGGTAAGGTTGAGATTTGGGGTGAAAACGGTTATGAGAAAGACTATGACGTTAATACATGGGCAGCTGAGAATGCCGACGGATTAACCATTGGCTTGGGTAATTCAGTTGATGAGGCAGGCAACATTATTGTCAATTTGAATTTTGGTCTTCTTAATTCTTTCAACAATTTTATCATTATTGACCCCGAAGGCAAAATGACCTATGTGCCTTGTACAGTACCAAGTGGTGTTGAATTCCCCGATGGTGCAGGCCGTTGCGACTACTTAGGCGACAAGATGGCTGGTAACATGCTTGAGAATGGTTTTATTGTTACTTGCCCTAACGCATGCGCATACGCAACAGTGTTTAATATCTACGAAGGCGAACAAGACAAAGATTTTTCTTACGGCGTAAAGATTGGTGATGAAGACAACACCGAGTCATGGAACACCGAATCTTCAGTAATCTTTATTGAACCATTGAATGCAGATGCCACTGAAGCACCTAAAATGATTGCTCGTAACCGTAGTATTGGCGGTTTGCGTGTGAATGAGGGTGGCAAAACTTCTCTGCAAAAGGCTGTTTACGAAAACGACGGCGTGATTGACTTCAGCAAGACAACCACTACCAACTGGTCTGCTTTTAAAGTAAATGGAAGAATTTATGTTGTACTCACACAAGATGACGATGGCACCCGCACACACTCTTGGGAAGTGATTGATTTTCAAGACGCAACAACTAAAGCACGTTGGACAATGCCAGCAGGCGAAGCTGTTAACTATCAAGTAGGTTTTGCTTCATCGGTTAACGAAGATGGCACTGTAAACATCTTCCAATTCAACCCAGGCATTCGCTTGGCTAAATACACCTTCACTCCTGGAAGCACTGACATCAACAGCATTGAAGCTGACGCTGACGTGAACGCACCAGTTGAATACTACAACCTGCAAGGTGTAAAGGTTGCTAATCCTGAAAACGGCATCTTCATCAAGAAGCAAGGCGCCAAGGCAACCAAGATTATCGCTGAATAATTTTACCCTTTAACAGCTCAACGCACTCATCACACATGATGCGTTGCAGCATAAAAGCACAAGACAACGCCACCTTCCGGTGACGTTGTCTTTTTTTTATTGTACCCAAATCACCAACCACGCCACACACAATGTCCGTTCCCATGTAGGGGCGTATCGCAATACGCCCGAAAACACCATCCACGCCACACGCAATGTCCGTTCCCATGTAGGGGCGTATCGCAATACGCCCAAATCACCAACCCAGCCACACACCAACCGTAGGGGCGTATCGAATACGCCCGAAATCACCAACCACGCCACAC
>JBJECY010000105.1:0-31376 GCA_051871515.1 Muribaculaceae bacterium | reverse complement strand
CAGATTCTTTTCGCTTCTGTATCATATTATGCACGCAGTTGCGGATTTGAGGTTTATTTCTTTTTGGTAAAAGTGAGGCGTATTTTTGCCTTTGACAGGTCAAGGCGCACCATCGAAGGTTTGTTTACAGCCGGAGCAACCTTGGTGAGTATTGAGCTCGCCGAGCTATAATAATAAGAATAGCTCGATGAAACCGACTCCTGAGTGATGTCAACCGGAATGAGCGAGATGTGCTCATCATCGTCGGTCACTGAATTACCACTGCTGAGAATATCCTTCACATATTCGCGCAAACCGCTGAACACATAGCGCTTGTTCTCTGAGTCGTAGGTTCCCACATACGAGCGGCAACCATCAGTGAGCTGATTCTCCTTGAAGAAGTCATCTTTCTCGCTTGTGCGTATGAGCATCACGTTAGATGGCGGATTGATGCCGTGGTCATTCTCAATCAGTTCAACCGGTATTTCAAGGTAAAGCTCGTTGATTACCTTAAGGCTGCTGCTGTCAAGATTATACTTTGCAATAATCTCGCCAATGGGCAGAGTGATGTCAACCTGATAGCCCTGAGGAGCCACAAGCAAGGCTTCACCGTTTGCCACAGCCTGCTTGATTGAGTCGGCCACCTTCATTGAGATGATATTGTTGGTGAGCACCTCGGGGGTAGCTGCCAACATACTTGTTGAGTCAGTGACAATGGTGTCAGTGCCAAAATCGGTCTTATACTTGCGGTGATAAAGCACCTCAACCTCGGTGTCGCGGAAGTTCATCACACGGCCACTGCCATAAGTGCTCTTGATGTATAAGCCTGGGAAGAACTTGGCGAACGATTCGGGCGAGTTGAAACTCTCGGGGTTGTTCTTATATTCACGCAACAGCGAGCGACCAATCTCAAGTGGCAGCTCAACACGAGCCTCACGCAGCTCATAGTATTGGGTTGAATACGAGCTGTTGTCATAATAGCTATAGACGTGAGCGGCACGCTCGTCGCTTGTCTTGTCCATATCTGAAGCGGTGTAGGTGGCGCTGGCAAGAGGAGCGTTCTCGTCGTAATAGTCCTTAGGGTCGAAGTCGCTATAAATGGGGTCGGGCAACATCTTGTTGAGCTTATACACTGTCATGCGCATTGGCACAATAGAGTCGCCGGTGAAACCGCTCGAGGCGTTTACAAACATCACCAAGCGCACGCGGTCAATGGTTTCCTCGGTAGCGCCCTCGTCAACAATTGAGCCCACCGGCATCATCTCAGTCACTACGTCAGAAGCCAGCAAGCCGTAGCTCTCGGCGTCGAACACGCCAAGCAACTGAGTGTTGGTGCGTGACTTCACCCGCGGAATCTCAACCGAATAGCCCGTAACGGAAAACGACGAGTCGGCAACCACCGTAATCTCAGTGTCTGAGAGCGAATTGCCCACATTGGTATTATTTTCACATGAATAGCCAATGCCCGCCATCAGCACTAAAGCTATGTAATAAAAACACTTTTTCATTTTTTAAAATCAAAAAATAAGCATTCAACCATTTAGATACTTTCTTATGTTCGTGGATTTCTCACTGCTGTTTTGCGTGTTGCTCGCCTATCACAGCGATTTGTAGAAATCAATGTATTCTTGCGCATCAACGTTGCCATCGGGGGTTTCCTTATACGGCAGATAAGGCTTGCCCGATTCTTCGATGAATTGCATTATCTCAGGGTCAATGTCTTTGCAACGCACCATCACGCCGTCGCTGTTGGCAATGGCAAGCTTGGTGAGCATCTTATAATCAACCTGATTGCCCATCACCTCGCTCAGGCTCTCGGCATCAATGCCGTCGGCAACCAGTTTCTCGCCCATGCGTGCATCAAGCGGTGCCACCAGGTCGTTATCGTATATTGAATAAACCACCTTGGCATCACTAAACGACGAGTCCTCGCAATACACCTTCTTGAGATAAACCGTGGCAAGGGCTGTAATCCAACCGCCGCAATGTATCACATCGGGGTTCCAGCGCAACTTCTTCACCGTTTCAAACACGCCGCGCACAAAGAAGATGCTGCGCTCGTCGTTCTCCTCGGGCATAGTCTCGGTCTCGAGCTTGGGAGTGATGTTGCGTGAGAAATAGTCGTCGTTGAAGATAAAATACACCTGCAAACGAGCCGGCTGCAATGTGGCAACCTTTATAATCAACGGATGATCGGTATCATCAATAATCAGATTCACCCCCGACAGGCGAATCACTTCATGCAGCTGGTTTCTCCGCTCGTTGATATAGCCATATTTAGGCATAAATGTGCGCACTTCGTAGCCTGCCTCTTGTACGCGCTGAGGCAACAACTGCCCCACTTTTGCCAACTTCGATTCGGGCAAATAGGGCGATATTTCCTGAGAAATATATAATACTTTATTAAAATCCATTGATTACCTTATAATTTGGCTACAAAGTTACGAAAAATTTTGCACTTCGTAAACACATAGGCTCACCCTAAAACTCGCATTTCGTTCTTATTAGTCCTTTTTATAGCAGTTTTCACATATTTAAGCACTTTATAATGTGGCTATAACTTAATTTTAGACTAATCTTAACACCCTTGGCACTTGTGTAAATCACAAATATATGCTTATTTTGCAAAGATTTTCACAATTCGCGCTGTTTAGCGGCCGATTATTGACTTTAGCATGGCATGATTTTTGCCATCATCTTAGTTGTTATGTGCCCCCACAAAGCACATTAAGAAAATCATCGGTAACAATGAAATAATAACAAAAAAATATAACTC
The DNA here is from genome assembly GCA_051871515.1 of Muribaculaceae bacterium. GTDB lineage: Bacteria > Bacteroidota > Bacteroidia > Bacteroidales > Muribaculaceae > SFTJ01. The sequence continues at coordinate 28,621 of JBJECY010000105.1, read as the reverse complement.
CAAGATGTTTGAGAATTTAAGCGAGAAACTCGAAAGATCGTTCAAAGTGCTTAAGGGCCAAGGCAAAATCACCGAAATCAACGTGGCCCAGACAATGAAAGAAGTGCGCCGCGCCCTTGTTGAGGCCGACGTGAATTATCACATAGCCAAACAATTCACTGACACGGTTAAGGAAAAAGCCATTGGTCAAAACGTAATCAATTCGCTCAACCCTAACCAGTTGATGGTGAAGATTGTGCACGACGAGTTGACAGCCCTGATGGGTGGCGAGCCTGCCGAATTTAACATCGACGGCAAACCGGCAGTGATATTGATGTCGGGTTTGCAAGGTTCCGGTAAAACCACTTTCTCGGGCAAATTGGCCAACAAGCTAAAGCACGACAAAGGCAAACGCCCTTTGCTGGTGGCTTGCGACGTTTATCGCCCTGCCGCCATCGACCAGCTTAAGGTGCTGGGTGAGCAAATCGGCGTACCCGTATATAGCGAACCTGAGAGCAAAGACCCCGTGCAGATTGCGCTCAACGCCATCAGCGAGGCAAAAAGGCAAAACCTCGACTTGGTGATTGTCGATACCGCCGGCCGTCTTGCCGTTGACGAGGAGATGATGCGCGAGATTGAAGCAATAAAGAACGCCATCAAGCCCAACGAAACACTCTTTGTGGTTGACTCAATGACCGGTCAAGATGCCGTGAACACAGCCAAAGAGTTTAACAACAGGCTCGATTTTGACGGCGTGGTGCTCACCAAGCTCGACGGCGACACCCGCGGCGGTGCAGCGCTCTCAATACGCACCGTGGTCAATAAGCCCATTAAATTTGTGGGTACCGGCGAGAAGATGGAAGCCATCGACCCCTTCCGCCCTGCCGGTATGGCCGACCGCATCCTGGGCATGGGCGACATTGTCACCTTTGTTGACCGCATGCAACAGCAATACGACGAGGAAGAAGCTCGCAAGCTGCAAGCAAAAATCGCTAAAAACAAATTTGACTTCGACGACTTCCTCAGCCAGATTGCCCAAATCAAGAAGATGGGTAATATCAAGGACCTCGCATCAATGATTCCCGGCGTGGGCAAAGCCATCAAAGACATCGACATTGACGACAACGCCTTTAAGAGCGTTGAAGCCATCATTCAGTCAATGACCAAGCAAGAACGCGCCAACCCTGAAATGCTCATCACAGGACGAACAAGCGCCAACAGGCGCCAACGCATTGCCCGAGGCAGCGGAACAACAATTCAAGAGGTCAACCGATTGCTAAAGCAATTTGACCAAACCCGCAAGATGATGAAGCTTGCCACCACGATGAAGAATCCAATGAAGGCAATGCAAAACTTGCGTCGCAACAAACGATAAAAAAACTCATTAAAAACGGGAGGCGAAGCCCCATGCGCTCACCTCCCGCTGTTTTTATCCTCCCCTCTATTCACCCACCCCGGGCATTGATTATCACCATCAACACTGCCCCCCAAAAAATCCCCCCCGACACTATGACCAAGCACATTATCCACATAACCGCAATCATCAGTTTAGCCGCAGCATTAGCCGTTGGCATGCCGCTGCGGGCGCAAACGCTGCAAAGCAACAACGCCACACTCAACGAGGCATTTGCCATGGCTGTAAGCACGCTCGACCGTAACACCACTCAACAAGGACTAATACTGGCAGGCGCCGACTACGGCGGCGAGTGGACCCGCGACTGCGCCTTCAATGCCATCAACGCAGCAAGCCTGATACGCACACAAGCTGCCGAATACTCGCTTTGGAGCGTGACCAACAACCGCGCCACCGTGGCTCACCAATATTGGGACAAGATAATTTGGGTGATTGCCGCATGGAATCATTACATGGTCATACACAACGATTCTTATCTGCGCCAAGTGTTTGACTGCGCCACTGCCACCATGGCTGAGCTCGAGGCGCAATGCTACAACTCGCAGATGCAGCTTTTCACAGGTCCGGCAGTGTTTCAAGACGGTATTGCCGGCTACGACGAGCCCATCTATGTGCCCGGCAACAACAGCAGCTATGTGCTTGACCATCATGCCGACCGCATCATGTGCCTTAGCACCAACTGCATCTATTATAAAGCTTATCTGTGCCTTGCCGATATGGCTTGGCAGCTGGGACGCGAGGGCAAACCCTATAACGACAAGGCAAAAAAGCTGAAAAAAGCCATCCGCAGCAACTTCTACAACAAAGCCAGCTCATCGCTTGCCTACCTCATTGACCAAAACGGCAAAACCCACCAATACACCGAAGCTCTTGGCGTGGCATTTGCCGTGCTCTATGACGTGGTGAGCCGCAGCGAGGCACAAAAGATACTGCGCAAAGTGCACATCACCTCTTACGGTGTGCCTTGCCTCTACCCCTGCTTCAAACGCTTCTCAGAGGAGAAACCCGGGCGTCACAACGTGATGATTTGGCCACATGTGAACATGATTTTTGCATCGGCATGCGCCCATGCCGGGCTCACTGACATGATGTACAGCGAGATTGACAACCTTGCCAAGCTTGCCACCACAAGCCAAGGATTCTACGAAATCTACGACCCTGCCAACGGCAAGCCCAGCGGCGGATATCAATGCGGACACCTGTGGGATGTGAAACACCATCAAACATGGTGCGCCACCGGCTATCTGCGGCAGTTCATCAACCAAGTGTTTGGTGTGATTGTGACCCTGCGCGGACTCAAATTCCGTCCTATGGGCATGAGCGACGGCAGTAAATGCACCCTCAGCGGCATCAAATATCACGGCAACGTGATTAACATCACCGTGAGCGGTCGCGGCGACGGCAGCTCACCCAAAGCATGCCGCATCAACGGCCAGAAAGCATCAAACTTTGTTGGCTACAACGGTGAGATTTACATCAACGCTCGTGCCAACCACACCTCCGGCACCCTCAACATTGAAATAGATTTATAAACATAACTTTTTATCAACCAAACAACTATAACGCTAATGGAGATAATCGACGGTAAAAAAGTAGCGGCTGAAGTGAAACAAGAAATAGCAGCCGAAGTGAACAAAATGCTTGAACAAGGCAAACGTCGCCCTCACCTGGTTGCCATCTTGGTGGGCCACGACGGCGGAAGCGAGACCTATGTGCGCAACAAAGTGATAGCCTGTGAGCAATGCGGCTTCAAGTCAACCCTCATTCGCTATGAAGATGATGTCACCGAGGAGCAACTGCTTACAACAATTGCGCAACTCAACGCCGATGACCAAGTTGACGGATTCATTGTGCAACTGCCACTGCCACGCCACATCTCAGAACGGCGCATCATTGAAGCCATTGACTATCGCAAGGACGTTGACGGCTTCCACCCTACCAACGTAGGACGTATGTCAATTGGTCTGCCCTGTTTCCTCTCAGCCACTCCTGCCGGCATCATTGAGTTGCTTGCACGATACAACGTGAACACCAACGGCGCCAACTGCGTGGTGCTGGGACGCAGCAACATTGTGGGCAAGCCGGTGGCAAGCCTGCTCATGCAAAAGGCTCCGGTGGGCAACGCAACCGTTACCGTGTGCCACTCGGCAACCAAAAACCTGAAAGAAATATGCCGCAACGCCGACATCATCATTGCTGCCATTGGTCAACCCGAATTTGTGAAAGAAGACATGGTGAAAGAGGGTGCTGTGATTATTGACGTGGGCACCACCCGAGTGCCGTCAACCGAGACTAAGAGTGGCTTTAAGCTCAAAGGCGACGTGGACTTTGCCAACGTAGCCCCCAAATGCTCGCTCATCACGCCAGTGCCCGGCGGCGTTGGACCCATGACCATTTGCATGCTCATGAAAAATACCCTGCTTGCCGCTAAGAAAGAGATTTACACCGACTGAGGTTTCTCCCTATGCCCACTTTATAAAGGCGGATATTGCCCGCCCAAGCCGGTGCAGGAACGGGTAAACCCCAGCCCCACATGCTTATCTCATTATATCATCAATTAGACAAATAACGTGAATTTCAAACACCCAGCAAGGCATATTTTAGCCTTACTGGGTGTTTCGGTTTATTTTGCTCAATCGTCGCCAATAAGTGTTGCCATGCGTTTTTTTGATTGACAAGGAGCCGAGGCTGCTTTGCCACTCGTTTATGCATCACGCCGCAATTGCATGGCAATAAAAAAGCCGCACCATCGCCCCTCAACAGGAGAGGCAATAATGCGGCATCATCTCAACATCATTCTATCAAAATCTGTTACTAAAAACCTTTACCATTCAAAACTCAGCCTTACGCCAAAGCTGCTCAGGCCCTTGATGTCGTCGTTGTAATATGAGCTGCCGCCCCAGTCGGCAATGCGATGAGTGGTGAGATTATAGGTGGCTGCCAAGTTGATAGCGCCACGGCCACCCGTTGGGATGCGGATACCCACCGAAGGGCTCATATAGAAGCTGTTATTGCCATCGTAGTAGCCATATCCCACTGCCAACACATCTTCGCTCACGCGGAACTGAGCACCAATCTTCAAATCAAAAAACGGTTGAACAAACGAGGTGCGTGAGGGTATCACATTTCCCAATTTCAAATCAACGTAGATGGGGATACTCACGCCTGTGGTGTGATAGTCATAGAGGTCGTAACGGTCGCCATACTGGTCTTTGTTGAACGATACGCTAAGTCCACCTCCCACGCCAAAAAAGGCATTATCGCTCACCTGCAAGCCGTGTGTGGTAAGTATGTCAAAACGGTCGGCGCGATTATCGCCAATGCCGGCAGCATAGCCAATCTCAACAAATCCTTTATATGGCACATTCATTGAACTGCCATAATTGTTACGCTGACGCTCATACTGTGTTTGACGGTGGCCTCGGGTGAAATAGGGTTGAGCAACCACGGTGCATGTTCCCATCACCAATGCCATGACTAATGTAATTACTGACTTTTTCATATTGATTTATTGTTTATTTTTATTATTTCCTTTTGTTGATTTAGACTCGGCATAAACACTTTGGTTTAGTTCATTTTTTCGCAATAAATAGTCAAAAAAAGTCACATATCCCCACCGGCAACTTCCGGCAGGGATATGTGGCAATTTTGATTTATGTCAATTAGGCTTGGCGCCTGTTGCGGTTATTTACGCTTGATGTAGAATATAATCTGGCCAACCACAGCCACCACACTGGTGACAAGCGCTATTGGCATAATCTCGCTGAAAGCCAAGTCGTTGAGCTTAAAGAACTCACCTCCAAACCTTGAAATGAGCACCTGCCCCACAAAAATAATCGCCCACATGGCAAAGAACACTCGGCTTTGCTTAAACTTATAGAACGCATGATGTCCGCTGAAGAACGAGCGCGCGTTGAGCATATTCCAGAATTGCACAAACACAAATGCGGTGAAGAATTTGGTGAGTTCGTGCGGTTCAATGTCATGAGCAAAGCTAAAGGCAAAAAAGCCGTCGGCATCGGTGCATTTCAAATAGAGCAGATAAGCGCTCAGCATAATCGCTATCACCGACCCAAAGCCCACAATAAAGGTCCACATGTCATGCGTGATGATTGGCGCACCTTGTTTGCGCGGTCTCGCCTTCATCACACGCTGTGTAGCAGGCAGCAACGCCATTGCCAATGCTGCAAAGGTGTCCATAATGAGGTTCACCCACAGCATCTGTGTCACCGAGAGCGGCGGTTGCTTGCCCAGGAACGAGCCCAAAGTAACCACCACGCAGGCAATCACATTCACGGTGAGCTGGAACACAACAAAGCGCTGTATGTTCAGATATAGCGAACGGCCCCACAGCACAGCCTTAGTGATGCTGGCAAAGCTGTTGTCAATAATGGTTATGTCACTCGCCTCTTTTGCCACCGAGGTGCCGTCGCCCATCGAGAGTCCCACTTGCGCGGCGTTGAGGGCCGGAGCATCGTTAGTGCCGTCGCCTGTCACCGCCACCACTTCGCCCTGTTTTTGCAGCAAGGTCACCAGTCGCGACTTGTCTTGTGGGCGCGCACGCGACATCACCTTGAGTTTGGCAGCCGCTTGGCAAGCATCGTCATCGGGCAACGCAGCAAAATCGGGACCCGAGATTAATGCCGTTGCATCATCATCGTCATTGTTCAATATGCCCACTTGGCGAGCAATCTCGCGTGCTGTGCCGGGAGTGTCGCCGGTGACAATCTTCACCTTGATGCCGGCATCAACACATTCTTTGATTGACTGAGGCACATCGCTGCGCACTGGGTCGGAGATTGCCACAATGCCCATAAACGTCATTCCGCTCACATTCAATTGCCCCTTCACAATAGGGTCTTCGTCAGGTTCAAGGCGTTTGCAAGCAAAGCCCAGTGTGCGCATTGCCTTTTGCTGATAGGCAAGCAGATGTTCTCTCACCACGGTGCGGTCAACGTCAGCCGCAGTTGAGCTGCAATAGTTATATAGTATTTCGCTTGCGCCCTTCACATAGAGCATGCGGCAGCCTAACAGCGGGCTATCGACCACCGTAGCCATAAATTTTCGCTCGGTTGAGAACGGCAGTTGCGACACCACCACGGCATCGCCACGCAGTTTCATATAGTCGTCGCCCTGCTCAGCAAGCCACAGCAGCAGAGCACCCTCAGTGGGATTGCCAAGCGCCTGCTTGCGCACGCCGTCATCTTCAATAAAGGCTGTGCTGTTGATGGCAATAGCCTCACGCACCTCGTTGCTGTGCACATCGTCGCCAAGCCCCTTATCGCCCAAGGCAAAAAACTCGGCGTTGAACACCTGCATGCAGTTTTGCGTGAGCGTACCGGTCTTGTCGGTGCAAATCACAGTGGTTGAGCCCATGGTTTCACAGGCATGCATCTTGCGCACCAAGTTGTTGTTGTTAAGCATGCGCCTCATGCTCAAAGCAAGGCTCAGAGTGACGCTCATTGGCAAGCCCTCAGGCACACTCACCACAATCAGTGTCACGGCAAGCATCACCGTTGTGAGCATATATTCCACAAACTCGAGCATGTTCCACGTGTCATCAACCAAAATATATGATGTCACACGGCCAACAAAAAGCAGAATTGCCGCGCCGTAGCCAAGCCATGAGATGGTGCGGCCCAAGCGCTCAAGTTGCATCATGAGCGGCGTCTTAACGCCATTGTCGATTTGCGAAGCGGTATAAACCTTGCCATATTCGGTGGCATCGCCCACGCGAGTCACCAACATAGAGCAATGGCCCTCAATCACCGTTGTGCCACGCAGCAGTTCATTGGTTGGATAGGTGGCCTCGGGGTCGTTTTCCTCTGGTTTGTGCGATTTGTGCACCATCGGTTCGCCCGTGAGGGTGCTCTCGTTGATGCGCAGCGTGTTGCTGCTGAGTAGCACGCCATCGGCAGGCACTTCCTCGCCGGTATCGAGCATCACCACGTCGCCCACCACCAGTTTCTGGCGCGAGAGGCGGCGCACCTTACCGTCGCGCAACACCTTCACAGCCACTTCATCGTTGACCTTATTAAGTATCTCGAATTTTTTGTTGGCATTCACCTCAACCAAAAAACCCACCACAGTGGCAAGCAGCACTGCCGTCAATATGCCAACCGGCTCAAGCAGCGATTTCATGCCCATTCCAATGGATATCTCGTAGGCCGACACGCCAAACGACAACACCAATGCCACAAGCAAAATCTCAATGAGGGGGTCTTTGAATTTCTCAATGAGCAATCGCCATATCGACTGCTTGGCGGGTGGCGTGAGCACATTAGCACCGTGCAGACGCAACGATTCTTCGGCCTGCGCTGTTGTTAAGCCACGCCGTTGGTTATTTTTTGATTCTTGGGGATTATTCTTATTTTTCATATTGTCATTTTTCACAAACAATTGTGTATGATTCTATTTAAACAGCAGGCGCATGCCTCGCACATCGCCATTGACCTCGCCATTGCAATAAGCCAACACGCCGTTGACATAAGTGCGTCGCACTTGATGGTGCAAAGCGGTGCCGACAAACGGGGTCCAACCGCACTTCGACACCACATCATCGTCGGTGACGAGAACACCTTCATCGTTGCGGTGCATCACCACCACGTCGGCATAATAACCCGGTCGCAAAAATCCGCGACGGTCAATGCCATAGAGCACAGCCGGCGCATGGCACATCTTCTCAACCACCTGCTCAACGCTGAAGATGCCTTGCCGTGCCATCTCGAGCATAGCCGGAAACGAATATTGCACCAACGGCATTCCCGAAGCCGCCTTTAGCGCCCCACCCTGTTTCTCGCTGAGCAGATGCGGTGCGTGGTCGGTTGCCACCACGTCGATGCGGCCGTTGCGCAACGCTTCGCGCAGTGCGTCGCGGTCACGCTGCGTCTTCACCGCCGGGTTGCACTTGATGCGGCTGCCAAGACTTGAATAATACTTATCGTAAAACCACAAATGATGCACGCACACTTCGGCTGTGATGCGTTTTTGCTCAAGCGGAGCATCAGAAAACAAGCTCAATTCACGCTCGGTTGAGAGGTGCAGCACATGCAAGCGGCTCCCAAGCCGGGTGGCAAGCTCCACTGCCCGGGCGCTGCACTCATAGCAAGCCTCGGCGCTGCGAATGAGCGGATGAAGCTCCACCGGCACATCCTCGCCATACTTTGCCACCATGGCATCACGGTTGGCGCGTATGATTGCCTCGTCTTCTGAGTGAATGGCTATTATGGCATCGACCTCTGAGAACAAGCTGTGCAGAGTGACGGTGTTGTCAACCAGCATATTGCCGGTTGAAGAGCCTAAGAAAGCTTTCACGCCACACACGCGGCTGTAATCAACGCTTTTCACCTCGTTGATATTATCGTTGGTGGCACCCATAAAAAAGCTGTAATTGGCAAGCGAAGTTTGCGCGGCTCGCTCGTATTTGGCTTCAAGAGCATCGCGGTTCACCGTCTGCGGCTTGTTGTTGGGCATATCCATGAAAGATGTCACGCCGCCCACCACCGCTGCACGCGATTCGCTTGCTATGTCGGCCTTGTGAGTTAGTCCAGGTTCACGAAAGTGCACTTGGTCGTCGATAGCGCCTGGCATTATGTAGTCGCCGTGCACGTCAATTGCCTCGGCAGCCTGCTGCATCAGCTCCTCGCCGGGCGCACCGGTGCCCACAGCCGCAATCTTGTCGCCCTTGATGGCAACATAGCCCGTTGCCACCTTGTTTTCATTCACCAATTGTCCGTTATAGAGCAGTATCATTATTTCTGTTATGTCTTTTTGTGGAGAGTTTTTTCAATGTATAGTCAAGCAAAAAGGCTGTCTTCTGTCTGCCCCGTTAGCAGCATCAGATAGCCTCTCTGTCAATATATCATCAACATCAGTTATTGCGATTGAATTTGTTCATCAGGCTTCGCATTTTCAGCTTAATCACGCCAAAAAATGCTTCGCCAAAAATGCTGGTGTTCATCTTGCTGGTGCCAAGCACACGGTTCACAAAGATGATGGGCACTTCCTTGATAGTGAAGCCAAGCCTATAGGCGGTGAACTTCATTTCAATCTGGAAGGCATAGCCCTTAAACTCAACCTCGTCGAGCCTGATGGCTTGCAGCACACGGCGGCTGTAGCACACAAAGCCAGCGGTGGTGTCGCGCACCTTCATGCCTGTGATGATGCGCACATAAGCCGATGCATAATACGACATGAGCACCCGACCCATAGGCCAGTTCACCACGTTCACGCCGGTGATGTAGCGCGAACCAACGCTCATATCGGCACCGTCAACGGCACATGCGTTATACAGCGGAGTCAAGTCCTCGGGACGATGCGAGAAGTCGGCATCCATCTCAATCACATATTCATATTCCTGTTCAAGCGCCCACTTAAACCCGGCAATATAAGCTGTTCCCAAGCCCAGCTTGCCGGCGCGCTTCAACAGATTGATGCGCTCAGGATGCTCTTCCATAAGTCGTTCAACAATGGCAGCCGTGCCGTCGGGCGAGTTGTCGTCAATCACCAGAATGTCAAAACTGTGATTAAGCGCCAACACCGCATGAATGATGTTGCTTATGTTCTCCTTCTCATTGTAAGTTGGTATAATCACCACACTATCGCTTCTCATATAGCTTCTATTTTTATAAAAATAGTGATGTTTGCTTTTCAATTCCCGCCGATACATCACCTTCGGGACAACAAATTTACTAAATATTTCCCGCTCGCAATGCACCTACTATAATATTACAACAAAATTTGTGCATTTATTGTCCTTCAAATTGAAATAAATTTTCACCATTTTGCCAAAATAGCTAACTTTGCCGGCGATTTGCTGCTATCTCGGCAAAGAAAAGATTAAATTAGGTTTTTACATCAGAGCAAATGGGCGAGCACCATTTGCTAAAGAAAAAAAGATATTCATCATGCAAAGTAGCACCGATGTTTTGCTTGAGGCCGTGAGCCCCACCTTGCGTTACATAGGCGGCATCACGCTGCAAAACGAGCACACCTTCAGCCTGCGCCGCGGCAAGTTCTACACCGTGATTGGGCGCAACGGTTGCGGCAAAACCACCCTTGCCGGAATTATAGAAAACGGATGGAACTTCACCACAAACGTGATACGCGGCAACCGCAAGCAGTTGCAAATACGCAGCGTGGAGTTTAGCGACATTCACTCGCTCACAGGCTTTCAGGGTGCCTATTATCAGCAGCGATTTGAGGCTATGGCTAACGATGATATCCCCACCGTGAGCCAACTCATTGAGGGCAAGATTGACCCCGAGCTGTGGCAAGACCTGTGCACGCGCCTGCACCTCTACGACATCACCCACAAGCGCATCAACTATCTCTCGAGCGGCGAGTTGCGCAAATTTCTCATCATCAACATTCTCACTTCACGCCCCGACATTCTGATTGTTGACAATCCTTACATTGGGCTTGATGCCGCAAGCCGCCAGTTGCTCAACTCTTTGCTGATTGACATTGTGAACCAGGGCACCACCGTGGTAGAGCTGCTGTGCAACCCTGCCGACATACCCACGCACACCAACTATGTGCTGCCCATGACACCCATGTGCATTGGCAAAATGATTGACATGAGCCAATGCAGCCACGAGCAAGTGTGCTCACAAATACAAGAACTGTTCACAGCACGCAGCACTGAAAGCCTGCCTAAGTGGCAAGTGCCCGAAGACGTGTTGTTCAGTTACGCATTCAGCCTCGACGGCTGCAACGTGAGCTATGGCAAAAACGTGATTCTGCATGGTGTGGAATGGACTGTGAAAGCCGGCGAGAAATGGGCGTTACTTGGCGACAATGGTTCGGGCAAAAGCACACTGCTGAGCTTGGTGTGCGCCGACAATCCTCAAGGCTACTGCAACGATATCACCATCTTTGACCACCGCCGCGGCACCGGTGAGAGCATTTGGGATATAAAACGCAACATCAGCTACATCTCGCCCGAGATGCACCTTTACTTCCGAGGCAACAGCAATGCCCTGCAAGTGGTAGCAAGCGGACTGCACATGATGAAAGGACTTTATGTGCAAGCCACCCCCGAGCAATGCCAAGAGGCGATGCAATGGATGCAGGTGTTTGGCATTGAGCACTTGGCTCAACGCCGCTTCAACACGCTTTCAAGCGGTGAACAACGCCTTGTGCTGCTGGCTCGCACACTCATCAAGCAAGCACCGTTGCTCATTCTCGACGAACCGCTGCACGGTCTTGACGCCTGCGCCAAGCAGTTTGTGAGCGCGCTCATTGAGCACATCACAGCCACCTCGCCGCAAGTCACACTCATCTATGTGACTCATTATCGCAACGAGATTCCCCGGGCGGTCAACAAAGTGTTCACCCTCACAAAATATCGTAGCCCTCAGGAGTGAATGGGCGTTGACGCATCATTTGCCGCTTTGACCGGCAATGCGTAGCGTGGTCCCGCAGTCTTCAAGTTCATAGAGCTGGGCGCGCTCGGCTCCCGACGGGCTGTTTGGTCCGTGCAATATCACATAGAGCTGTCCTTTGAAGCTCTTGAAAATCATGCCGTGCCCACCGTTTTTGCTAAAGAGCAATTCGGGCTGCTGCACCCACGGACCGGTGATTTTGCCGGTCACTGATTCGGCTATGCCCACCGCATAGTCGCCATTGCTGAATGTTGACCAAATCATGAGCAGTTTGCCAGTCTTGGTGGTATATAGGAAACAACCGTCGGTGACATACGACAGTGTGCCGTCGCTGTGGTCGTCGCCAGTTGACCACTCGGCACTCGAGGCATTGAACAGGCGCACCGGGGTGCCCACTATGCCACTTAAATCAGGCTCCATTCTCACCACGTTCATCGCACCGTCTTCAAGCTGCACCCACTCGTGGCAATACACCATATATGGCACACCTTGCTCCACATAGAGCGTGCCATCGAGCGCCATCTGGTCGATGGGAGTGGTGGGCATTGCTGAGAACGGAACGAAAGGACCCATTGGGCTATCGGCACTAAACACCTGCACACCGCGGAAGGTGTAAGCCGGCCAATCCTGACGGCGTTTCTTCCACTCTATGCTTGAATTGAGCGTGGCAAACAAGTAATAACGGCCTTTATACTCATGCACCTCGGGGGCCCACACCTTGCCGGTAATCCAATTATCGGCAGGCACAGTGAACACGGTGTGTGGACCGCTCCAAGTCTTCAAATCCTTACTGGTGAAACACTCCACGCCGCCAACCTTGCCGCCTGGGGTGTCCTGCATGGCACTGCGATAAAGATAATAGGTCTGCGAGGAGGCATCGGCAAGCACAAATGGGTCACGAATATGAATATCGGCAAACGTATATTCTTTGGCGTTTTGCGCCGTGGCATTGAGCCAGCACATAACTGCCATAACAATGGCACAAGCAAAATTTCTCATAATTTCTTTATTATCGTTTAGTCATTCAACACTGATTATTCAACCACCAACCGTGTGGCAACGCTCTCCTCGCCCTCATAAAAGGCTTTCACCTTGATGATTGAGGTGCCTTGCGGCACATCAACAGGAGCAGTAAAGAGCTGCGACTGCCGGGTTGGCTCACTGCCATCGAGCGTGTAGCGCACTTCCACACCTTCGTAGGGCGTATTCACCACAAGCTTTCCGTTGCGCACCTCCGCACCGGCTTGCGCCATGTGGAAACGAGTGCCGCGTTTGGCAAGATACGGCAATTCGCGTCTGCCAATCTTCAGGTTATAGGCAGCACGCGCCACCTCATATTTTGTTCGGTCGAGCGAGCCCTCGCCCCAGTCGGGGCGCACATTCCATGCTCTCTCAACAAGCCCGAACACCTTTGGGAAAATATATTGCTGCATCATGGTGTAATTGTGCACCGTTTCAGTCCACAGCTGCGCCTGCATGCCTATTATATTTTCCGGGTATCTCAGCGCCGGTTTGCCAAAGTCGGCGGTTGCCAAGTCTTTGCGTGAGCCGTCGATGTTGGTTTGCGCCGAGCGATAGATGTTAAAAGGCAATGTTTCCCAGCTGTTTATCTCGTCAACGCTGCCACCCCAGGTGAGTCCGTTCTCGTTTTCGTGCGGACGATACACCATGTCAAGGTAAAGATTATTCACGTTTGAGATTATCACCGGCACACCGCGGTTGGCAAGGGTGTAGGCAATGGTGTCGCGCTTGCCAATGGTGCTCCACACGTTCACTCCGGCAAGCATGCCGCTCACGTGCATACTATAGCTATCACTGTGGTTGGTTGACACTTCCTGCCAGCCCTCAACTCTCACGCCTCGGTCTTTAAGCCAATCGGCAATACCCATGAAGAAGTATTCAGCCACATCGCGCTCGCAGGTGAAATTCTTTGCCTTCATGAGATTCTTCACCTTTGGCGAATGGTCCCAGCAGCCTTTGGGCACTTCGTCGCCGCCCAAGTGCAGCACGTCGAAGCGCAATCCGGCATCGCCATACATGTTCATAATCTCAGTGATAACCTTCTGCAAAAAGTTATAGGTGCCTTTTTCTGCCACATTGAGCACATTGTCGCCAAACCCTTGTGCCGACTCAAAGCGCCCGGCATCATCAAGGTCATAGTTGCGATAATAGTTAGCCTTGTCGGCATCGGTGTTGATATATTTGTCATAGCGGTGCCTCATCGCCACAATGGCGGCGCGTGCATGGCCGGGGGTTTCAATCTCGGGGATTATCTTCACGCCGCGACGGTGGGCATATCGCAACATCTCAACAAACTGCCAACGTGTGTAATAGCCATTGGCTGGAGCTTTGCCATCGTTGGGGTCGCCACTTCCTGCATAGGTTTGCATCAAAAAACCGCTCTCATAGTCGTTGAGCGAGAATCCCTTGCGGGCACCCACCTGAGTAAGCTCGGGCAAACCGGGTATTTCAAGGCGCCAAGCCTCATCGTCGCAGAAGTGCAGTTGCAACACGTTGATTTTATATTCAGCCAAACGGTCAATCAGGTTGAGCATATCTTCATAGGTGGTGAAGTTGCGTGCCACGTCAATCATTATGCCACGATAATGCAAATCGGGGTAATCTTTCACCTGTGCACACGGCAAGCGGTAGCACCCCGAGCGCCACAGCACGGCAAGCAGCGTCTTAACGCCGTTAAACACCGCCTCAGCCGACTGACCGTCGATGGTAATGCCGCCACGCGCTGTTGTGAGCACATAGCACTCGCGGTTAGCATCAATGTTGGGAGCGATTGAGAGATTGATGCGGAACTTGGCACCGTCAACCACATTTATGCCCAAGTCGGCGAGCTTCAAAGCCAGATAGTCGCGGACTTCTTGCAGATATAGGGCATTCTTGATGATGCTCACCTCGGCAGGCACACTCATTTTACGCCCTTTCTCATCTAAAACTATGCTCTTGGGCGTGGGCAAGATGTCATAAGGGTTGCCCTTAGCCACGCCTCCAGCCGGGTTTGAAATGGCATTTTCGGCAAACATGTATTCACCGTCGGGGTAATTCACCCATTGGCTCACGCTGAATTGCTCGGGGCCCAACAGCGGAGCTATCTGCAAATCAACCGGCACAGCCTTTTGGCTGCCCTCAGCCACAAAGTGCATGCCCGTGGGACGGTCGCTCACATTGCGCAGACTGCCATCGGTCACCACAGTCACCGTCACCGATTCACCGGGCTTCAATGCCTTATAGCGCGCATTGGGCTTTAATTGTATATAATTGTTGTTGCGCACTGGCGTGAGGTCCATCACCTCATCTTCAGCCATCTTGATGTTGTTTGAGAATTTGTTGTAATACAACGCCCATCCGCCTTCAAGCAAAGCATTGCTCACATTAGTGATGGTGAACGTTGAGGTGTAGGTGCGTTGCATGTTCTTGCCCATCTGCCAGCTCACGCTCACCGGGCATTGCTGCGACACGCCTGCCATCACCGTCATCATTGCCATCACAGCCATCAGCATAGTTCTTTTCATAAATATTGGCATTTAGATTTTTTATTTTTCTCGTTTTCCGTTTTTGCTTTGTCACAAGTTGCGCTTCTTGTTGCTTATGCCATGCAATTTTCAAAAAATCACAACCGACAAAGCGAAGTTAGCAATAAAAACCGAGAAACGCATCGCCACATAGTGAATAATTCAAGCCTCACCGCCAACTTTCTTACACCCGCACCCGCCAGAGCCGCACATCCCATCCGTCTGCCTGACGAAAAATCTCACTGGTTTATGCAATTTTGAGCAAGCCACAAGGGTTGCATTTCGTGGATTTTATCTATATTTGCAACCATAGTTGAAGCATAAACTCAAAACCTATCTACAATGAAAAGACTACTCACCATAGCCCTGACAGCCCTAATGATGATAACGGTATCAGGCAACACAAGCATAGCACAAGAACCCGAACTGATTGCTCCCGGAGTGTCGCTCACTCTGGCACAACACCGCAAAGCCAACATCAGTAATGTGCATTACGACCTGCAATTCAACATCCCTGCCGAGGTGAATAGTCCGGTTGATGCCGACGTGACAATAACATTCACCCAAGCTCAGAAGCAGCCTATAATAATTGACTTCCGCGAAGACCCTCAAAACATTCACAGCGTTAAAGCTAATGGTAAGAAGGTGAGCTACGATGCTACCAACGAGCATATTGTGATTGGGCAAGAATACGCAAAAAAGGGCAAGAACAGCGTTACCATAGGCTTCACCGCCGGCAACAGGTCGCTCAACCGCAACGATGAGTATCTCTACACCCTCTTTGTGCCCGACCGCGCTCGCACAGCCTTTCCGTGCTTTGACCAGCCCGATTTGAAGGCTATCTTTAAGCTCACCCTCACTGTGCCTGCCCAATGGGAAGCGGTGTCGAACTCGCCTTTGCTCTCAAACAAGCAGAAAGGCTCCACCGCAACTCTCGCATTTGCTCCCACGCAACCTCTAAGCACCTATCTCTTTGCCTTTGCCGCCGGCAAATTTAAGCGCACCGAGTATCCTGACGGCGACCGCACCATCTGCGCCTACTATCGCGAAACCGACCCCGAGCGACTGTGCCAATTGGGCGACATCTTCAAGCAGGTGGCTCACTCGCTGCATTGGATGGAAGAATACACCGGCATCAACTATCCGTTTCACAAATACGACTTTGTGATATTGCCGGGATTCCAGTTTGGCGGAATGGAGCACACCGGAGCCACATTCTACAACGATAATACTTTGTTTCTCACCCAGAACCCAACGCCCGACGAAGAACTGGCTCGGGCATCGCTCATAGCCCACGAAACAGCGCACATGTGGTTTGGCGACTATGTCACCATGCCGTGGTTCTCCGACGTGTGGACCAAAGAGGTGTTTGCCAACTATTTTGCCGCACAAATCACTGCGCCACAGTTCCCCGATATTGACCACGACCTGAATTGGGTGAAAGGATATGTGCAAGCTGCCATGAGCGAGGACCGCACGCAAGGCGGCACCGCCATAGCCCAACCTCTCGACAACCTTGCCAATGCCGGGCTCATCTACAACAACATCATCTATAACAAAGCGCCTGTGATGATGCGCGGACTGGTGGAAATGATGGGAGCAGAGAACTTTCGTGCAGGACTTCAGGAATATCTCAACACTTATGCCTACGGCAACGCCTCGTGGGCCAATTTGATTGACATTCTTGCCAAACACACAAACCAACCCATTGCGCAATACAGCGACGTGTGGGTGAACCAACGCGGCATGCCCACCATCAACCTCGCCGTGGAAGGCAACCGTTTCACCGCCACGCAGCACGACCCTCTCAACCGCGGTTTGATTTGGCCACAACATTTCACCGTGCAAGTTGACAACGGCATCACCTCTCGCAACATTGAGGTGAGCTTTGGCGAAAACAGCAGCTTCTCAACCGCCCTTGAAGGCTCAGGCCCGTGGCACATAGTGCCCAACGTTGATGGCAAAGGATATGGCTACTTCACCGCTTCGCGCGACGAGGTGAACCACTGGCTCAACACATGGCAAAGCCTTGAAGGCGCCACCAAGCAAGCCTCGCTGATTGCGCTACACGAAAACTGGCTCAATAAAGTGATTGACACCAAGCAATGGATTGAAATGCTGTTCAACAGCATTGAGAAAGAAACCAATGCCCTCACGGCATCTACGCTTTTCTCCTATTGCGATGCTCCGCTGTGGGAGCTCGATTCGCTAAGCCGCATTATTGCCGAAGACCGCATCATTGAACTTTACATCAACGCCCCCATACCATCAACTCAGCTCAATGCTTACAGGCTGATGTCGCGCGTGGCAATAGGCGAAGAGGCTGTGGGCGAACTCTATTATGCTTGGAAAGTGGGTCGCCGCACGTTCCTCAACGATAACGACTACACCAACATAGCTTATCAACTGATGCGCACCAATGCCGAGCTGTGCGACGAGGTGTATATGACTCAGCGTTTCCGCATTGGCAACCCCGACCGCGTGCGCCAATACGACTTCATCAGCCGGGCAACCATCAACGACGATGATTACCTCGACAGCCTGTTCACATCGCTGCTGATACCTGAGAACCGCCGCATTGAACCGTGGACTGCATCGGTGTTAGGTCTGCTCAACTACCCCACTCGCGAGCTGAAATCAGTGAAATACATTCGCCCGGGGCTTGAAGCTTTGCGCGATGTGCAACGCACTGGCGACATCTTCTTCCCGGCACGATGGTGCTCGGCGCTGCTTGGGTCGCATCGCAGCCCGCAGGCTTATCAAGAAGTGAAGAATTTCCTTAACGATAACCCTGATTATCCGACTCTGCTCAAAAACAAGATTCTAAACGCAGCATATATGCTTTATCGTGCCAACGAATAGCGCACAAGCTGTCGCCATAAGAGATTGGGAGTAGGCTTCACAGTCCGCTCTCCTGAATCATGTAATCTAAAAGCGACGCGCACGAATCTTCAAGTAAGTCGAGCACAAGTTCAAAGCCCTCGGCTCCTTCATAATAGGGGTCGGGCACATAATCATAGTGCGGATAGCGCTTTATGAACTTGCCCATCATCACTATTTTGTTGCACTCCTCAACCGTTGCCGCCATCTGCGTGAGTGTGCGGCGGTTGCCCTCGTCCATAGCCACGATATAGTGAAATTCCTCAAAATCGCTGCTTGTGACGCGGCGAGCGCGGTGAGTGAGATTATAGCCACGGCGCGAGGCGTGACGGCGCATGCGCGCATCGGGCAAGTCACCGGCATGACCGCCATAAGTGCCGGCAGAGTCAATGACAAAATGCTCGGTCAGTCCGCGGGCATCAACCATGGCTTGAAGCACACCTTGCGCAGCCGGCGAACGGCATATATTGCCCAAACACACCATCAAAACCTTGATTTTTGCACCATCGCTGTTCCTATTGACGTTCATATTACTTGAAGTATTTTTTTCTTGTGAATTGTGATTATTGGTTTTTAATTGAGTTGATGAGATGCAAAGCGGCAGCTTGCGCACAATCGCCTGTGCCCAGTCGCTGATTCATGCGCTCATAGCCTTGCAGCATGGCAGTCCGTTCGGCGCTATCGGATAACAAACGGTCGAGCCACGAGGCAATGCTTTGCTCGTTGCAAAAATGTAGCAGCAATTCGGGAATCACGGCTTCGTCGGCAATCAGATTGGGCAACGACACATATTTCACTTTGAGCAGATGTTTATAAAGGTTATACACCAAGGGGCTGCCGTTCATGCGATAGCATACCACTTGTGGCGTGCCCAGCACCGCAGTTTCAAGCGTGGCAGTGCCCGACGTAACCAACGCCACCCGAGCATTTGCCACCAGTTCAAACGACTGATTGCGCAGCACCGGCGCCACACCTTGCACTCCGGCATCGCTCATCACCTTGTCATACACCTCTTGCGGCATGCTTGGAGCACCGGCTATCACCACTTGGCAATCGCCGTAGCGCATGACGGCTCGCAGCATTGAGGGCAGATTGTCACGAATCTCTTTGCGGCGGCTACCCGGCACAATGGCTATGATGGGTTTTGAGGAGAGCCCGTTGCGCTGCAAAAACTGCTCGCGAGAGCCAAACGCTGCCCGCGCAGCACCCACCTCGGCTACAGTGGGATTGCCCACATAATTAACCTCATATTGATAACGAGCATAAAACTGGGTCTCAAACGGCAATATACTGTACATGGCTGTGATATACTTCTTGATTTGCTTCACACGGTATTCTTTCCACGCCCACACCTTGGGTGAGATGAAATAAAACGCCTTAATACCCTTTTCATGGGCGTATTTTGCCACTTTGAGATTAAACGAGGGATAATCAACCAGCACAAGCGCATCGGGGCGGAACTCGTCGATGGTGCGTTTGGCGGTTTTCAAAAATCCCATTATGGTGCCCAGGTGTTTAGCCACCTCAATAAATCCCATATACGCCATGTCGCGATAGTGCACCAACGGCTCGGCACCCGAAGCCTGAGCCATCATGTCGCCACCAAAAAACTTGATTTGAGCCTCGGCATCATGGCTGATGATTGCATTAATCAGTTGCGACGCATGCAAGTCGCCCGATGCCTCTCCGGCTATTATAAAATATTTCATATATGCATCAGCTTGCTAATGATGAATTTCGTCAAATTTATTATTCTTGGGCAAAGTTAGGCATTTTTTTGCAACTCATCTACACACTTGGGCATCATTAGCACGTTGCAATCACAATAATAACCCCGCCAAACTCGTTAATCAGTATATGATTAAGTTGCAACACATATTATCACTACTCACGGTGCTGACATTGCTGTGCACCACCGGCTGCATCGAGGACTCGTTCACCACATCGAGCAGCGACCTGCTTGAGTTTTCGTGCGACACGCTCGCCTTCGACACCATATTCACCGAGTTGGGCACACCCACCAAGCAGTTTGTGGTGTAT
The DNA here is from genome assembly GCA_051871515.1 of Muribaculaceae bacterium. Taxonomy (GTDB): domain Bacteria; phylum Bacteroidota; class Bacteroidia; order Bacteroidales; family Muribaculaceae; genus SFTJ01. The sequence continues at coordinate 8,396 of JBJECY010000105.1, read as the reverse complement.
AACCGCCATAAGAAGCAAATCAAAATCTCAGAAATCACGCTTCAAGGCAATGCCCAAGGCCGTTTCTACATCAACGTAGATGGCATGAAGGGCGAAGAGTTTCACGATGTGACAATACGCGGCGAGGACAGCATCTATGTGTTTGTTGAGAGCCGCATCAATGCCACCGGCAATAACGCCCCGCTCAGAGTTGAAGACTGCATAAACTTTGTCACCAACAATGTGACCCAGAAAGTGGTGCTCACAGCATGGGGGCAAGATGTTGAACGCCTCACGGCAACCACCTTTGACGGCGATGCCCACCTCACGGCACAAAAGCCTTATGTGATATTTGACACACTGCGAGTTGAAGCTGGTGCCACTCTCACCATCGATGCCGGTGCCACACTCTATTTCCACGACAAAGCAGCCATGTGCATCAACGGCTCGTTGTTGGCATTAGGCACACAGCAAAACCCCATCACACTGCGCGGCGACCGCACCGACTACCTTTTCGACGGTGCCAACTACGACATCATGTCGGGGCAATGGGGCGGCTTATTCTTTGGCGAGGAGAGCAGCGGCAACGAGATGCAATATGTGCTTATGCGCGGCTCAACCGATGGTTTGGTGATTAACTCGGCATCAACGCAACAATGCTCATTGCACCTCTTCAACAGCGTGCTTCACAATTCAAGCAACACAGTGATGCAATGCACCGGTTCATGGATTGAAGCCCAAGGATGCGAGTTTAGCAACGCAGCGCAAAACGTGGTGAGCATCAGCGGCGGCATTGCTCACTTCACGCAATGCACATTTGCCAATTACTACCTCTTTGGCACCAAAGGAATGGCAATAATAAACATCGACTTCACCGACGACGACGGCAACGACATTGAGCCGGAAGTGAGCATTGACAACAGCATCATCAGTGGCAACACATCGGAGTTCAACATTGGCGACTTCACCGGCCACAACGTGTTGGTGCGCAGCACCCTGTTGCGCAGCAGCGGCAACGATGACAGCAATTTCATCAACTGCGTGTGGGGTGGCGACCCCAAGTTCCGCATCAACCGCGACATATATGTGTTTGACTATCGCCTGGGCAACCAAAGCGACGCAATCGCCGTTGGCGACCCCGAGCTGTGCCCCGAAGAAGCGCTCACCGACCGCTACGGACAGCCTCGCATCTACAACGGAGCCATTGACATGGGCGCCTACCGATGGATTGAAGTGCCCGAAAACCAATAATCAACGCTCACATCAATTTATGGATTCTTACATCACCCTCAATAAGATGAGATTTTTTGCCCATCACGGCGTGGCTCAGCAAGAGCGCACCGTGGGCAACTGGTTTGAAGTGACCCTCACAGTGAAAGCCAATATGCAACAAGCCATTGAGCACGACATGCTCAGCGGCACCATCGACTATTCTGAAATCTATAGCATTGTGGAGCACGAAATGCTCATTCCATCGCAGCTCATTGAGCATGTGGCAGGGCGCATCATCAAGGCGTTGCTGGCGCAAACCGCCATCACCGCCGGCACCATCACCGTGGAGAAGCTCAGCCCTCCATTCAAATGCCAACTGCAAAGCGTAGCCGTCACCATAAACTTCTAAACACCTACGTTGGCTTTAGTTTTTATGGGCATAAACATATAGCTCCCGAAAAAAGTTGCCACCTTTATTAGTTTTCTTTCCGTGGCAGTTGCCGCAGCTCACGGCCATTGCCTTGCCAAGCGAGGAATCACATTCCTTTATAAACTTCTCTGGGTTATCGCCAGCGATTATTAATGCGAAGTGTATGAACAAAAAGAATCTTTCGCTGTGATTTTGAATTGAAGCGAAAGATTCTCAATATTTTTGTGCCACCGTGTGGGGCATGTGATTGTCTTTGTAACTGGTTTATCCCAGCTTAGATGTTATTTCACAGGGATTTTGTCGATGCGACGTTGATGGCGGCCGCCTTCAAACTGCGTATTGAGGAACACGCGCACAATGCCAATGGCTTGTTGGTTTGAAATGAACCTACCCGGCAGAGCAAGCACGTTGGCATCGTTGTGCATGCGGGCAAGCCCGGCAATCTCTTCGCTCCAACACAATGCCGAGCGTATGCCTTGATGCTTGTTGAGGGTCATGTTGATGCCCTCACCGCTGCCACACACGCCAATGCCGGGATAGCACTCGCCGCGCTCAACAGCCTCGGCGCACAGGTGTGCAAAGTCGGGGTAATCACAGCTTTCTTCGCTATAAGTGCCATAGTCGTGATAGGCTATGCCCTCGCTTTTCAGATACTCTATTATTGCTAATTTAGTTGCATAACCTGCATGGTCACTGCACAAGGCAACAGGTTTGTTGGGTTGAAGAATGGACATAATTATCTTTTTTTGCTGGTTTTTGATTCACAAAATTACAAAACTCTGCACAAATTAGCCTCATCTTTAGCTCACTATTTTTCTATCGGCTGCCCAGCACCAAGCACACCAAGCCCACAAGCAACACCGAGAGGTCTATGAGCTTTAGCTTGACGTTCTTTTCATGCAAGGCAGTGACGCCATAGGCAAACGACACCAACACGCTACCGCGCCTAATCATCGACACCACCGATATCATTGAGTCGGGCATCGACAGCGAATAGAAATAAGCCACATCGGCAATGGTGAGAAACAAGGCAATGCACGGAATGGTCCATCGCCACACAAATGGCGTGGAGTCGTGGCTGAGGCGTTTTATCACCACTATAGCCGAGCCCATGATGATGCACTGATAGAGCGAATACCACGCCTGTACGTCAAGAGGCTCATAGCGCCGCAGCAGATATTTGTCATAAAGTCCGCTCACAGCGCCCATCACCGTGGCTCCCATAATGAGCCATAACCACACACTATGTTTCACCGAGAAACCCTCTTTCTTGCCCAACCTACTCACAAAAAACAGCGAGCAGAAACCAAGAGCTATACCCAGCCATTGAAGGGCGTTGAGGCGTTCGCCAAATATCAGCAATGCACCCAGCAGCACCAATATGGGGCGTGTGGCATTCACCGGACCGGTGATGGTGAGCGGCAAATGCTTCACCGCATAATAGCCCATCACCCACGACGAGAGCACAATCACCGACTTAAGCATTATGAGCAAATGCCCCTCAACGGTGCCACCAAAACCAATATCGCCATGCAGCGCACCACCCAGCCACACAGGCGACATGAGCAATGCCCCAAACGCAGTGTTGAGAAACAGCACCGTGAGCACGTTGTTGCCGTTGAGCGACAGCTTTTTGAAGATGTCATAAACGCCCAAGCACACCGACGACATTATTGCCAATATTATCCACATACCTTAATCAGTCATTATATTACATCATTAGCTCTTTGCCTTGCTAACAGGCTGCAAAATTACGCTTTTTTGCCATAATAGGCATAAGGTAACAAGCTAAATTCGCACCTTAAAAGCGCAAAACTTAGCAAAACGCCTCACAGCCGAGAGTCATTGGCGGCAACCGGCACTTGGCAAAAAGCCTGCTACAAAATGGCATAAGTGGCTACAAGGTTTCATCAATTCAGCTAATTTTGTTAACTTTGCTATCGTAATAACCAAATCAAAACGACTTTTGTTATGAAAAAATATTTATTTGCAGCATTAATGACCACATTCTCATTACTGAGCAACGGGCAACAACTGCCTGCCCCACAAACAACCGGTGGCATGCCGCTTATGGAAGCAATCAGCAAGCGCCACTCAAGCCGCGACATGAGCCCCAACGGCACCATCACCCCACAGCAACTCAGCAACCTCTTGTGGGCTGCATGGGGCATCTCCCACGACGGCAAACGCACCGTGGCAACAGCCATCAACAAGCAAGAATTGTCGATTTATGTGGTTACGCCTGAAGGTGCCAGCCTCTACGACGCTGCATCAAACAGCCTCACCACGGTGGCCACAGGCGACTTGCGTAGTCTCACCGCTATGCAGGATTTTGCCGCACAATGTCCGCTCAACATTGTGTTGGTGACCGACCCGACCCTGCAAAAAGACGAAGGCATGCAGGGCTACGCAGCCGGAGCAGCCTCGCAAAACATCTATCTCTATTGCGCCTCGCAAGGCATAAAGACAGTGGTGCGAGCCAGCTTCAAGCGCGAAGAACTTCATAAAGCACTCAATCTGCCCGAGAACAAGAAGATTTTGTTTATCCAAACCGTGGGAATCTAAGGCATGGGCATGAAACAACTTTCACTTGTGCTGCTCATCATGATGATGGTGGGCGCATGCGGAAGCGGAGGCAAGAAGAACGGCGACGCGCAACAGGCTGAGTCAGCAAACATTGACTCAGCCACATTATGCAACACCACTGAACAGCGCATCAGCGGCACTCAAGGCAAAACCGTGGCCGACACGCCCAGTTGCCAAGCCAAGGCAATTGTGCACAGCATACCCGTGCACATTGTGCCGGGCCGCTTGCGCAGCATCTTCAACGACACCAACGGCACACACCTTGCCGCTGCCGAGTCGTTGGGCATTAAGCCCATAAGAAACCTGAGCGATGCCTATCACCTGCGCACGCCCATTGTACGCATAGCCACCAACGAGAACTACACCGTTGACGAACTCACCCACTCTATGCCCTTTCTTGTACCAAAAGCCGCACAGTTGCTCAACGACATTGGTCGCCGCTTTGCCGACACCATACGCGCACGCGGCGGTCATGAATACCGCATCAAAGTGACCAGCGTGCTGCGCACCGACCGCTCGGTAGCTAAGCTAAGGCGACGCAACCGCAACGCCTCTGAGCAATCGGCTCACTGCTATGGCACCACTTTCGACATCAGCTACGCCAAGTTTATCTGCTGCGACTCAACATTCATTGTCTCGCTCGCCGACCTTAAAAACATTCTTGGCGAAATACTCTACGACGAACGGCAAAAAGGCCGATGCTACGTGAAATTTGAGGTTAAACAAGGATGTTTCCACATCACAGCCCGACCATAACACTCAGGCAGAAAAAAACGGTCACATATAACAGTTTTTGCAATATGTTCACACAGTGCATCAAGCAATATCTCAAAGCCCACAACCTCAGCTCAACCACCATCAAGGCTGCCCTCATCGACATGGACGGAGTGCTCTACGACTCAATGAAGAATCACACTCTGGCATGGAAGATGCTCGCCGACCATCTGGGCATTGAAGCCACACGCGATGAGTTTTACCTTTATGAGGGAATGACCGGTGTAGCCACCATCAACCTGATTCACAAACGTCAGTTTGGCACCACACTCTCAGTGGAAGAGGCTCGTGAGATATACAAAATAAAAACCGCCAACTTCCGTTCGTTGCCACGCGTTGAGGCCATGCCCGGAGCTTATGAGATGCTCACTTGCCTGCGCGACCACGGCATTGAACGCGTGCTGGTGACCGGCAGCGGACAAGCCGACGTGATAAACCGCATCGACTGCGAGTATCAAGGTCTTTTCAGCCCCGATATGCGCATCACCGCAGCCAACGTGACCCACGGAAAACCCGACCCCGAACCATATATCATGGGGCAACGGCTGGCAGGCGTGCTGCCTCACCAAGCCATTGTGATTGAGAATGCGCCGCTTGGCGTGAAAGCCGGGCACAGCAGCGGCTCGTTTACCGTTGCCGTCACCACAGGACCAATTCCGCAGCAAGCCATGAGCGACAACGGCGCCAACATAATCTTCAGCTCAATGCAGCAATTTGCACAGCAGTTGCCGCTGCTCATTGAGCAATTAAACAGCACAACACTATAACTTCAATATTTCACCGTTCAATCTCAGCAACAAACATCCCAAGGCTATGGAACATCAAAACATCATCTTCACAAACGATTTGAACAATGCCCTCAACGACATTCTGAGTAATAAAACCTATAATCGCCTGTTTGTAATCACCGATAGCAATACACGGCAGATGGTGCTGCCCAAACTTGCCCAAAACAGCCACATAGCCAATGCCGTGATAGTGGAGTTTGCTGCCGGCGACGTTAACAAAAACACCGATTCACTCATCTCGGTATGGCAGCAGATTGGTGAAGGCGGCGGCACCCGCCATTCTCTTGCCATAAACCTTGGCGGCGGAGTGGTCACCGACCTTGGCGCATTTGCCGCATCAACCTTTAAGCGGGGCATTCCATTCATCAACATCCCCACCACCCTGCTCAGCGCCGTAGATGCTGCCATAGGCGGCAAAACAGGCATCAACTTCAACGGATTGAAGAACGAAATAGGCGTGTTTAACGAAGCCACTGATGTGGTTATCAGCACGGCTTTTCTCAGCACCCTGCCGCAAACCGAAATCAATTCGGGATATGCCGAGATGCTTAAGCACGGCTTGCTCAAAAGCCGCGAGACTTTCATGCAACTGCTGAACTTCGACATCAGCCACTGCACCGATATGGAACAACTGCTTGTATTGCTCAAAGAGTCGGTTGAAGTGAAAGCTGAGATTGTGCGTCAAGACCCGCATGAGCATGGACTGCGCCGCGCCCTCAATTTGGGGCACACCGTGGGCCACGCCTTTGAGAGCATGGCAATGATGCGCAACAAACCCATCCCTCACGGCTATGCTGTGGCTTACGGGCTGGTGGTTGATGCCGTGCTTTCTCACATCTTGTGCCAATTCAGCAGCGCCGATGTGCATCTCATAGCCGATTACGTGCACACTCATTATGGCTCTTTCTACATCACTTGCGACGATTATCCCCAGTTGCTCAACCTCATGAAGCACGACAAAAAGAGCCGTCAAGGCGAAATCAACTGCACCCTGCTTGGCGCACCCGGCGACATTCGCATTGACTGCATCATCAACGATGACACAATGAAGGAAGCATTCGACATTTACCGCGACCTTATGCACATTTGAAACCACAGGCAACTCCAAACGCCACCACTCCAAATACTGCAATAATGCGCCGTGGAGTGCGGCAATAGAACTCTATTTGGAAAAGGGGTTGTCCCAAGATTGAAAATACAGCACAAGCAATCATTGCCGTCAATGATTGCTTGTGCTGTTAATGTGCGTATGTAACAAATGTGGTTATTCCTTCCAGATATCGCCTTTCCCAACCTCAACGGTTTCAACCGGTGTTTGTGTGCCGTCGGGGCGAATTGCCATAGCTTTCACCGTGGTGCCTTTTTTCACCATGATGTTGCCATAGTAAGGTGCTGAATGTATGGTTGGGGTTTCGCCATTGAGCGTATAATAAATGTTTCCTTGAAAGGTAGTGATGTCAACAAGGCACATATCGGGGTACTGTTGGCTTTCAAAGCATTGCACATAAACATCGTGAAGGTCTTTGCGATAGCCATATTGCAAGCTGTTGTAGATTTGGAGCATTGGTTGCAGCTTTTGCAAGAATTTTGCAAAATTCTTTGTTTGTGGCTGTGCCCATTGCAGCTCGCAAAGCGCAGCAAGTCGCGGCATTATCTGCCATTCAACCTTTGTGGTGTCGCGGGTCCATTCGGTCCAAAGGCAGCCTTGCGTGCCAATCACGTATTTCTGTTCCTCGGGAGTCAGGTCTTTTGGCATAGGCTCAAAGTTGTAAACCCGTTGCAAGCTTTTTATACCCTTGCGCTTGTTGTGGTGCGGATTGCTGAAATATAGGTATTGAATTGGGGTGACAATCACGTCATGGTGAAGTTTAGCAGTGGTAACAGCCGGCTTGTGGCTTGTCCAAGACATCACTGTGGCACCCGGAGCCAAACCGCCTTCAAGCATCTCGTCCCATCCCACCATTTTGCGCCCGCGGCTGTTGATGAGTTGACCTATTTGGCTCATGAAATAGGTTTGCAGTTGGTTCTCTTTGCTGTGTTGCGGAGTGTCTGTAAGATTTAATTCTTTGATTTTTGCTTGACACTTAGGGCACTCTTTCCATCGGGTTTTAGGGCACTCGTCACCACCAATGTGAATGTAAGGCGATGGGAAGATATCCATAATCTCATTGAGCACGTCTTTAGCAAATTGCAGAGTGGCATCGTTGCCGGCACAGAGCACATCGGGGAATACGCCCCATCGGCAAGGTATTTCATACGGGCCACCTGTGCAGCCCAGTTGAGGATATGCCACCAGAGCAGCCATCATGTGTCCGGGAAGGTCCACTTCAGGCACCACGGTGATGTAGCGTTGTGCGGCATATTCCACCACTTCCCGGGCTTGCTGCTGAGTGTAGAAGCCAGAGTGCGGTGTTTCGTCGTAGGTCATTGTTTGTTGGTTGATGAGCGTGCGTGGCCTCACTGCTCCCACTTGCGTGAGCTGAGGATATTTTTTTATTTCAATCCGCCAACCTTGGTCCTCGGTGAGATGCCAATGGAAATAGTTGATATTATGCAAAGCAAGCATGTCAATCACCTCCTTGATGTATTCCACCGGATAGAAATGACGGCCCACATCGAGCATGAAA
>JBJECY010000104.1:0-31766 GCA_051871515.1 Muribaculaceae bacterium | reverse complement strand
GTAGCAAAATTAGTTATTTGCAATCGTATGACAAAAAATGTACAAAAGAATTTTTTAAAAGTTTTTTGAAATATTTGATAAAAAACGATATTTCTTTCGCTTTTTTGCCGATTTTTGTGATTGATTGTAAGTAAACGGCTGTTCTGTAAGGAGTGAAAAATGCATGTTTGGTTGCCATTTATACCTTGGTTGCTCAAAGTGCACAATTTTTTTTGTATTTTTGTGGTTTAAAACAGCTAAAGCAAGTTATTATATTATGCAATATTCAGGACGTTCATTTCTTGGTTCAATACCGCCGGTCACCAAGAATCTGCTGATAATCAGTTTTTTGATGTGGTTTGCGCAGACCGCATTACCTCGCATTGGCATTGATGTTGATGGCTACTTGGGGCTTCATTATTGGGGCGCGAGCCAGTTCAACGTCATTCAGTTGGTGAGTTACATGTTTCTGCATGCCGATTTCTCGCACATCTTCTTCAATATGTTCTCTTTGTGGATGTTTGGGCGCATATTGGAGCAGGTGATGGGTGGCAAGCGCTATTTGTTTTACTACATATCGTGCGGCTTTGGTGCAGCAATAGTGCAAGAACTGGTGTGGACGTTGACGTGGCGCAGCGAGTTTATTCCTGCGCTTGCCAACCTCAACTCAGTGAGCATCGACCAGATGACCATGTATGTCGATGAGGCATTGGCATCGGGGCGCGAGTTGCCGTTTTTAAACCAGATGCTCACCATTGGCGCCAGTGGCGGCGTGTTTGGCATCTTGTTGGCGTTTGGCATGCTGTTCCCCAATATGCCGCTTTACCTCATGTTTATTCCTGTGCCCATCAAAGCCAAATGGATGGTGATAGGCTACGGATTGATAGAGCTGGCATTTGGCGTGTCGGGGATAATGAGCAGCGTGGCACACTTCGCTCACCTGGGCGGCATGCTGTTTGGTTTCTTTATTTTGCTATATTGGCGTAAGAAAGGATTCTGGGGCGGTGGATATTATTAATGAAATAAAATATCGTTTCAAAAGCGGCTCGCTGCTTGCCAAAATCATCTATGTGAACATAGGTGTGTTTGTAGCAATGAAGCTTGCTATGCTGCTGTTGCTGCTCATGGGCGTTGACGTGCTGTGGGTGACGCGCTACGTTGAGATGCCATCGAGCCTTGTTGTGCTTGCGCGCAGACCGTGGACTGTGCTCACCTACATGTTTGTGCATGCCGATGTGCTGCACATCTTGTGCAATATGGTGTGCTTCTATTGGATGGGGCGCGTGTTTATGGAGTTTAACACTGCCAAGCAGCTAATGGCTTTGTATATCTATGGCGGCATAGGCGGCGCGCTGCTCTATCTGCTTGCCTACAATGTGCTGCCGCTGTTTGCCATGCAGCAGGGTAGTCTGGTGGGGGCATCGGCATCGGTGCTGTGCATACTGGTGGCTGCCGGTATGCGTGCGCCCGAATACCGCATCAATCTGCTGTTCTTTGGCTCGGTAGCGCTCAAATGGGTGGTGGCAGGTATGGTGCTGATTGACGTGATTAGCATTGACGGCACTAACCCTGGCGGGCACATTGCTCACATTGGCGGAGCCGTTGTGGGATTGCTTTATGCCATTGCCATGAGGCGCGGCGTTGACATCACCAAGCCGGTGAATGTTGCCATTGATGCTTTGGTGGGTGCGTTTTCTCCCCGCAAGAGAGGCAAGAAGATGAATGTGGGCGGCAAGAAACGCCGTTATCACTATGCCCAAAACTCGCAAAACAGCGGTGACAGCCACGAGGCGTTTCGCCGCCAATATGTGACCGAGGATGAAGAAGCCATTGATGTGATTCTTGAGAAAATCAAGCAGTCGGGCTACGCCTCGCTCACCAAGCAGGAGAAAGAACGCTTGTTCACGGCAGGGAAAAAGAAAAATAAATGAAAAAGAAAACTAACAAAATATCGGTTCTTGGCTTTGCCCATGGCTTGCTGGGCAGGATTGTGCTGCTGCTCTCGGTGTTGGTGGGCTTGGCTCTGCTGGCATCGGCGTGGGGCGGACTCATTGACCCGCGCATCACAGCCAAACCTGCGCTGCTCACGCTGGGACTGCCGTATGTGGCAATGGTGGCTGTGGCGATGGTTGCCGTTGCACTGCTGTGCCGCGCCAAGAAGGCAGCAGTGCTGCTGCTGATTGCCATTGTGGCATCGTTGCCTAAGGTGTTGGTTGTTAGCCCCGTGCACATCTATAACCCCAAGGTACAACCCGAACAAGAACCGTTGTTGCTGAAGGTGATGTCGTTCAACGTGATGTATTTTATTTATAATGAGAGCGAGTATTGGAACAATTGCAATGCCGCGGCAGAATACATCATCAACAGCGGAGCCGACGTGGTGGCGGTGCAAGAGGGTGACGTGGGCACATACCTTAGCCAAATGCCATCAATGCAGCAGAGCTATGCCAAATTGAAATCGGCCTATCCCTATCGCAGCGGCTTGAAGGGCCCCAGCATGTCGCTGCTGTCGCGCTATCCGTTTACGGTTGAGAAGGTTGACACGCTCACCGGCGGCTCATCGTGTGCCGTTTATTATAAACTCAATATAAAGGGGCGCGAAGTGTATCTGGCTAATGCGCATTTGCAGTCAATAAGCCTCAACAGCGATGATAAAGACTTTTTTATTCAATACACCAATCCGCAAAACATGCGCAACAAGCTTGCTGACAGCCAAAAGCTGAAGAGCAGCATTGTGCGCAAGTTGCAAAATGCCTTTGTGCGTCGCGCTGACCAAGCCGACTTGGTGCGTATGCAGCTCAACGAGTTGGGCGAGAACGTGATACTTTGCGGCGACTTCAACGACACGCCATGCTCCTTTGCTTACAACACCATCAAGGGTAAGGATATGCATGACGCCTTTGAGGAGTGCGGGTTGGGACCCATCATCACCTATCACGAAAACCGCTTTTGGCTGAAGATTGACCATATACTTTACCGCGGAGCCATGAAAGCGGTTGACTTTGAGCGCCACAAGGTGAAGGTGAGCGACCATTATCCGCTCACGGCAACCCTGCTGTTGCAACCACTTGCCGACGATTAACCACCCCCCTTACTGAAACACAAAGACAATAATCTACAATAATAATAAATGAGCATGAAAAAACTATTTTTTACCATCACTGCCTTATGCCTGTGCTCGGTGCTGGCAATGGGCGCAAAAAAAACTAATGTGAAAGAACATCAAAATCCTTTCATGACGGAATATACCACCAAGTATAAGATTCCGCCGTTTGAACAAATCGCCTATGGCGACTATGTACCTGCCGTTAAAGCCGGTATTGAGCAGCACAATCAGGAAATCAATGCCATCATTGTGCGCCGCGACCGTCCTGACTTTGATAACACCATCCTTGCCCTTGACAACAGCGGACAGCTGCTCACCAAGGTTTGCTATGTGTATTATGCTCTCTCAGAGAGCGACGGCACTCCCGAGATGGAGAAAATCTCAGAGGAGATACGTCCACTCATCACAGCTCACAGCGATGAGGTGAGCATGAATGCCGAGCTGTTTAAGAAGGTGAAAGAGGTTTATGACAATCAGAAGCTCTTTAACCTCACTCGCCCACAGCAACGCCTTCTTGAAAAGACTTATAAGAGCTTTGTGCGCAACGGTGCGTTGCTCAACGATGCTGACAAAGCCACCCTTAAACAAATCAACCAAGACATTGCAGCCGCTCAAATGCAATTCAACCAAAACCTGCTCAATGAGAACAACAAGACTGAGATAGTGGTTGAAGATGCAGCTGAATTGGCAGGATTGCCCGAGAGCACCATTGCCGAGGCAGCTTCACAAGCCGAGAGCCGCGGCAAAGCAGGCAAATGGGTGTTCACCGTTCATGCTCCAAGCCGCTTGGCTGTTCTCACTTATGCCGACAGCCGCTCGTTGCGTGAGCGCATGTATAAGGCTTACATGAGCATTGGCAGCAAGGACAATGAGTATAACAACAGCGCCAACATCAACAAAATTATAAGTCTGCGCGTGCGCAAAGCCAACTTGCTTGGCTACGACACTTATGCTGACATGATGATGGACAAGGTGATGTCGAAGACAGTTGAGAATGCTGAGAATCTGCTTTATCAGATATGGAAACCTGCCGTTGCCAAGGCTAAGGAAGAGATTGCCGACATGCAGGCTTACATCAACAATCACGGTGGCGACTTCAAGCTTGCCGCTTGGGACTATTATTACTATGCCGAGAAGGTGAAGAAAGAGCGTTTCAACATCAGTGAAGACGAGGTGCGCCCATATTTCCAACTCGACAATGTGGTGAAAGGCCTGTTTACCGAAGCCGGCAAACTCTATGGCATCACATTCACACCAATGCCAAAGGCTCCTAAGTATAACCCCGAGGTTAACGTCTATGACGTGAAAGATGCTGCCGGCAACCATGTGGCAGTGTTTATGACCGACTATTTCCCACGTTCAACCAAGCGCCAGGGTGCATGGATGAGCGAGATGCAAAGCGCCTATAACTATGGCGGCGAGGACATTCGCCCAATAGTGTTCAATGTGGGCAATTTCACCAAGCCAACCAAGCAATTGCCATCATTGCTCACCATCGACGAGGTTGAGACAGCCTTCCATGAGTTTGGTCACGGCCTTCACGGCATGCTCACCCGCGCCCAGTTCCGCGGCATTGCCGGCACCAACATTGACCGCGACGCCGTTGAGCTGCCATCGCAATTCAACGAGCATTGGAAGTTTGAGCCTGAATTGCTGAAGATTTATGCCCGTCACTACAAGACCGGCGAAGTGATACCCGATGAGTTGGTGCGCAAGCTCGAAGCATCGAGCCGTTTCAACATGGGATTCCGCACCACCGAGCTTTGTGGCGCCGCATTGCTCGACATTGAGTGGCACAAGATGAACTTTGCCGAGAACATTGACGTTGAGAAGTTTGAGAAATCGGTGGCTCGCCGCCTTGGCATGCCTGAGGAAATTCAGTTCCGTTATCGCAGCCCTTACTTCAAGCACATCTTTGGCAGTGACGAGTATGCAGCCGGCTATTACACCTACCTTTGGGCTGAGGTGCTCAGCGCCGATGCTGCTTCGCTCTTTGAAGAAAAAGGCATGTATGACCAGGAAACTGCTCAATCGTTCCTCAAAAACATTCTTGAGGCAGGCGACAGCGAAGATGCTATGACACTCTATAAGCAATTCCGTGGCCGCGAACCGCAAGTTGACGCCCTGTTGCGTGACCGCGGTTTGGAATAATGCACTATCGCCCCATATTGCGCCGGCGTTTGCCATATAATGCGGCATCGCTTAGGCGATAATAATACCATATAATTTACCCCTTGGCTCAGAAGCTGCGCTTCGCAATGAAGATTAGCTCGGTGCCAAGGGGTGATTTTTTTCTCTATCAAATGTTTCTCAGCTTGTGACAAAAGCATTATATTTGCATCTACGCCATGAGATATTGGGAAAAATGTCGAAGGCAGAAACAGAAACCGCTAAACCTCAATTGTTGATGAAAAGAACTAAAATAACAACCCTATTGATTGTTGTGATGGCATTGCTGGCCGGCGTGCTTGCCTCATGCAGCGGCAACAAGAAGAAATATGTTATAGGCGTGGCGCAGTGCAGCGAGGACTCGTGGCGCGAGAAACTGAATTACGAGTTGCAGGCGATGACCTATTTCTACGACGATGTGGAGTTGCGGTTTGCCAATGCCAACGACGATGTGCAGCTGCAAAAACAGCAATTGCAGCAGTTTGCTGACGATGGGGTTGACATAATAATAGTGGCACCCATCACCAGCCATGAGATAACCCCGGTGGTTGAGAAAGTGATGGACCGCGGCATCCCGGTGATTACTTTCGACCGCAAGATTGAGAGCGAGCGTTTCACGGCGTATATCGGCTGCGACAACTATCAGATGGGATACACCATGGGCATGTATGTGGCAGGCGAGATGAAGGGCAGCGGCAAGGTGGTGGAGATTACCGGTATGCAAGGCTCGTCGCCCATGGTTGAGCGCCATCGCGGCTTTGTTGATGCCATTAAGCAATATCCCCACATCTCAATTATAGCCACAGCACCGGGCAACTGGAAGGAGCAGAGCGGTTATCACGCCATGGACTCGCTGCTGCGTAATGGCGTCACTGAGTTCGACTATGTGTTTGGGCACAACGACCGTCTTGCGCTCGGAGCCATCAAGGCGATGAGGCAAAACCATGTGAACCGCCACGTTGACGTGTGTGGCATTGATGCCCTAAACGTGCCGGGTGGCGGCATTGAGCAGGTGCAAAAAGGCGTTTTCACGGCTTCATATATCTATCCCACCAAAGGCGATGAGCTTATGGAACTTGCCATGAACATACTTCAGGGCAAGCCTTATCGCAAATACACCAAGTTGCAATCGGCGTTGGTGACACCTGAGAACGTCAACGTGATACAGATGCAGTATGACGAGATTGCCAGCCGTCAGCAGCAACTGAAACGCCTTAATGGAATGATTGATAGCTATTTGTCGCAGTTGAGCCTGCAACGGGTGGCATTGGTGCTTGCCGCCTGTTTGCTGGTGCTTGCCGTGGTGGTGATAGTGTCGCAATGGCGCATTGCACGGTTAAGGCAAAGTCGCAGCACCATGAGCGACTTGTATAGTAGCGACATCAGCCGGGCTGCGCAGGTTGAGCCACAAGAGCCTACGGCTGCCGAGGCAAGCGAAAAGCAAATCACTGAAGCAGTGCCGCCCGCCGACGAGTGCGACTCGTTTGCCGCACGGCTGCGCGATGTGTTGCAGACGCACCTTTGCGACCCTCAGCTCGATGTTGACATGATTGCGCAACACTTGGGCATGAGCCGCGCCGGGCTTTATCGCAAGGTGAAGGCGCTCACCGGGCAATCGGCAGTGGAGCTAATCAGAGAGTCTCGCCTGAAACGAGCCCATGCCATGCTCACTCACGGCAACCAAACGGTGAGCGAGATTGCTTATGCCGTGGGCTTCTCGAGTCCGGCATATTTCACAAAATGCTATAAAGATTACTTTGGCCATACCCCAAAAATATCAAAAAACAATCATAAGTTATCACTTTTGTTTCACTGAACTGATTTTGAAAGCATGTGAAACAATTTTTATCGTGCTGATTTTTAGGTCTATATAATTTTGCCCTCAGAAAAATTTTTCTGAACCAACATCAATAATTAAATACCTAAAAGCAAAATTATGTATTTCAAAAAAATCAGCAAACTGGCTGTTACAATGATTTCAGCCGCTGTGATGACTACCTCAGTTCAGGCACAAGACCTGACAGAAAACGGAGAACGGTCGAGTTCAAAAGAAGAGGGCAACCGCAACGTGATGCTCAACGCAGCCAGCGCCAACGGTCCGCGCGAAATTCAAATCGGGCTGCCGTCAGCCGACGTGAATGTGCTTGAAAACGGCATCCCCGTGACTTATGCCACCAATCCCCACGGCATCAACAGCATGTGGCGCACCGATGCCAGCTTGAGCCATGCAGGATTGCAAAAAATCTCAGAAACGGCAATCACCACCGGCAACATCGGTTACGCCGTCAACTCGTTCACCCGTTTGGGCGAAGATGGCTTTCATGGCAATCTCAACTACAAAGCCAACCATTTTGGTCAGCAGGAGTTTTCGCTCAATATGCGAGGCTCAATGGGCGGCGGATGGTATTACAGCGCCAACATGTATCAGGACTTTGACCCCGGTACATTCAAGGTGAAGAGCAGCGAGTATCAAGACCGCACGCAAATCTACAAACTTGCTCTCACCAAGCGTTACGGTGACGGCCGTGGCGAGTTTACGGCAATGTTCAACTATTCAAACAGTCATCCGGCCTACAACTATGCCACACAGAGCGCGCCGTTTATCTATGTGGGCGACGGTAGCGTGAAGGAGTTTGGCAAATTCAAGCTTGGCACCACCAGTTATTTGCCCATTGATGCCAACATCTCATATCGCGACATGCGCACAGGCGAAATCAAACAGACCTCGTTCTACGACTTTGCCAAGAATCGCCAAAGCGAATATGTGCTGATGAACCGTTACACGTGGGATAACGGTTTCTCGTGGAAGCTGATTGGCAAATATGCCCATGCTCGTGGCGCTATGGTGTATCAAACGCCAATGCAGATTATTGACACTCGCAACGGCAACTATGGCTATGTGCAACGCAGCGTTGAGGGCAACATTGTGCCTTACACCGGGCAATATGTGCAAACCCGCATGACCTGCCTCAATGCCGGCATCATTGACCAAGCCATGCTCACCACCGAGTTGAGCAAGACATTTGATAACTCAACTCTGCGCATTGGCATCAACGAGTGGAACTACGGCATTGACTATGCCTCAAACACAACGATGTATGACCAAAGCATCTCCGACGACGGGTCGTATGCGGTGCGCGTATATGATGCCAACCTGCGCAATGGCTTCACCTATGATTACAACAAAAACGCATCGGAATACTACAAGGGTCACGAAAACAAACTGGCTTTGTATGCCACCCACGATTGGAATCCTACTGAACGCCTGAACCTTTATTATGGCGCACGCTTTGAGTGGCAACGCCTCAATGGCGAGAATGCTGCCGTGCGCAACGCCGCTGGCGAGTTTGTGGGCCGTTTTGCCGATTATTACCTTGGCACCACAGCCCCCGATGGCACTGTGATTGCCCCTAACAAGCTCAGCTACGATTGGTTTAACTACGACTTCACCGCATCGGCAACATACAGCATCAGCAAACCCTTTGGCTTGCTTGCCGACTTCACCTACATTGTTCAGCACCCCAAGTTTGAGGCTTTTGCGCCTGCCACCTTGCCTAATACCGACAAGATTGTGGTGCCACTGGGCCGTGCCGGCTTCTATTACAACAACTCGTGGCTTAGCCTCACCTCAATGTTCTCTTATATCTCTAAAACCAACAATAACTCAACGCTCAATCTGCAACATGGTTCAGAGATTATGGCTGCACCGCTCACATTCGACATCAAAACACTTGGCTGGACCACCGACGTGGTTGCCCATCCTTTCAAGGGATTTGATATGCACTTTCTTTTCACTTACCAAAAGCCAACCTACAAAAAATATGAAACCAGTGTGCGCTTTAGCGACGGCTACGAGGGCGTGATAAATGCCACAGGAAACATTGTGGCTGAGATACCGCAAGTGCTTGTGGAGCTTGACCCGAGTTACATGATTACCCCTGACGTGAAACTGTGGCTATCGTTCCGCTACTTCAGCAAGACTTACGCCAACATCAACGAGGCTTATTACTTTAATGGCCATTGGGAAACATTTGGCGGCATCAATTGGCGTGTGAACAAGATGCTCGATTTGGGTTGCACGGTGGTTAATTTCCTGAATCAGACCGGTGCTAAAGGCTCTATCGCCGGTGCTGAACTCATCACCAAAGACGAGGCTAAGGACATAAAGAACCAGATTATGACAGGCTCTTATTTGCGCCCGTTCACCGTTGAGTTTACCGCAGCTCTTAAGTTTTAAAATAGGATATAATTAAGTAGTTTGTTTTAGGTTAGTTGGGCAGTTATGGCATTGTGGCTGCGTGAGCAGCACATTTGCCATTGCCCCGACCTAAGAGAAACCGACACTTCGATGCAAAGATTTTTAAGGGTATAGAAAAAGATTGGTTTAGTTTTGAGAAATTATTATTAGTTTTGAACAATTATTTTATAACGAAAAATGAAAACAATATTAAATATCATAAATGCAATAATGCTTGTGGCAGTGATGATGACCTCGTCATGCGCCGGCAGCAAAACCGAAATAGCCATTAATCGCCAAGCCGACAGCATGGTGGTGATTAACATCAATAATGCGCAGCCGTTGCTGCTGTTGCCCATTCAGGAAGATGCCCCCGAGGCGCAAATGCGGCTCAACACCGGCAGCGATGCCGACACATGGTTTGACGTGCGTTTGGCGGTGTCACGCATCGACTATTATGTGCCCTTTGAGGTTGCCGATAGCGGTAGCATAGAGGCAAAAGCAGTGGTTGAGGTTAAGAACCAGCCTAAGGCTGATGCCATCTGCTGGGAAAACATAAAGGCAGCCGACAGTTTCGACACCACAAACACCGACCGTTATCGCCCTGTGTATCACCACACTCCTGCCTATGGCTGGATGAACGATGCCAACGGCTTGGTGTATAAAGACGGCGAGTGGCATCTGTACTTCCAATACAACCCTTATGCCTCGGTGTGGGGTAATATGCACTGGGGACACTCGGTGAGCCGTGACCTTGTGCATTGGACTCACATGAAGCCTGCCATTGAACGCGACACCTTGGGCCACATCTTCTCAGGCTCGGCAGTGGTCGATAAAGACAACACCGCAGGCTTTGGCAAAGATGCCATAATTGCCTATTACACTTGCCACCTTGAGGACGGCAGCCGTGCCCGCGAGCTAACCGAGCTGCAATGCATGGCTTATTCAACCGACAACGGACGCACATTCACCAAATACAGCGGCAACCCCGTGCTCAACAGCTATCAAGGCTTGGAGAACGACCCTAAGCGATGCAATGGCTTGCGCGACTTCCGCGACCCAAAGATTTTCTGGTATGAACCACTCAAATCGTGGTATATGATTGTGAGCAGCGACAAGGAAATGCGTTTCTATGCCAGCAAAGACCTCAAATCGTGGCGTTATGTGAGCGCATTTGGCGAGGGCTACGGCGTGCAGCCAAATCAATATGAGTGCCCCGACTTTTTCCCACTCACGCTCAATGGCAAGCAGTATTGGGTGATGATTGTTAACATCAATCCCGGTTGTTTGTTTGGCGGCTCGGCAACCGAATATTTCATCGGCACGTTTGATGGCACAGAGTTTAAGTGCATTAACAAGCCCGAGGATTATAAATTCATTGATTGGGGCAAAGACCATTATGCAACGGTGACATTCAGCAACGCCCCGGGCGACCGTGTGATTGGCATGCCTTGGATGAGCAATTGGCAATATGCCAACTATGTGCCTACGCAGCAATTCCGCTCGGCAAACGCTTTGCCACGCGAGTTCTCGCTCTTTGAGGCCGATGGCGATGTGTATATGGCAGCTAAGCCAGTTAGCGAGGTGAAAAACCTTGTTTCTGACACCCGTAGTGAGGCAGGATTTGATATTGTTGGCGGCACACGCCGCATTGAGAATGTTGATGCCGACGGCGATGGCGCTTTTGAATTGCAGTTCAGCATCACACCGGCAGCCGGTGCACGCAAAGTGAGCTTCGACCTTGTGAATGGTGCCGGCGAGGCATTGAAGTGCTATCTTGACCTTGAACAGGGACGCATTGTGATGGACCGCACCGAGGCAGGCGTTACCGACCTTAACCGCCACGGGCAGCCCTATAATGTGCATGAACGAGAAGCCGATGAGCATCGCAAAGTGTTCTCGGTGAACTATAAAAACGATTGGGCATTGGGCACTTGGGCACCGCTGAACCTGTGCAAAGGCACCACTTATGAAATAGACATTTTTGTTGACAAGTGTTCGGTTGAGATGTTTGTTGACGGAGGCCGCATTGCCATGACCAACCTTGTGTTCCCCTCGCAGAGCTTCAATGCCGTGGAGTTTGCCTCGCAAGGCGATGCCCGTGTGAGTGATGTGGTAATCAACCAGTTAGGTAAGTAATGCGCACAATGCCGAGAAAGGAGGAATGTGAGATTATGAAGAATAAAAACGTAGTGCTCATGTCGCTCATGCTGTGCTTCTTTGCCATGGGTTTTGTTGACCTTGTGGGCATAGCCAGCAATTATGTGAAAGCCGACCTTGGGTTGAGCGATTCGCTTGCCAATGTGTTTCCCTCGCTTGTGTTTTTCTGGTTTTTGATATTCAGTGTGCCCACCGGCCTGCTGATGAATAAGATAGGACGAAAACCCACTGTGCTGCTGTCGCTGGTGGTGACGGTTATCTCGCTTGCAATGGGTCTGGCTGGCAACAGCTTTGCCATGATGCTGATTTCGTTCTCGCTCTTGGGCATTGGCAACACGCTCATGCAGGTGTCGCTCAATCCGCTCATTGCCACTGTCACCGGTGGCGGTGCCAAACTGGCATCGACGCTCACTTTCGGGCAATTTGTGAAGGCAATAGCCTCGTTCATGGCGCCATATTTGGCGTTGTGGGGTGCCACGGCAGTGATTCCCTGGTTTGGCTTGGGCTGGAAGGTGCTGTTTTTGATTTACTTGGTTGTGGGCACGTTGTCGGGCGTATGCTTGGCGTTGACACCCATCAGCGAGCCTAAGGCTGAAGGCGGCAGCTCGTTTCTTGCATGCATGCGCTTGCTCAAGCGCCCATTGGTGTTGCTCAGTTTTGTGGGCATAATGTGCCATGTGGGCATTGATGTGGGCACCAACACCACAGCCCCCAAAGTGCTGATGGAGCGATTGGGATATAGCCTCAATGATGCGGCTTTTGCCACAAGCCTCTATTTCATTTTCCGCACCATAGGCTGCTTCACCGGCAGCGTGCTGCTGCGAATGGTGAAGGCGCGCACATTCTTTGTGGTGAGCGTGGCAATGATGGCGTTGGCAATGATTGGCTTGATGTTTGGCAGCAACGAGTGGGTGCTTTATGTGTCGATAGCCTTGGTTGGCTATGGCAACAGCAATGTGTTCTCAATAATGCTTGCCGGAGCGCTTGGCGATGTGCCCGAGCGTCAGTCGGAGGTGAGCGGCCTCATGATTATGGGCCTTTTTGGCGGCACCGTGTTCCCGCTGTTGATGGGCATTGTTGCCGATGCCACAACTCAGGCAGGTGCCGTGGCAGTGATGGCTGTGGGTGTGATATATTTGTTTACTCTAATTAAAAAAATTACTATATGAAACGTTATGTAGTGGGACTGGGCGAGGCGTTGTGGGACGTGCTGCCCGAGGGCGCAAAGTTGGGCGGTGCGCCAGCCAATTTTGCTTATCATGCAGCCCAGTTTGGATATCCTGCCGTGGCGGTGAGTGCGCTCGGGCGCGACCGTTTGGCTGAGCAGACAGAGCAGGCTTTTGACGAGAAAGGGCTTGAATACATCATGCCGCGAGTTGATTATCCCACAGGCGTGGTCAACGTGAGCCTCGATGCCGAGGGCGTTCCCTCATACGACATCGCCACGGGAGTTGCTTGGGACAATATCCCCTTTACCGGCGAAATGCTTGAAGTGGCGCAAAATGCTCAGGCCGTGTGCTGGGGCTCGCTGGCTCAACGCTCAAAGGTGAGCCGTGACACCATACTGCGCTTTGTTGATGGCACGCCTGCCGACTGCTTGCGCGTGTTTGATATCAATCTGCGCCAGAATTTCTTCAGCCGTGAGGTGATTGAGGAGTCGATGCGTCGCTGCAACGTGCTCAAAATCAACGATGAAGAACTGGTGACAGTGAGCCGTATGCTGCAATTGCAAGGCATTGACGTGCGCCATAAGTGCCGCCATCTGATGGCACTCTATGGCATGAACATGGTGGTGCTCACTTGCGGTGTTAATGGCAGCTATGTGTTCACTGCCGGCGAGGAATCGTTTTGCCCCACGCCGCGCGTTGAGGTGGCTGACACCGTTGGTGCCGGCGACAGCTTCACCGGCTGCTTTGTGGCATCGTTGTTGCAGGGCAAAACCATGCGTCAAGCCCACGAGAGGGCGGTGAGCGTGAGCGCCTATGTGTGCACACAGGCAGGAGCCATGCCTGTTATCCCCGCTGATTTGAAGTGACACACCCCGGTGACGGGCTCGGCTGATAACATCACATTTAGCCTCTGTTGCGCTGCGTTTGCAGTGTGGCAGAGGCTTTTATCGTCGTTGCAATGCCCATAATGAGCGCGCGAGTGGGCACATGATGGCGAGAAATGAATAATCTTATTTGCAAGTTGATTGTTTATTTCACGGCTTTGCACTATCTTTGCCGTGAAAAATTTTTTAACAACTGCATTTTGTAATGAAAAAATATGTTTACCTGGTGGTTTGTGCTTTGGCAGCCACTATGATTTCGTGTGGAGGAGGAAATGAATTTAAAGTCGAAGGCAATATAGAGGGAGCCGGCGACTCAATTACTATGGTACTTGAGTCGGCAGGAAGCGGCAATTGGTATTTTGTCGATAGCGTGAAGGTGAAAAACGGCGGCGACTTCAAGGTGAAGTGCGCTGCACCCGGCGCACCCGGCATCTACAGGTTGCGCATCGACAATCAAGCCATTTATTTCCCTATCGACAGCATCGACAAGCTGGTGATTAACGCCAAGCTGAACAGCTTTGCCACCGATTACACCCTTAGCGGCACCGATAATGCCGTGGAGGTGATGAACATCGACAAGAAGGCGCGTGAGCTTGCTGCCAATGGCAATACCGAAGCCATTGAGGCATGGAAAAAGCAATTGGCAAGCCAGATTCTTGCCAATCCCAGCGGCATTGTGGCTTACTATGTGATAAACAAATACATAGGCGACCAACCACTCTACGACCCTCTCAACGATAACGACTTGAAGATGATTGGCGCAGTGGCTAATGCCTACAACACTTTCCGTCCCAACGACCCTCGCACCGAGTATCTGGTGAATGTGTTGCTCACCGGTCAGCGTCGCCGTTTGGAAGCCCGCGGCACTGGTACACGCCAGATTGTGGCTCAGGAAATACAAATAATTGACATTGACTTGCAAGACAATCACGGCAAGCAATGCAAGCTCAGCGACGTGACCAAGCAAGGCAAAGTGGTGGTGCTCAACTTCACCATGTATCAAGCTGATTTCTCGCCTATGTTTAACAAGGCGCTTGCCGATGTTTATCACAAATATTCATCACAGGGTCTTGAGATTTATCAGGTGAGCCTTGACCCGGAAGAATTTCAATGGCGCCAGTCGGCAAAGAATCTGCCATGGATTACCGTTTACGACCCTATGAGCATACAATCACGCAATGTGGCTTCATATAACGTCACCGGCGTGCCCACCACGTTTATCATCAACCGCACCGGTGAGGTTGCCGAGCGCATTGACGATGTGACCAAGCTCATGAGTGCTGTGGCAAAATACATTTAAACAATAATAAAATCAAGACGTGTGGGGCAGTGGTGCATTGAGTTGGCATCTTGCCCCACACTTCCAAAAAATAGTTTAGCGGGGATTGCCCCGGCATGAAAATGCGGCTAATTGCTGTACCATAAAAATTTATCAAAGCCTACGATTTAACCTTAAAATAGCAAACGTCAAAAAAAAAATCAAAAGAGATGAAATTCAAGTTCAAAATCACTGGTGACGTGGTTAACGACTATTTGTTGATGACCATAGGAGTGCTGTTCTACACCATTGGTTGGGGCGCATTTATGCTTCCGTATCAAATCACTGTTGGCGGTGTGGCAGGTATCTCTAACATTGTATATTTTGTGACGGGCATTCCCATTGATGTTACTTATTTTCTCATCAACGCCGCGCTGATGATGGTGGCGCTGAAGCTGCTTGGATGGCGATTTATGGTGAAGACCATCTATTGCATCATTGCTATCACGCTGATGCTGCGTGTGATACAGGTGTTGCTAAAGCAGCCCGACGGCTCGCTGTTGCAGCTTATGGGACCACAGGAAAGCTTTATGGCGTGCATCATTGGTTCAAGCGTGTGCGGTATTGGACTTGGATTTATTTTCATGCAGCACGGCAGCACCGGTGGCACCGATATTCTTGCCGCCATAGTGAACAAGTATCGCGACGTGTCGCTTGGACGTGTGCTCACCATTTGTGACATTGTGATTGTTTCATCGTGCTATTTTATCTTCTACGATTGGCGTCTGGTGGTGTTTGGCTTCTGCACGCTGTTTGTGATGTATTATGTGATGGACTATTTCATGGACCGTCAGCGTCACTCGGTGCAGTTTTTCATTATCACAAAGCGCTACATTGAGATTTCTCATGCCATCAACGAGGAGGTGCACCGCGGGTGCACGCTGCTTTCGGCCGAAGGTTCTTACACCCACGAGGGCAGCAAGGTGGTGATGTGCATTGCGCGCAAGTTTGAGTCGAACCGCATCTTTGATATCATCAACGAGATTGACCCACAGGCGTTTGTGTCGCAAAGCCGTGTGGTGGGCGTGTTTGGCAAGGGCTTCTCGGCCATTCAGCGCAAGAAGGCAAAGTCGCGCAGCAACGATGCCGCCCGCAACCCCCAAAATGCGTGATGATGGCACCAACCCAACCGGGCCGTTTGTTTGAAATTTTTAATATGACAAGTGAATAAGTGTTTTTTTGAGCAACAATTTTTGTTTGTTTCGCTAAAATATTTAAATTTGCTGCAAAATAAAGATAACCATATCATAATATCATAAACAAAAAAACAGAATCAATAGCTACCTATGCAAAGACTTAGCAAGATTGTGCTGTTCTTAGTTGCTTCTTTGTGCACAATCGCAGCCAAATCACAAGAAACAAAAGCAGTGGTGACAAGTGGCGACCCATCGGTGTCGCTAAAGATTGACACGCGCCTCGATGGCACGGTGACAACCTATGGTGGTGACTATTATGGAGGCTCTGTGCCCGAGACACAAGCCGGCTTTGAGGGCACTTACCTGAAAATGATTGTCAACGGCCGCATCAACGAGCGTTTTTCTTATTCATTTCGTCATCGCATGTATAAGGATAATGGTAATCCTAAGTCGTTTTTCAACTCCACCGACTGGGTGAACCTCACCTATGCCCCCGACGACCGCTACACAATCACCGTGGGCAAGCAAGTGGTGCTGGTGGGTACCGAAGAATATGACTACGCTCCCATTGATGTGTATTTTGCCAGCTATTATTGGAATCACTGCAACCCTTATCAGATTGGTGTAAACATAGGCTATCGCGTTGATGATGGCAATCAGCTGTATGCGCAAATGACCAATTCACCTTATTCAACCGAAAGCCTTGAGAACATGTTTGCCTACAACTTGATGTGGTATGGCACCATTGCTCCGTGGCTCACCACCAAGTATTCGGTGAATATGATGGAGTATCAAAAGGGCAGATACATCAATTACATAGCCTTGGGTCACAGGATTGCGATTGACCGCTTCTCAATTGACATTGACTATATGAACCGTTATGCCGGTCATCACACCAAGTTCTTTAAAGACTTCACAGTGTCGAGCAAGATTGACTTGAAGGTGGGCAACCGCTTTAACCTGTTTGCCAAGGGTGGCTACGACCAAAACAAGGCACAAGGACGCGATGTTGATAATCCGCTCGACACCTATGTATTGCCAGGCACCAGTCGCGGTTTCTGGGGCTGTGGAGTGGAATATTCGCCCATAGTTGACCGCCGCAACAAGGTGCGCTTTCATGCCTATTGGCACTCAAGCAGCGACGATATGCCCAGCAGCAACACTTTCACAGTGGGCGTGCGCTGGCAAATGGATGTGTTCGACTTGAAGTTCTGATAGATTACATGCGGTGTGCGCTGGGGCGAGCATTGGCGTAACCCTAATATGAGGTGCAGCCGCAGGCAGTTGCCTGCCCCTGAGCAAGCGCGCTGCCGCAGAATATTGCAAATCACTTTTTATTATTAATCATAAAATCATTTTTTTACCATAAAAACATCTTGACAATGAAACGGTTGGGAAACATTGGTAAATACCGCAAAAAAATCATAGAACCCATAGCTTTGATTTTATTTTTTGCGATTATCTTTGGCTATATGGGTGGCGTGATGGGTGCGCCAAACATGTTCAACACAATGATGAACACGAGCTATCACCTGTTGCTTGAAACGGTGCTCTACCTTATGGGTATCACGGTGCTCACAGGTGCCTTTGGCCGATTGCTCGTGGAGTTTGGCGTGATAGCCATACTTGAGAAACTGTTGCGACCGCTTATGCGACCGCTCTATAACTTGCCCGGCGTGGCTGCATTGGGTGCTGTGATGACCTTTGTGAGCGATAACCCTGCCATCATAAGCCTTAGTAAGGATGCTCGCTTCAGCAACTACTTCCGTAAGTATCAGCTCATTTCACTCACCAACTTCGGCACAGCATTTGGTATGGGCCTTGTGGTGGTGGTGTTTATGATTGGTCGCGGCTTTGGTACTGGTGCCATTGTGGGCCTTATAGGCTCGGTGGTGGGCAGTATTGTGTCAACCCGGCTCATGCAACGTTTGGTGTCGAAGGCTCGCCCCGAATTGGTAACCGAGATGGCGGGACAAAGCATTGAAGAGACCGAGGAAGCCGAGCAACATCACTCAGACGAAGAGAAAACCCTGTTCTTGCGATTCCTAAACTCGCTGCTCGATGGCGGTAAGATGGGTGTGGAACTGGGTATGCAGATTATTCCCGGTGTGCTCATCATCTCCACTTTTGTGATGATGCTCACCTTTGGACCCAGCACCGACGGACAATACACCGGCACCGCCTATGAGGGCGTGAAGCTGTTGCCTTATCTTGCCGATAAGATTAGTTTTGTGTTTGAATGGCTGTTCGGGTTCAAGTCGTCGGAATTGGTATCGTTCCCCATCACTGCTCTTGGTGCTGTGGGCGCAGCCCTTGGTTTGGTGCCGCGCTTGCAGGAGGAAGGACTCATTGATGGCAACGCCATCGCCGTGTTCACCGCCATGGGTATGTGCTGGAGCGGTTATTTGAGCACTCACACCGCCATGCTCGACTCGCTTGGCTATCGCGAGCTCACCTCAAAGGCAATCTTGTCACACACAGCTGGCGGCTTGATGGCCGGTGTGGTGGCACACTGGTGCTATGTGGGCGTTATGGCAGTGGCATCGTTGGCGAGCGGACCGTCGTTGTGGACAGCTCCGGCGCAAGTGATGTGCAGTCACCGCACAATGAGCTCTGAGGCCGAACTTTGCTGCAAGTCGCAAGGTAAATATGTGCTCAATGCTTGGTATGACAACGACACTTCTACCTCATTTGAATTTAGCGTTGATGAAAAGACTAACAGCATACGTGTTGAAAATGCTTATAAGAGCGACCGTGGTTACTACTACGTGACCATCAACGATAATCCTAAGGGTAACCAAGCATCGTATGCCGTATTCTATCCGTCGAATGGCTATTCTTACTTCAAGGGCGATGAGACAGGTGGTCAGATGTACATCTGGGTATTCATCTACAACTCAATTGGCCACGAAGTATTCTCGGGCTACTACAGAGTTGGCTGGGGCAATCAGCCGGTACCTGAGAAGACCGACCCCGATGAAGGATGGGATTGACCCTGATGATTTGATACTTTGACTCAACATAATCAATATGGCGGCAGTGGGACCTTTGTGAGAAGGCACCGCTGCCGCTTTGATTATATGATTGTGAGGCGTGCCTATTGCCGCCCGTGAGACGGCGTTTTTGCCATTTGATGGCATGGCATGAAAAAATGATGGTGCAAGACGAGAAATCCGAGGATAATTCGTATCTTTGCACTAAATGGTCCTATGAGGCTCGTAAACATGGGCTTAGAGGCTGAGAGTGAGCACGGTGTGCTTGCTTTGGGCGTGCGGCTTGTGTTGGTGAAAAAGGGCATAAGAAGATAACATTAAAACTTAAACCAAAATATCAAAATAACAACAATGAAGAGATTTTTTATTGCCATAATGGCGTTTTTGGCATGCTCGGGAGCAACCGTTGATGCTGCCGTACAGGCTAAGAAAATTATCAAGCAGATGAAGAAATCGGCTGGCGTAACCATCACTTATGGCCGTGCCGACAGAGAAGATTCGCGTTTTGGCACACGCATAGTGGTGTGTGGCGACCAACAGCGCAACGAGTCGATGCGTCCGGGCGGTAGAGATGATTTCTTCCCGAAAGAAACCACCTATGTTGACTATGGTAAAAACACTTATTATCAGACAGCGTTGCTGAGCGCAACCGACACAGTGTGCTCAAAGCGTGAGTTTGAGGTTAACAAGGGCTTTAAAGTGGTTGCTGACACCACATTCCTGGGATTCAAGTGCAAGATTGCTCGCACCATCATTAACTCTAACACCATGGAAGTGTGGTACACCACCGACCTTGGCGTTATGGCAACACCCACACCAAGTTGGGGCGTTACCGATGGCGTGGTGCTGCGTTATTCGCGCAACGGCCAGAACGTGCAGGTTGCTAAAGAAATTGAGCCTTTGAAAGAGGCTGTTACCATCATGCCTAAGTCATTGGGCAAAGAGATGGACCCCAACTATTATCGCTTTGCTTTGAACAACTGCAACGTGATTACGGTGCCGGTGTTTAACGATGAGGCAGTGAACTTCACCGGAGCCAAGGCTCCTGAGAAGATTGATGCCAACGTGACTTATCGCGTGGGTGGCGGTTCAATCATCCTTAAGAAAATCACTTTGCCAAAGTCGTCGGACCGTGACGTGTTTGTTGAACTTACCCAGTATTCAAAGGGCGATGCCTATGACCGCACCGGTTCGGTGTTCATCATCCCGGTTGAGAAAGAGAAATCGTTCCTCGACATGATTAAGGACCTGAAGAGCGTGCCCGGATTCACCGCCAATAACGGTATATTCTATCCCGGCTTGGTATCGACTCCAACCTACGATGTGCCGCTTGAACTGATGCGATTCTTCACCGGCTTTGGCGTGCGCCAATTCAACTATAATGTGGTGCCCGGTCAAAAGTGGGTTGAGTCAGTGCTCTATAAGATGAACGTCACCAACCTTGCAAGCCAGTTGGAGGGCGAGGTGATTGTGGGCGCATACATTGGCAACTGGGACAGCAACGGCCACAGCATCACACTCAACATGAAGTATTATCCTGGCGACGAAGATGTGAAAGCCTTTAAGCACGCAAAGCCGCTGTTCAACACCGTGAACTATCTTGAACAAGCCGGTCAGGAATATCCCGTATTCCTTGAAAAAGACGTTCTTAAAGTGAAGTTTACGCTTGCTGAGGATGCACCAAATGCTCACCTTGTTTACCTCACCACCGGCCACGGCGGATGGGGCGGCGGCGATGAGTTTAACCGCAAGGTGAACACGCTGATGCTCGATGGCGAGAAAGTGGTGTCGTTTATCCCTTGGCGCGACGATTGTGCCACATATCGCAACAACAACCCTTGTTCGGGCAATTTCCCCAACGGAGAAAGCTCGTCAGACCTGAGCCGCAGCAACTGGTGCCCCGGCACAGTGACCAATCCTAACTACATTCCTCTGGGCGACCTCAAAGCCGGTGAGCATGAAATCACCGTGCAGATTCCGCAAGGTGCAAGAGAAGGCGGCAGCATGAGCTATTGGTGCCTCTCAGGAACATTGGTTTATTGATAAATAAAAACATAGATTTGATATAGAAACTGTTAAGAAGTCACACTCTCGCGCGGCTGTGTTGATAAAACAAGCGGCATGGCGGCAGGAGTGTGGCTTTTTGTTAAGCAATGAGCAATGAATCAATCAGATAATCACAATCTTCAAGAGCCAGGGGCGCGGCTAATAATGCTTGGTACCGGCAGCGCCTTGGTGACCAGATGCTACAACACCTGCTTTGTGCTTGATGCTCGCCAGGGCTATATGCTTGTTGACGCCGGCGGCGGCAACGGCATTCTTGCTCAGCTTGAGAAAGTGGGCATTGACTTTCATGAGCTGCATTATGCCTTTCTCACTCACGGTCACACCGACCACATTCTGGGTATGATATGGGTGGTGCGCAAGATTGCCCAGATGGTGTATGCCGGCGACTACGAGGGCACGTTCACACTCTATGGCCACGATGAGGCTGTGGAGATGCTTCACACCTTTTGCCGTTTGGCCATACCTGAGCGATTCTATAAGTTTGTGGGCTCAAGGCTGATATTCAAGGTGGTGAGCCACGGCGAGCAGTGGGATGCGGTGGGATGCCGCTTCACGGCGTTCGACATTGGTTCAACCAAGACCAAGCAATATGGATTCAATGCCATTTTGCCCGACGGCCGTAAGTTAGTGTGCCTGGGCGACGAGCCATATAACACTGTGTCGCAGGACTATGCTATAGATGCCGACTGGTTGCTGAGCGAGGCATTTTGCCTCTATGAGCAGCATGAGGTGTTTAAGCCCTATGAGAAGCATCACAGCACGGCACTCGATGCCGGTCGCGACGCTGCCATGCTCAGGGCAAAGAATCTGTTGCTCTATCACACCGAGGACCGCAACCTTGCCACACGTCAGGCAACCTATACTGCCGAAGCCGCTCGCAACTTTGGCGGGCGCATTGTGGTGCCCGATGATTTGCAGACTATTGTCTTATAATTGCCTTGGCAACGCATTTAATCTCTAAGTTAGTTGTCGAAGATAATAAATTTGAAAAATAATTTGTAATTATTACACGAATGTGAATAATTGTGTTTAAATTTATAGGTTCAAATCAAAACTGAACAGAGATGAGGCAAAATGAAGAAAAAAACTCGTTGGCAAGGCGGATAATTGACCTATACGTCGACGGGTTTCGCAATATGACAGTGGGCAAAACGCTATGGGCTGTGATTATTGTGAAGCTTATTTTTATATTTGTGCTGCTTAAGCTGTTTTTCTTCCCCAACTTTCTGTTGACAAATTTTAGCGACGATGACGAGCGAGCCGAATATGTAAGAGGCGTGTTGTCGTCAGACGATGGTGAGTGACACATTGATGGGTTGAATAAAAAACGGGAGATAAAAACGATTAATTATAATAAATAACTATTTTAATATCAGAAAAATATGGATGACATTGTTTCATTGGTCGGATGGTCGAGAGCACAATTCGCTTTAACCGCAATTTACCACTGGCTCTTTGTGCCGCTCACCTTGGGTCTGTCGGTCATAGTGGCTGTAATGGAAACCATATATGTGCGCACAGGCGACGTGAAATGGCTTGGACTCACCAAGTTTTGGATGCGCCTGTTTGGCATAAACTTTGCCATGGGCGTTGCCACAGGCATTATTCTCGAATTTGAGTTTGGCACCAACTGGTCGAACTATAGCTGGTTTGTAGGCGACATTTTTGGAGCGCCACTTGCCATTGAAGGTTTATTGGCTTTCTTTATGGAGTCGACATTCATTGCAGTGATGTTTTTTGGTTGGAAGAAGGTGAGCAAGCGCTTCCACCTCACAGCCACATGGCTCACAGCCATCGGTTCGTCGCTGTCGGCATGGTGGATTTTGGTTGCCAACTCGTGGATGCAATATCCTGTGGGCATGGAATTTGACCCGGCGCAGATGCGCAACGTTATGACAGATTTCTGGACTGTGGCATTCTCGCCGGTGGCAGTTAATAAGTTCTTCCACGCGGTGATGTGCGGCTGGACTGTATCGGGCGTGTTTGTGATAGGAGTGAGTTGTTGGATGCTTATGAAGAAACGCAACATTGAGGCATCGCTCAGCAGCATTAAGCTTGCCGGTTGGGTTGGCTTAATAGGTATCGTTGGTACATTGGCAACTGGCGACGGTTCGGCAAAGGAAGTTGCCCGTGTTCAGCCTATGAAGCTTGCAGCCATGGAAGGTGTTTATCATGGCAATGAGGGACAGGAAATCACAGCCGTAGGTGTGCTTACGCCGGGCAAGACGTATGCCGACGACAAATATGAATTCATCTTCCACATAGCAATACCCAAAGGTTTGTCGTTCTTGGCAACGGGCGATTTCGACGCCTTTGTGCCTGGTGTTAACGACCTTGTTGACGGTTATGCAGTGAACGAGGCAGGCGACACCATTTATAGCGGCGTGTCGTATGCCGAGCGCATAGCCCGCGGCAAGGAGGCACACGCTTCGCTTCGCGCATTTGACGCAGCCATGAAGGCAGGCGACACCGCTGCTATGCAGCAAAACAAAGCCGAACTGATGAAGAATTACGAGTTCTTTGGCTATGGCTATTTCAACAGCGTTGACGAAGCTATACCAAACGTGCCCATCACATTCTATATGTTCCACCTGATGGTGATATTGGGCGGCTATCTGTTGGCAATGCTGGCAGCGTCGCTGTTCTTGGCTTACAAGAAACAGAGTTGGCTGCTTGGCAACAATCTCATTCATCTGGTGGGTATGGTGTCGATTCCGCTGGTATGGTTGTGCTCCGAAGCCGGTTGGGCAGTTGCCGAATGTGGCCGTCAGCCGTGGCTCATCGAAGGGCTTATGCCGGCAAAGGCAGCCATTTCATCCATTCCTGCCACATCGGTTATCATCACCTTTGTGCTGTTTGCCGTGCTTTTCACAGCATTGCTAGCTGCCGAGTTGAGCATTATGGTGCGTCAGATATCGAAGCATTCAAAGGAAGATATTTTGTCGCCTGAAGTTTAATATCAAAAAACAACAATCAAAGAAAGGGAGAAACATACTATGTTCAGTTACGAATTTCTTCAATCATATTGGTGGCTTCTCAACTCGGTGTTGGGAGCGTTGCTGGTGTTCCTGCTGTTTGTGCAGGGTGGACAGTCGCTGATATTGTCGGCGCCGTCGCAAGACGGCCGCGACGTGATAATTAACGCCGTTGGGCGCAAATGGGAGTTCACCTTCACCATGCTTGTGGTGTTTGGCGGAGCCTTCTTTGCCTCGTTTCCGTTGTTCTATTCCACCAGTTTCGGTGGCGCATATTGGCTGTGGATGCTCATTCTTGCCGGCTTTGTGCTGCAGGCGGTGAGCTACGAATTCCGACGTCGCCGCGGCAATGTCTACGGCACCATGGCTTACGACATCATTCTCACGCTTCACGGCATTGTGGCGCCCATTTTGCTTGGCGTGGCAGTGGCAGGGTTCTTTTTCGGAGCCGACTTTGTGGTTAAGCGCGTGAGCTTGGTGGGCGATGGCTCGCCGGTGATTTCAACGTGGGCTGATACACACGGCATCGAAGCCATTTTCAGCATCAAGAATCTGCTTTTGGGTTTTACGGTGCTGTTTCTAGCACGCGTTCAGGCAATACTTTTCCTGAAGAAAACCACACAAGTGTCCGACGAGTTTGCCGCTTGGTGCCAACGTCAGCTCATCATCAACGCAGCCATCTTCGTGGTGTTCTTCCTGGCGTTTGTGGGTGCTTTGGTAACAGCCGACGGACTGCGCACCACAAGCCTCAATGAATTTGCCGTTGAGCCGTATCGCTATCTGCACAATTTCATTGAGATGTGGTGGGTGGCATTGGTACTGCTGCTTGGTGTGGTACTGGTGCTTTACGGCATCATCCGCTCGGTGCTGGTGAAGACCTACACCTGCGGCATTTGGTTCACCGGCATAGGCACATTGCTTGTGGTGATGGCATTGTTTTGGCTTGCAGGATATAACGACACTCCGTATTATCCCTCGCTGCTTGATGCCTCAAGTTCGCTCACCATACGCAACAGCTCATCGAGCAAGTTTACCTTGCAAGTGATGAGTATAGTATCGCTCATCATTCCGTTTGTGGCTGCCTATATGATTTATGCTTGGTATAGCCTTACTTGTCAGCCGGTGAGGCCTGAGGAACTCAATGGTAAAGACCACAAATATTGATTAAAGGCATATTGCGTCGTGGTTTTGGCGCAAGCATACACACATAGCGAAACACGAGGCGTGGCATTTGTGCTGCGCCTCGTTCGTTGTTCGCCCAGCACGAACGTATTCTAATGGGTGAAAGTCCACAGGGGCGTGGTTGCCGATGAACCCCAGAGCGACTTGCAAGTTTCAAACGGCGACGTTTGGGAGAGAAGATGCAATAGCGAAATCGTGGTTCGACGGACAGAAATCTTATAGGCGCATCGAGCGAATAAATTGACTAAATTTTGCAGTGTAGAAAAGTGCTATTATTGCGATTTGAACGTTCTGTTGGTTTCGATAAATTCAGATGGCGACATTCCCACTTGGCATTTAAAATATTTGCCGAATGCCGATTGTGTTGGGAAGTTGAGGCTTTGTGACACTTCTTGAATGTTTTTATTGGAGTATATCAGCATTGATTTGGCCTCAAGGATGACAAATTCGCTAATCCAGTCGGCGGCATTCTTCCCGCTTGTTTTACGCACAACATTCGACAGATGTTTTGGCGTGATGCACATCTTGTTGGCGTAGAACTTCACTTCTCTTTCTCTTGAATGGTATAGCCCAAGCAGTTCCATAAACCGGTCTAATATTATATAACTGCCCTTTGTACCCTTTCCTTCATTTATCAAGTCGCTATGATAGTGGTGGTGTAACATCATGATGTTTGTGAGAAATGCTGCTACTATGTGTTTCATCATTTCTTCGTTATAAGAAATAGATGAAGAGTTAATTGCATTTTTTATTATGGAAAGATAGTGTGAGAGATTCCTTAATTCTTGTAGTGGTAAAGAGAAGGCTCCGTTTTTGTTGATTTCGTGGGAATAGTAGTGAGTATGCGATAGTATTTCAAGTGAAAGGCTATGCACAAATTCTGACGAAATCAATATAGCTATTGCTTTTATGTCTTTTACATTATTAATTTGAATGATGTTTTCAGGAAAGTTAATAAGAATTGAATGTTTTCGTATATCATAGTTCTTTAGGTTAATCGAGCCATTCATCTCTCCATCTAAGCACACTAAAATTGTTGTTGCTTTAAGGTGACACGGAAACTTAAATAGGCTTAAATCGGTCACGTTAGAGATTACAAGTTTATCCTTGTAGTTAAGGTATTCGTTTAGTCCGAAATCGATGAGGTTTGTGATTGTGATAATATTGTTAGTGTCCATAATAATTGGTTTATATTTGCTGCAAAAATAATAAATTAGTTCTATTATTTTCAAATAATTTGCATAAAATATATTGGTATATATTTATTATTTCCCTTTTACTCCAATTTGTGAGCTATTATGTTGTGAGATAAACAGCTTTTGTTATATAACTTTGTGCACAATTTAATTAACGGTAAATAATAACAGATGATGTTGCTGATGCAACTTACATAGTTGGCAATCAATAGCATGTAATAATCGTAATTAAAGAACATAAAGAATAGGAAATGAAAAGAATTATTATTGCATCAATTTGCCTGTTTCTTGTTGGAAAAACAAATGCACAAGAGAATGTAATAATGCTGTCGCTTGACAGTTGCCGCGCCCTTGCTGTGAATAACAACAAAGAAATACGCATGACAGAAAGTGAAAGGCAAGCAGCATTTTATGAGCGAAAGGCTGCATTTACCAAGTATTTGCCACGTATTTCTGCTACGGGCGCCTATATGTACACTTCAAAAGAGCTGTCGTTGCTTAGTGATAAACAAAAAGAAAAGCTTGGAAATCTCGGGAGCGACATCGCCAGGATGCAGCCTGCGCTTGAAGAGATGTCGGGCACGCTAAATGGAGTGGGCAATTCGTTGGTTGACGCATTGCATACCGATACTCGTAATATGGCAGCTGTTGGAGTTATGCTCACCCAGCCTGTGTATATGGGCGGAAAAATTTCTGCCTACAATCGAATAACGCGTTATGCCGAGAAAATCGCAGAGCGTCAGCACGACCTTGCTTTGCAAGATGTGATAGTTGAGGTTGACGAAGCTTATTGGCAGATTGTTTCTTTGCAGATTCAGAAGCGATTGGCTGAGAGTTATATGGAATTGGTGAAAAAACTTGACAATGATGTGCTGTGCATGATTAAAGAAGGCTTTGCAACAAAAGCCGATGGGTTGAGCGTTAAGGTGAAAATAAATGAGGCACAAGTGTCATTGATTAAGGTTGACAATGGACTGGCTCTCTCGCGAATGCTGCTGTGCCAGCTTTGCGGTTTGGATTTAGACACGCCAATAATGCTTGTTGACGAAAACAAAGAGAACGAGCTTGACGACCCGATGCCAGTAACAGCCAGTGTTGAAAATGCTCTGTTGACGCGTCCGGAGCTGAATATGCTTAGCTTGTCGACGGACATATATAAGGAGAAAGTGCGGTTGGCCCGCGCTGAGTTTATGCCAAATGTGGCTTTGACCGGAGGCTATCTTTCCAGCTATCCCTCGGTGTACAATAGTTTCGAAACCAAAATGAAAGGAATGTGGAGTGTAGGGGTAATGGTGAATGTGCCATTGGTGACTTTCGGCGAACGATTCTATAAAGTGAAGGCTGCACGCGCTGAAGCGTTAGGCGCGGTATTCCGATTGGAAGAAACTCGCGAAAAGGTGGAATTGCAAGTGAATCAGAATCAGCGAAAAGTGAATGAGGCAGCTGTGCGTCTTCAAGCCGCTCGCAAGAGTTGTGAGGAAGCCGATGAAAATTTGCGTTATGCAACATTCGGTATGCAGGAGGGTGTAATTCCCGTGAGTAATGTGCTGGAGGCGCAAACGGCATGGCTTAGGAGTCATTCCGAACGCGTATCGTCGCAGATTGATTTGAAGTTGGCAAACCTTTATCTGCTTAAATCGGCAGGTGCGTTGAATGTTAATAAATAAGTAAGAAACAAATATTATAAAGAAAGTAATTATGAAAAAGAATAAAAATTTTACCCTCATTCTTGTTTCAGCTCTTGTGCTGATTGGAATTATAATTGTTGTTACAGTTGCAGGATTCTATTTGCCTAAGCATCATGAAATTCTGCAAGGTCAAGCCGAAACCACCGAATACCGTATTTCGAGCAAAGTGCCGGCCCGAGTGCTTGAGCTTAGAGTTCAAGAAGGAGATTTTGTGCGCGCTGGTGACACGTTGGTGGTTCTTGAAGCACCAGATATTCGTGCAAAACTGTATCAAGCCGAAGCCGCTTATTCTGCAGCATTGGCACAAGAACGTAAAGCCCGAAATGGCTCTCGTCAGGAACAAGTTCAACAGCTCTACGAATTGTGGCAAAAAGCAAAAGCCATGATGGATGTTTCGGAAAAAACATACAAGCGTGTTGAGCGTTTATTCGAGCAAGGTGTAATGGCAGAGCAGAAGCGTGATGAAGCAAAAGCAAATTACGAGGCAATGATAGCAACCGAAAAAGCCGCCCGTGCACAGTATGAGATGGCATATAACGGTGCTCGATTTGAGGATAAAGATGCAGCAGGAGCACAAGTGCAACGTGCCAAAGGTGCAATAAACGAAGTGACATCGTATGTCGACGAAACTGTTCTTCTTGCTATGGCTGATGGGCTTGTCACCGAGATTTTTCCTGAAGTAGGAGAACTTGTTGGTACGGGCGCTCCAATCATGAACATTTCGAGAACAAACGATGTGTGGTTTACATTTAATATTCGCGAAGACTTATTGCCTGGCTTAAAAGTGGGCACAGAAACTCAAGTGTATTTGCCGGCTCTCGACAAGAAGATTTCGGTGAAAATCACTAAGATGAAAGATGTTGGTTCGTTTGCAGTTTGGAAAGCTACTAAGGCGCTTGACGGTTTCGACCTTAGGACATTCGAGGTCGAAGCCCGTCCGCAGAATCCTTCTGAAATTGAAGGAGTGCGTAGTGGCATGTCGGCAATAATTAAAAAGTGATATTTATATGACAGGAAGCAACAAGAAAAATGTTATTACACGGCTAAGGCTGATATTCCGTAGGGAACTGCGAATATTTGCCCACCGACCTTTGTTCCTGTTCACTATTATAGTGGCTCCGGTTTTGTGTGTCGTTTTCTTCACCACATTGATGGCAGATGGTCTTCCTACTAAGCTCCCTGCTGGATTGGTTGACGAAGACGACACGCACGTCACGCGAATAGTGGGCCGTATTCTCGGGTCGATGGAAGAAACCGAACTCGTGGCGCGATATTCTTCATTTTCAGAGGCACGAAGTGCAATGCAGCGAGGCGAAATATACGGTTTTTTCTACATCCCAAAGGGTCTTACCGAAGATGCCATAGCAAATCGCCAGCCGCGCCTTTCGTTCTACACCAACGAAACCTACTTTGTTCCGGGTACGTTGCTAATGAAGGATTTGAGATATGCCAGTGAATTGTCGGGGATTGCCCTCACTCGTGAGACACTCTATGGTAAGGGATTAACTGAGCATCAGGCAATGGGCATCCTTCAGGCTATTGTCATTGAAACACATCCTTTGAATAATCCGTATCTCGACTATTCGGTATATTTGAACAATATTATTCTGCCTGGTATATTGATATTGCTTGTGATGCTTACAACCGCTTATACAATTGGTCTGGAATGGAAACGAGGAACACAGCGAGAACTATATGCAATGAGTGGATATTCTTCGACGATTGCGCTGTTTGGCAAACTGTTGCCTCAAACGGTGTTGTTTTCAATAATAATTTTGTTCTACGATGTCTACTTTTATAAGTATCTACTTTTTCCATGTAATTGTGGCATTGTGCCAATGATGGTGCTTGGCATAGTTACAGTTTTGGCAGCTCAAGCATTTGGAGTGTTTCTGTTTGGTGCATTCATAGGGCAGATGCGACTTTCGATGTGCCTTTGTTCATTATGGGGTATTTTGTCGTTTTCACTTGCTGGTTTCACATTCCCGGTAACGGGCATGGATGGTTGTTTGCAAATTTTGTCGTGGCTATTCCCTCTCCGACACTATTACATCATTTATGTGAATCAAGCATTAGATGGTTATTCAATTCTATACGTATGGCAGTATGTGGTGGCTCTGCTCATGTTTTTGCTATTGCCATTCACTGTGCTGTGGAGGTATCGAGTGGCATTCCTGAAATATAAATACAAACAATAGAAGTTATGAAATCGATATTGAATATTCTTCAAATATGGTATAAGGAATTTACCACGGTGATGCGCGATAAAGGAATACTTATATTTATCCTTTTTGTGCCATTGGCATATCCATTGCTATATTCCTACGTTTACACTAATGAGGTGGTTCGCAATGTGCCTGCTGCGGTGGTCGACGAATCGAACTCCTTGTTGAGCCGAGAGTTTATTCGCAAGGTTGATGCTTCGCCCGATGTCAGTGTCTATGCTCGATGTGGCAGCATGTCTGAAGCCGAAAAGCTTATTAAG
Source organism: Muribaculaceae bacterium (assembly GCA_051871515.1). Lineage (GTDB taxonomy): Bacteria > Bacteroidota > Bacteroidia > Bacteroidales > Muribaculaceae > SFTJ01. The sequence goes on along the minus strand of JBJECY010000104.1, from coordinate 1,022 downwards.
CGGCAAGAGGTGTATGGCATAGTTTACATACCGTCGTCCTTCAACCGTGATATATGGAAGGGCGAGCAGACTTATGTGGGTTTGTATTGCGACATGAGTTCGATGCTTTATTATAAAGCGTTGATGCTAACAGCCACCAATGTGTCGCTGGAGATGAATAAGGATATAAAGGTGGAGCGATATCTGCAAGTATCTACCGACCGTCAAGAAGAAATCACCCGTATGCCCATTGAATATGATTATGTTTCGTTGTATAACCCTCAAAGCGGATTTGCGGCGTTTCTCATACCTCCTGTGCTAATGCTTATTATTCAGCAAACCTTATTGCTTGGCATTGGCATGTCGGCAGGCGACACACGAGAAAGGTGGCAGGGCAGCTTCATCCCGTTCCACCATGCCTATAAGAACCCGGTGCATATAGTAATGGGCAAGACATTGTTTTATTTCTTGCTGTATATTGTGTTAGGTGTTTATATGTTCATGTTTGTAACCCAAACTTTTGCTTTGCCGCAATTGGGTGAATACAGCACGTTTTTAGCCTTCCTCACACCGTTTTTGTTGGCATGTATTTCACTTGCTATTGTGCTTTCGGCATTAGTGTATAGACGCGAAGATTGCATTATGCTATTCGTTTTCCTTTCTGTGCCATTGTTGTTTCTCTCAGGAATATCTTGGCCTGGATCAAATATGCCGGATTTTTGGAAATATGTTTCATGGATTTTTCCATCAACTTTTGGGATGAACGGATATGTACGCATTCAAGGTATGGGTGCTTCATTAAGCGATGTGGCTTTTGAGTATGGCGGTTTGTGGATACAGGCAGGAGTGTATTTTCTGCTCGCTTGTTTGCTGTATCGACGGCAGATAATGCATTTAATTCACAATAAAAAACCAGTTTAAGCCAATAATGTCCTAAATAATTATTGAACACGGCATAACATGCAGAGGCATCAACCTTTGCAAAAAATTATTGCTGTCCGATAAAAGTTGAAGATGGCAATGGAGTGTGGCACAGCAGCCGA
>JBJECY010000103.1:0-31768 GCA_051871515.1 Muribaculaceae bacterium | reverse complement strand
ACTTCAGTCCGTTGGAAATGTCACGCACGGAGTCGCAGTTGGAAAACTGGCAGAATACCATGCTGATCAGCTGACTCCATGTATCGTAGCCCTTGCTGTGCTTGTCTGTTTTGGCCTCGCGGATTATTTTTCTGATTGCTTGCCGGGGTAATTGGGCGATTGTTTGTGCGAAAAGTGTTATATTTGCCATGGGAAGTAGTTGAGTTGGTAGCTCACTACTAAGGTAGTCATTTTTTGCCTTAGTAACTACTTCCTATTTTTTATTTTTGCCAAAACGTTTAGGACAATATTGGTTTTATAATTATTTATGAAAAATAATGCCTATGTTTTGGCGCATTTTGCTTATTTTCGCAAGATGATTGTAAAAACAACTGAAAACAGAAAAAGCTATGGATAGTGTGAAAGTGAAAATAGTGAATCGTTCGGGCAACAGTTTGCCAAGCTATAGCACCCCTCAGAGCGCAGGTATGGACTTGCGCGCATGGCTGCAAAAGCCCATCACCTTGCAACCGTTGCAACGTGTGTTGGTGCCCACCGGCATAAGCATTGAGCTGCCCCAAGGCTATGAGTGCCAGATTAGGCCGCGCAGCGGTTTGGCTCTCAAAAAGGGCGTCACTGTGCTCAATTCACCCGGCACTATCGATGCCGACTATCGTGGCGAGATTGGCGTGATTTTGGTGAATCTCTCTGATACGCCATTCACCATTGAGAACGGTGAACGCATCTGCCAGATGGTGGTTGCTCGCCATTCAACCGTTGAATGGCAGCTTGTTGAGGAACTTGCCGAAAGTGAACGCGGTGCCGGCGGATTTGGCCATACCGGAGTGAAGTGACGCGTGGCTATGCTGCCTCACTGCGGGCGCGTGCGTGAAAGCGCGCAATAGCAAAAACTGAAAGAGAATTGTATCAGCTAAGAATGAAGGATAATAAGATATATTTGGTGTTAGCCATGTTGGCATTGATGATACTTCCTGTGCTTGCCGGAAGCAAATCGGTGCTACCTGTACACTTCAGTGATTTTGACCGTGACGACGAGGTGAGTGATGCCGACCGTCAGAAGGCCGAATATGTGTTTCTTGAGGCGCAACGTCAGCGAGCTCTCGACAATCTGCCCGCTTACTTTGAGCTGTTGCGCTATGCCAACTCAATTGACCCAACCAACACTATGGTGAGCTATGAGATTGGATACCTGTTGCTGAGCATTAACGGAGTCACTGAGGACATGCAACGCATGGGCTTGGAGATGATGGGTCAGCACTATGCCGAATGTCCCGACGACTATTACGAAACATACGTCTATGGCCACGCAGCCCAGCTGATGGGCGAGAGCCAAACGTCGCTCAATGTGTGGAGGCATCTCTCGGAGCTGTATCCCGATAAAGCTGACGTGCAGTTTGCGCTTGCCGAGGCATACGCCTCGAACGGCGACTTCCAGAATGCCATCAACGCCTACGATTCATTGGAGGCTGCACAAGGCAAATTGCTCACGCTCACATCGCGCAAAATCAGCGTCTATATGGCGTTGCACGACTCGGTGAACGCCATCAAGGAGTGCGCCTCGCTGCTTGCCACAGCGCCCAAGAATGTGCAATATAACCTGCTCATGAGCAGGCTCTATGCCACCTACGATATGCGCGACAGTGCGCTTGCTTACATTGACCGCGCCCAGGCATCGGACCCCGATAATGGCGGCATCTTCTTGGCCCGCGCCCAGTTCTACAATAGCATTGGCGACACGGTGAACTACGATAAGCAGGTGTATAACGCATTGATTAGCAAAAACCTTGATGTGGAATCGAAGCTAAATGTGCTTTTTGACTATTCACGCGATATGGTGCAAAACCGCGACTCGTCGGAGCGCGCCAACAACCTGTTTAAAGTGCTCATTGAGGAACATCCCCACGAGAAGAAGATACACGAGCTTTTCAGCCAATATCTGTGGGTGAGAGGCGACTACAAGACTGCGGGCGAGCAACTGAGCTATGCCCTTGACGTTGACCCGGCGAGCGCCGATAACTGGCGTATGCTCATGGGCTGCTATTTGATGACCGAGCAATATGAGAAAGCTATTGAGGCAGGCAAAAACGCCATTAAGTATAACCCCGATAATATTGAGCTGTACAAGTATATTGCTCCGGCTTATCAGCAGATTGGAGAATATGAAAATGCGCTTGAAGTGTATGACAAAGCCATAGAGGTTGTTGACAGTGCCGACTACGAAAGCCTCTCGGACCTCACCACCGGCCGTGGCGACGTGTATTATCTGATGAAAGACTCGGCTCAGGCATTTGAATGTTATGAGCAGGCGTTGAAGCTCAATCCCAACAATGTGCCCGCCATGAACAATTATGCCTATTATCTCTCAGAATCGGGGATAGAGCTTGAAAAAGCTGAGAAAATGAGCTATCGCACCATCAGCGAGCAACCCGATAATGCCACTTTCCTCGACACCTATGCGTGGATTCTGTTCAAGAAAAAAGCGTATAAAGAGGCGTTGGTATATATTGAGAAGGCGATGGCCAACGAGACAGTAAAGAAAAGCGCCGATATGCTTGAGCACTATGGCGACATCCTGTTTATGAACGGCGAGCCCGATGCTGCGCTTGTGCGCTGGCAAGAGGCGCTTGAGATTGAGCCTGACAGGGAATTGCTGAAGAAAAAGGTGAAATATAAGACATATTTTTATAAATAAAACATAACGTAATTTCAGAGAAAAATGATTATGAAGAAATTGTTGGCAATGCTTGCCATTGCAACGACGTTGAGCATAATGGGCACAAGCTGCTCCACCACTCGCCGCGCGGCACAGGGCGGCAGCAACATAGCCACCGAGACGGGGCTGAGCCAGTTGGCTCAGTTTGGCGAATGGCAGACCCTCACCACCGGTGGAAAGGTTGCCCTTGGCGGCACCAAGTCAATGAGCTCATCGATGCAGATGAAGATGGTTCGCGGCAAGTCAATTGCCATTTCCATTCGTCCGTTGCTTGGCATTGAGATGGCTAAGATATACGTTTCGGGCGACGAGATAGTGATTGTTGACAAGTATCACAAAGTGTATGTGCGAGAGAAAGCATCGGTGCTCACCAGCGGCGTGCCTGTTGACGTGACCACTTTGCAGGATATTCTCTTGGGACGCGTGCACATTTTGGGCAAAGGCACCCTTAGCTCAACCATGGCAAACGATGTGATTCTCAGCCAAGAAGGCAACGAAACCATGCTCATGCCAAGTATGCAATATGAAGGGTTCACTTATAGCTACACCTTTGGCGACGACCGCTGCGTGAAAAGCCTCAACGTGTCGCCTGTGGGCTCTGAATCAATCTACAGCGTGATTTATGATGCCATTGAGACCACCGTTGCCGGCAAGATATCGGGTCACACCAGCGTGATGACCAACGTCAATGGCAATCCGTTGGAGCTTGAGCTTACCTTGCGCAACCTTGTTTGGAATGCCGAATTCAGCGACGAGATTGTGATTCCGGAGGGCTATACCGAGGCTTCAGGTTCTTCGATTGTGAAGGCACTGGGCACAACGGTGCGATGATGAGGGCGTGAGTGACGCGGAGAGAGCGTAAATGCCTATTTTGCAGAACAGAAAGTGTGTGCTTTTATTTAGAGATAGAAAACAATAAATATTTGCTGATGTTGAAACGAGTGAGCGCATTGATAGCGATTTTTGTGGTGTGTGCGGGCGTTGCCTGCGCACAGACCAACAGCGCCAAACAAATAAAACAGCAAAAAGCCACCACCCAGCGCCAAATACGTGAAACCAACACCAAGATAAAGGCCAATAAGGCAGCCACGGCACGCTCGCTCAATCAGCTCAATTCAATCACCGCCGAGATTGCACAGCATCAAACGTCAATCAATCAGCTCAACGAGCAGTTGCAAAGCATCAACGAGCAGCTTGCTTTGGTTAACGACAGCATTGCCCAGAACGAGCAGAAGCTGCAAGACCTGCGCAATGAGTATGGCAAGGCAGTGAAGCGGGTTCACACCCACACCTCGTCGCTCGATAAGCTGCTGTTCCTTTTCCAGAGCCAATCGTTTCATCAGGCGATGCGCCGCATGCGCTATCTGCGCGAGTTTTCGCGTTGGCGCAAAAAGCAGACCGATGAGATAGGGGTGATGCAGCAACGCCTTGAGGACAGCCGCAACCACATCAACGCTCTTGCCACCGACAAGAGTAACGCCATAAAAAACCGCAATCTTGCCAAGTTGACCCTTGAACAGAAAAAACAGCAACAAGCCGGTGTGGTGAAGAAGTTGCGCTCAGAGGGTGCACAACTGCAAGAAGTGCTCACCGAGCAGCAACGCAAGGCCGCGGCACTCGACCGCGAGCTGAATCGCATAATTGAGCAAGAGCGCCTTGCCGCTGAGCGTGCCGAGCGTGAACGCAAAGAAGCCGCCGAACGTGAACGCAAACGCAAAGAGGCTGAGCGACTTGCCGCTGAGCAGAAGCAAAAAGAGGAGGCTGCCGACCAGCAAAAGCGCGAGCTGGCTGAGCAACAAAAGAAGAAAGATGGCGAAAAGGCATCTGAAAAGAAGAGCAGCAAAAAATCAAAGAAGGACAAAGACAAGAAAAAATCGCAGGAGCCAGCCAAACCAAACATTGAGCCAATCACGGTAACCAAGCCCGACTTGGCAAAACAGCCGGGAGAGCAAGATGCTAATGCGGCATTGAAAGGCACGTTTGCCAGCAACAAGGGCAAGTTGCCTTATCCAGTTACCGGAAAATTCAAGATTGTGCGTCACTTTGGTGTGCAACAGCATCCGCAGCTCAAATATGTGAAGACAGAAAACGGCGGCATCGACATTGAGACCCACAAGGGAGCAGTGGCTCGCGCCGTGTTTGCCGGCAAGGTTTCGGCAATCTTTCGCCAAGACGGGTTTAACACGGTGGTGATGGTGCGCCATGGCTCATATCTCACCATCTACGTCAACTTGTCGGAGATATATGTTCACACCGGAGAAACCGTGAAGCCCAACCAAAACATTGGCAAGATTTACTCCGACCCTGAGGATGATGACCGCACCATCTTGCACTTTGAGGTGCGCAAAGAGAAAGAAAAGCTCAATCCCGAGTTGTGGCTGCGCCGATGATGGCAAAGCCGCCGTCTTTATGATAATCGGTTAATAACATTCACACAGGATGCAATTATGATAAGCATAAAAAGATACACCGCCAATAGCAAAGACGAATGGGACCGCTTTGTGAGCGATGCCAAAAACTCGTCGTTCTTGCATTTGCGTGACTATATGGACTATCACAGCCAGCGCTTTGACGACTGCTCGCTGATGGCATACGACCAAAGCGGTCGCCTTGTGAGTGTGTTGCCTGCCAACCGCGTGGGCAATGTGCTGTATTCCCATCAGGGCCTCACCTACGGCGGTTGGATTATGCCCCTGCTTCACTTCAACGTCACCACCATGCTTCAGGTGATGGATGCCGCGGTGGAGTGGCTGCGCGCTCAGGGCGTGAGCGAGTGGCATTATAAGCCCATGCCGCACATCTATCACAGCTATCCTGCCGAGGAAGACCTTTATGCTTTGTTTCGCCACGGCGCACAGCTCACGGCAAGCAACGTATCAACTACCATCGACCTTGAAAATATGTTGCACTTCAACACAGGTGCAAAATCGTCGGTGTCGGTGGCACGGCGCAGTGGGGTGACAGTGGCTGAGAGCAATAACCTTGCCGACTATTGGAAGGTGCTTGAAAGCTTGCTCGACAGCCGCTATGATGCCGCGCCGGTGCATAGCCTTGCCGAGATGCAACAGCTTGCCGCGGCGTTCCCCAACAACATACGCCTGTTCACCGCCACGCTTGGCAGCGAGCTGCTTGGCGGCGTGCTGTTTTACTATGTGGGCAAGGTGGTGCACTCGCAATACACAGCCGCCACGCCACAGGGATGGCAACTGAGGGTGATTCCTGCCATCTATCATCACGTCATTGCCAACGAGTGCCACGGCATGCGTTATCTTGATTTCGGAACATCGAACGAAGACTCGGGCCGCCGCCTCAATGAGGGGCTTGTGCTGCAAAAATGCGGTATGGGCGGCCGGGCAATAGTGTATAACAGCTACAAAATTGACCTTTAGGAGATGAAAAGCGGCAAGCACACAAAGGGCATATCGCGCATGGTGATGAAAGCTATGGGCATGTTTGGCGGCGTTCAGGTGCTGAGCATATTATGCAGTGTGGTGCGTTGCAAGCTTGTGTCAGTGTGGATTGGCCCTGCCGGAGTGGGGCTTTTTGCGTTGTGGAATACGGCATTAGAGATGCTCAACACCGCCACCAACATGGGCGTGCGCAGCAGTAGCGTGCGCAGCATCTCGGCAGCTAAAGGAAATGACGTCACCGGTATGCTCATTGCCGTGAGGCGATGGTCGGTATGGCTTGGTGTGGCAGGAGCGGTGCTCACGGTGGCGCTTTCGCCCATGTTGAGCCGCATCACCTTTGGCGACGATGGCCACATTGGCAGCTTTGTGGTGCTTGCCATAGCAGTGGCAATGGTATCGGTGATGAATGGCGAACATGCCATAATGCAGGGCACAGGCATGCTGCGCAGGCTTGCTGTGGTGTCGGTGTGCGGCTCGGTGGCAGGTTTGCTGGTGTCGGTGCCGCTGTTTTATTTTTATCGCATTGACAGTGTACTGCCCTCAATAGTGGCTTATGCCGTGGTGGGTGCAGTGTTTGCCTGCGTGTGGCGCAGGCGCATAGTGCCGCAAGCGGTGGTCACAATACGTCAGACGTGGCATCAGGGCGGCGAGTTTATCCGCTTGGGCATATACATGACCATAGGCGTGGCGCTTGCCATGGTGAGCAACTATGTGTTTGTGGCTTACCTCAATCATCGCGCGGGGCTCAACGAAGTGGGCTTTTTTCAGGCTGCTTACACGCTGGTTAACAAATATGTGGGCTTGGTGCTCTCGGCGCTTGCCATGGAGTATTATCCGCGTTTGAGCAAGGTGTGGAACAGCCGTAGGCGGTTGAGCCTCTTTGCCTCGCAAGAAATCAGCCTCACCCTTGCTGTGTTGGTGCCTGTGGCTGTGCTGATGATGCCGTTGTGCAACTTTGTGGTGAACTTGCTATATAGCAGCGAGTTTGTGGTGATTGAGCAATGTGTGACGTGGATGCTTGTGGGCATGATACCGCGAGCCACATCGTGGTGCATGGCGTTTGTTATATTGGTGCGCGGCGACGGTCGCACCTATGTGGTCACCGAGGCGTTGAGCACAGTCATTGGTTTGGCGCTCAATGTGGCAAGTTATCACAGGTGGGGGCTCACGGGCATAGGCGTGTCGTTCATAGTGTGGTATGTGATTTACAACGTGATAGTGGGCGTGGTGTGTGTGCGCCGCTACGGCATGCGCATGCATGGCAGCGTGTGGCTTGGCGTGACATTCTGGATGTGCCTGGGCGTTGCGGCAGCTGCGGCAATGAGCTTGCACTGCCCGGTGGCAGCATGGGCCTCGGTGGCTGTGGCGCTGGTTGTGGCATTGTGGCAATTGCGCAAGCAACTTGGCATCTGATGGCAAATTGCTTTTCGCAGCAGAAAACATAAAAGATGTGAAAAGTTTTGTTTTGTGGTTTTTTGTGTTTACCTTTGCCATCAGAAATACAAATATATAAATAAACCGGGATGGGGTCTCTCACCGAAAACAAGGTGGAGATTCTTTCTTTTTTACTAACTTTTTAAATAACACAAAGATTGATATGGCTATAAGCTATATGACCAAAGAAGGTTACAAGAAGAAGATGGAGGAAATCGCTTATCTTGAAAACGTTAAGCGACCCGAGATATCGGCAGCTATAGCAGAAGCTCGGGACAAGGGTGACCTCTCGGAGAACGCAGAGTATGACGCAGCAAAGGAAGCCCAGGGTATGTTGGAAATGAAGATTTCACAACTCAAGGACATTGTTGCCAATGCTCGCATCATTGACGAGAGCAAGCTCAACACTGATGTTGTTTCTTTGCTAACTACTGTGAAAATCAAGAATTTGAGCAATGGCATGGTGCTGAAATACACCATCGTGTCAGAGAGTGAAGCCAATTTGAAGGAAATGAAGATTTCTGCTGCCACTCCCATCGCCAAGGGTCTGATGGGCCATAAGAAAGGTGATGTGGTGGAAGTGAAAGCTCCTGTTGGCTTGATGAAGTTTGAGATTTTGGATATTACATTAGAACAACAATAAATAACAAGTTTTGAATTATGGCTTCAATATTCAGTAGAATCATTGCAGGAGAGATTCCATGCTACAAGGTGGCTGAAGATGCCAATAATTTTGCGTTTCTCGACATCAACCCTGTGGCAAAGGGGCATGTGCTGTGTATTCCCAAGCACGAGGTTGACTATCTGTTTGAGCTTAGCGATGAGGAATATGCATCGCTGATGCTGTTTGTGAAACGTGTGGCTACAGCCTTGAAGAAGTCGTTGCCTTGCGTGAAGGTGGGTGAGGCTGTGCTTGGCCTTGAGGTGCCTCATGCTCATGTGCACTTGGTGCCCATCAACAAGGAGAGTGACATGAATTTCTTCAAAGAGAAGCTGCAATTGCCTGCCGAGGAGATGCAGCAGATTGCCGCGTTGATAGCAAGCAACTATTAAACCCCAAAACAGTCATTTGCTGTTATGCCCAATAATTGAGGTTGTTAAACTTCATAACACAAATGACCGAACGGGGCTGAAAATACGAAATTCTTTTTAAGTTAACACTGATGCAATAAGTGCCGCGACTTTGATAACCAGAGTCGCGGCACTTTTTAGTGTGAATGGGTGAGTGTGGGAGTTTGTGAACTCACACACTCACTTTGTTGATGTTACTTCTTGATGAGCTGTGCAGCTTGTTTGTTGACCTTAACGATGTAAGAGCCGGCTGCCAGATTGCTCACGTTGATAGTGGCATGGTTGCCTTCTTGCAGTTCAACAGGCACTGCCATCATTTGTCCGGTGAGGTTGAAGACGGTCACTGAAGTGATGTCTTCGCCAGCCTCGATGGTAACAACGTCTTCTGCAGGGTTAGGATAAACCGAGAGTTGTTGTTGCTCGTCGGCAGTGACTTGGTCAATGCTTGAGAAGGTGCCGGTGATGGTGAGGTTCTTGTTGGCTTGTGAGATGGCTGTTGGGTCGCTGTTGGCAACCGAGAATACCTTCAGACCAGCATAGCGGCAGAACACATAGAGGTTGCCGGCAATGTCGAAGTTCATCTGAGTGTGCTCAGAAGCTGTTGAATTCGGAATGGTGTAGAGGGTGCTAATCTGAGGCACGTTTTCAACAAACTCAATTGAGCAGATGCGAATACCCTTGCTGGCTTCTGACACAGCAAAGATGTTACGTTCTTGGTTGAGGGCTATACCGCTACCACATTCATTGAGCTCGGTGAAGTCAGAGCCTGAGTTGAAGAGGATATTGCCCTCAAGGTCCATATAGATGAATCCTGGGCATCCAGCAACGTTGTTGCCGCTGCTACGCGCTTGTGAAGCAAAGATGCCGTTTTCAAGTGCAAGAATCTCAACGTTATGGTTAGCAAGTTTTGCGCTTGGCGTTGGGAATGAGGCATCGGGAGCTTTTCCCCAAGTATTGGCTGTGCCAATGTCGTAGCGCACAATGATGTTTCCGCCGTTGCCCGTTGGATAGTCTTCGGCAAAGTTATAGAGAACTCGGTTTTCGCCTTCTCCGGCAAATGCCACGCAGGTGCCGCCTCCGCCAATGATGTTGTCATCAACAGTGAATGCGCCTGTGCTGGTGCGTGTGCCTTCAAAGAATTGTGTGAGCTCGGTTGGGTTGGCTGGGTTGAACATCCAGATTCCTGAGTATCCGTCGCTCCAGTCAGACATGTAGATTGTACCGTTTGACTCGGTGATGCGCATAGGTGACGAACCGTTAGAGGTGTTGAGTTGACCTGCAAACGCATCGGCTGTGGTCTTTTCAAAAATAGGATTGTAGATGCTTACGCCTTTTGAGCGACCTTTAGAGTAAACAATGCTGCCAAATGCCGGGCTGTTGGGGTCTTTCACCACTGTCACGCCGCCGCGGGTGTTGTCAGAGAGGTCATTTTCAGTGAAGAGCAGACGTGAGGTGCCAATAGGTTGGCTGTGAAGCTTCACTGCCCAGTTGTAAGTGCCTTCTTCAATGTCGTTAGCGTTGATGGTAACGGTGTTTTCGCCCTTGGTGATGGCTGTGGCAACAGGAATCTCAACGGTTACTTCTGGGTTATCGGTCTTGGTGAGAATCACCTCGGCTGCTGTGGCATCGCCTGTGGCCTTGAATGTGAGCACGTATTCGTCGGCTTCTTGTGTCATGTTGAGGTCGTAAGCCAATTCGGCACGAGGAGTGGGTTGCTCAGCATTTTCGGTGGTGAGCTTGGTGGCTGTAGCCTCGGCGTTCACGCTCACCAGTTCAATGGCTGCGCTGGTGGTGTTGCCCTCGTCGTCGGTGGTTACCACAGTGTGTCCGGTGGCAGCCAGCAGTGCCTTAGTGCCCTCAACGTCGGTGGTCACTTTCACCAAAGTAGCTTTGTTAAGGCCGTTGGTGATGTCAATGAGCTTGATGACAGGCTTCTCATCGACTACGTCGCCGGTAACCATATATGAATGACCGGCATATTTAAAGAACGATACCTTTGCTTGTGGGGTGTTGATAAGTCCTGAAGCCAGTTCGGTGTAAGCGCCGCTGGCGTCGCTGATGCCAAATTCGCGAGCAACGTTACCTGAACCGGTGACTATGATGTTATCCTCGTTGATTGGCGACAGAGAATAGGTGTAATCGGTTCCAAAGAGGTCTTTGTTGAGTATGTTACCTATCTTGTTATTGAAGTTGTAGCTTACTTGTTGACCGTCGGCAATTGAGAAGATGTTATTGTAGATTTTGATAGCTGAGGCGGTGCGTGAGCTTACCACAATGGTGCCTTCTTCAAGTGTGCCTTTGTAGAGGAATGTGTTTCCGGTGTATGCACGGTAGAAGTTACCTGATGCCATGCTTGTGAACCAAACGGCAGGGTTGCCATCGGGTAGTCCGTCTTCATCGTTTTCCCATTTGTAGAAATTCACTACTCCGCGTGTTTCGCCATCTTTCACTTGGCTGTCGTCGTAGTGGCAAAGTTCCATAGAGCATGCTACAAGCACGCCGTCGGCGGTGAGCTGAATGTCGGCAAGAGCAAGTTCGGTGCCTTCGGTGCCTTCAGTGCCCAGAGTCTTCACAATCTCGTGAGTTTCAGCATTGATGATGTAGAGCTTAGGAGCGTTTTCTGCGTCAACTGTAAGCACATAAAGGTTGTTGTCACGCAAGATGGCGCGGCGTATTGTCTTGTCTTGCAGTTCGGCAATCTCGCTATCGGTGTAAATGCTCTTGAAGTTATAAGCCACTTCGGCACCTATTGCCGGGTTGTTGATTTCATCAGGATAGTTGAAATAAGAGAATTTAGGTGGCTCATAGTCGGTTGCTTCAAGGTAAACCAGAGGATAAGTGGTTTTGTTAGCTTCAACTGTGATAGGAGTTTTGTATTCATCGAAAAGTGGTTTATATCCTTCGGCGGTTACGTCGAGGGTATAATCGTCGGCTGGTTGCAGACCTTCAAACACAAAGACGCCGTTGTAGTTGTTATCGACGGTGTAAGAAGCCACTTCAACGCCAGCTTTATAGAGTGTTACCACAGCGCCGTTGATGGGCTTCCATTGGTCGATGCTGTTGGCGGCAAAGCTGAAGAGTGTTTGTCCGGTGAATTTCTCATGCAGGTCTTTCACGGTGCCCATGATGTAGCCGGTGGTCTCAGGTGTTCCGCCGAGCCATTGGCACAAGCCGCGAGCATAGCGCACGCCTTCTTGATGGCAATAGTCCTGGTTGAGGGCGCGGTGGCGAGCAGGCTGATAGGTGTGGAAGTAGCCTTCGCTCAAGAAGCCTTGTGCTCCGTGTTTAAGCACGCCCAGATAACCTGTGTAAGAAACGCCGTTTGAGCCCACGCGGGTTGCTGATGAGCCGTAGAACGAGATGTCGCCACGGATATTGGCTTGTGTAGGGCTATAATAAGAAGTCACGTCGATGGCGTTGGTGTAGAAGATTGGCCACATGGTGAGAGCCATGTCATAAGAGCCATCAACGAGGTCGCCATCGGCACCGTCGGTGCCTCGATAGAGGAACAGCGGATAGTTGGTTGATGTTCCTTCAGAGGCTGCGTTTGAGTGGATTGAGATAAAGATGTCCATGTTGTTGGCATCCACTTCTTCGCATATCTCGGTGAGGTTTCGGTTGTAAATCTCAGCGTCTTCAGCACCGCTAACATAGGGGTACGGGCCATTTTTCACGCGAGAATACATGATGTTTTCTTTCTTCACACCCATCTTCTCAATGGTGTTGCCCAGTTTGAGGGCTTTCCAGAGGTTGGTGTTCGACTCGTAGAAGCCGCAAGTATCGGGGCGGCCGCTTTCAAGAGCGGGGTATGGGATTGTTGCCATAGGTCGGTCGTTAGGACCCCAGCTGCCATGACCCGGGTTGATGTAAACGCGCACTTCGTCGATGGTCTTGGCGCTCATAGTGCCGGCAGCCAACAGGGCTGCAGCAGCCAAATATAATAATGATAACTTTTTCATGGCTTAGCAATTATTTAGAGTTAATATCAATGATGTAAGCCTCGCCGGCAGGTGTTGAGAACGCTATTTTGCCGGCTTGTGGAGCCACTTGCGGATACATGGCAATCACTGAGTTGTCAGTGAGCACTTGTTCGTTGCCGTTGAGGTCGGCAGCCACAATCACTGATTGTGTGGTCACCTCACCGTTGTCTTGGTCACGCATACCCACAACCATGTTGTCGCCATACCACTTGGGGGCTCTAATGATGCCCAGGTTGGCAATGATGTTGCCGTTGAGGTCGGCAACGTAAGCACCGCGTCCGCACACATAATAAAGCACTTTGGTTTGGTCGGGCGAGAGCGACGGCCATATGTAGCTGAATTGGGTGCCATTGGGTGAGAACACTTTGGTACGTCCGTTTTGTGTAATCATCAGCGCACGGTTGTTGATTGAGAGCACTGGTGCTTGCACTGAAGCTTTAGCTGTGCCAAGGCTTTTTGTTGACACTTTGCCTTTGTTGACGGTGATGGCGGCATCGCCGTTGATGGCAACAGCCTGAATGTTTCGCAAGCTGCCTGTGAGGGCTGTCACTTGGCCGGTTTCAAGGTTCACCTTGTTCACCTTGCTGCTGCGCAGATGGTTTTTCACTGAGGTTTCGCGGAAAACCACTTGCTTGCCGTCGGCCGAGATTTGTGGCTGATAGCCTGCTCCCGGGGCATTGGTGATGGCGGTGGTTGCGCCTGTTGTCAACTGATACTTGCTGAGTCCGTTGTTCTGCGCATTGGTGAGCAGCAGGAAGTCGCCTTGTTGGCTAATTCCTGCCACCACACGGTCCTGACTGCTTGTGATGTCGATTTTCTTAACCGACGCCACATTGAGCAACTGGGCACTTGCGGCTGTAAAACTCAAGCATAGCGATAAAGTAAGTAATACTTTTTTCATGATGAGTTGGGTTTAAGTGAATGGTTTATGTTAACTAAAAAAATATATGTCATTGGTGAATTTCTCGTCCATGGGGAAACGAGTTATTCATAGTTTGCGTGTAATCTCAAATAGCTGATGTGCATTCAGTGATATTAAAATTTGTAGCTTGTTCAAGATGACTTGCGAAATTTAGAAAGAATTTTTGAGAAAACCGCTTTTGTTAAGATTTATATACAAATAGTTAGAATTATTTAACATTTTAGGCGTTTTTCCGCCCCAATTTGATGGCTAAGATGACGGGTATTGAACCATTAACTGCGAAGAAAAGCACATTGGCATGTGTCGCGGAAAAAAGCCACGCCTTGGTGGTTGGGCGTGGCTATGTGTGATTGGAGAGTTAGGGCGGAGTGTTGTTGCTGCGCGTGCCTTAAATTGTGGCACCGTGTAGCAGCGTGATATAGGTGTGTATAGCTTCTCTCAATTCCATGGGGTGAATGTACTCGTTGGCGGTGTGGCTGCGAGCCGAGTCGCCGGGTCCCATCTTAAGCGAAGGGAAAGGCATGAGTGCTTGGTCAGACAGGGTGGGCGAGCCAAATGGCTGTTTGCCCAGCGTGATGAGCCTTTTCACCAGCGGATGCTGCTGACTGATGCCCGAGGGGTTGAGCCTGGTGCTGCGAGGGGTGAATGTGCACCATGGTGCTGCTTGCCTGATGATTTCAAGCGTTTCAAGGTTGGTGTGGGCATCGGTGGTGCGCACGTCAACCACAAACTGGCACACGTCGGGCACCACGTTGTGTTGGGTGCCGGCGTTAATCACTGTTGTGCTCACTTTTATTGGACCCAACAATTCTGATTGCCGTGGAAAGTTGAGGTTGCGGAGTGCGTTGATGGCATCGATGGCTTGGTAGATGGCGTTGATACCCTCGTTGCGAGCGGCGTGTCCGGCTCGTCCGGTGGCTTCGGCATCAAGCACCATTAGCCCTTTTTCGGCAATGGCTGGTTGCATGGCGGTTGGTTCGCCCACGATTGCCACGCTGATGGGTGGCAGCAATGGCAGAACGCTCTCAATGCCTTGTTTGCCGCTCACTTCCTCTTCGCAAGAAGCCAAGAAGATGAGGTTATAGGGCTGTTGATGCTGCGAGAGGCTGCGAAAGGCTGCAAGCAGCGCCACCACCGAGGCTCCGGCATCGTTGCTACCCAGCCCAATGATGCGGTTGTCGTCGCCTCGCGTGGGCTTGTAAGGGTCGGTTTGCCACCCTTGTGCGGGTTTCACTGTGTCGATGTGGCTGTTGAGCAGCAGGGTAGGCAACGAGGCGTTGAACCCCGGTGCCACAGTCCACACATTGCAGCCAAGACGTTGGCATGGCAAGCCCCAGGCAGTCATTTGGTCTTGCAGCAGTTGGGCCACATTGTCCTCGTTGCGGCTCACCGAAGGGGTGGCTATCATGCGCAGCAGCAGCTCCTCGGCATCGTAGTATAGTTCGTCAATATCAATCATTGCGTTTGAATTGGGATTTTTGTTAATAAGTTTATGGCAATTGGTGCCATTGCCAAAGCTATAAAGCCACAAAACGCGGTTTCAAATCACAAATTTAGTGATAATTTGCCAAACCCGAGTAATGATGCGTGCAAGAAATTGCCTCGCAGTGGCGCAGGGGCATCTAAAAGGACTGCAAGGGGGTGGCTGATTTTGTTGTGCATTGCATCTATGAGCGGCGATGAATGGTTAAAATATGTAAACTTTTAAGAGATAAAAAGAAACAATGTTAACGGGGCGCTGCAATAATTGTGAATAATGGGTGCTGAGCATTGCAATTCAATTAACTTTGTTGTTGCATATATATACCAACACAGAAAAGAAATAGTAAACTATGGCAACAACGATGGTTGAAATAATATCGCGCAACGCTGTGAAATATGGCGATAGAGAAGCGATAAGATACAGAGACTATAAGACTCAGCAATGGACGAGCCTGTCATGGAAAGGCTTCAAGCAGAGCATCGACAAGATGGCATTGGCATTTGAGATGCTTGGATTGGGACAGGACGACAAAATTGCGCTCTTCACTCAGAACTGTCCGGGAATACTCATTTCGCACTTTGCTGCATTCTACAATCGTGCGGCTGCGGTGCCCATTTATGCCACCAGTAGCAAGGAGGAGGTGATATTTATCACTAACGACTCGGGCGCTAAATTGCTTTTTGTGGGCGACCAACGCCAATATGAGATAGCTCTCAAAGTGATAGAGAGTGTTAAGACCATTGAGCGCCTGGTGCTGCTTGACCCCACAATAAAGCGCGCCAAGAGCGATGCCGACTCGCTATATTGGAACGAACTGCTTGCAATGGCCGACCGTGCCACCGACGCCCACCGCAATGCGGTGATGAGCCGTCGCGAGCATGCCGTTGACGACGATTTGGCTTATCTCATCTACACCTCGGGCACCACCGGACGCCCTAAGGGAGTGATGCTCACCCATGGCAATTTTGCCGCTCAAATCGACATTCACCTCAAACGCATTGATTATCTCACCGACGAAGACGTGTCGCTGAGTTTCTTGCCGCTCTCTCATGTATTTGAGCTTGGATGGACTATTGTGTGCTTGAGCGCCGGAGTGCGTGTTGTGCTCAACTACAATCCTAAGGTGATACAAGACACACTCAAAGAGATACATCCCACCTGCATGTGCAGTGTGCCGCGATTCTGGGAGAAGGTCTATGGTGCCGTGATGGACAAGATGCACAAGTCGTCGATAGTGGCAAAGAAGCTTATGAAAGAGGCAATCACCGTGGGCATACGCCGCAATGTGGTGTATGTGGCAAACAATCGCAAGGTGCCTGCCGTGCTTGAGATGCGCTATCGCACCCTCGACAAACTGGTGCTGAGCAAGGTGCGCGAAGCCATTGGCATTGATAAGGCCACCATCTTCCCAACAGCAGGAGCCGCCGTGAGCGACAATATAGTTGCGTTTTTGCGAGGCATCGACTTGCCCATTGTGGTGGGTTACGGGTTGAGCGAGACAACCGCCTCGGTGTCGTTCTACAACACCAAGGGATTCAAGCTTGGCACCATTGGCACTCCGCTTGAAACCGTTGACGTGAAGATTGGCGAGAACAACGAGATATTGGTGAAAGGTCCGTCGGTGATGAAGGGCTATTACAACCGTGAGGAGGAGAACAAAGAGGCGTTTACCCCCGATGGCTATTTCCGCACCGGCGATGCAGGCCGCATCACCGAGAATGGCGAATTGGTGCTCACCGAGCGTCTTAAAGACCTGTTTAAAACGTCAAACGGCAAATACATAGCACCACAAGCGCTCGAGAGCCTGCTTGGCGAGGACAAGATGATAGAGCAAGTGGCTGTGATTGGCGACCAACGCAAGTTTGTGACCGCACTTATTGTGCCGGTATATGCCGAGGTTGAGGCTTTTGCTCATAAAAACAAGATTGGCTACAACGACATGACCGACTTGCTTCAGAATCAGGCCATTATTGACCTTTTCATGAACAGCATCAACGAGTTGCAGCAACACATGGCATCGTATGAGCAGATAAAACGCATCACGCTGCTGCCTACTCCGTTCACTATGGAGAGTGGCGAACTCACCAACACCTTAAAGGTGCGCCGCAACGTGGTGATTAAGAACTATAAGAAACAAATCGATGCAATGTATGCCTATTGATGAATAGTGGCATCCCCCTCCCATCAGCGGGGCATTGCTGTTCACACAATGAAAAATTTAATTTAGTAATACATAACTTTTTCATAGAAATTTTTTCTGACCAACGAGGTCGTTGCTTGCACAAAAGCTGTTGAAGCCACCGTGAGCAACGACCTTAATTGATTTTAGGAATGTGTTTTTAGTGATACTGATTGTTGTTGGGTGCTTTTTTTATTGTACATTTGTAGATGTAAATAAATCAACCAACTAAAATCATAATAAAGCAATTCGATATGAAGAAATGTGCAATGGTAGCTGTGATGGCTGTATGGTGCATGGTGCAGATGGCACTGAGCGCCCAAGTGACGTATAATAATCCCATATTAGGAGGTTTTCACCCTGACCCCAGTATTTGCCGTGTGGGAGGTGATTTCTATGTGGTGAACTCAACGTTTCAGTATTTCCCCGGTGTGCCCATCTATCATAGCCGCGACCTTGTGCACTGGCAGCAAGTGGGCAATGTGCTCAGCCGCGATAGTCAGTTGCCGCTGTCGGGGGCAAGCTCTTGGGACGGCATTTATGCGCCCACTTTGCGTTACTACGATGGCACTTATTATATGGTGACCACCAATTGCAGCCATGGCGGTAACTTCTATGTCACTGCCACCAATCCGGCAGGCCCGTGGAGCGAGCCAATTAAATTGCAGCAGGGTGGCATCGATCCGTCGTTCTATTTTGAGGATGGCAAGTGCTACTTTGTGAGCAATCCAAGCAACACCATCACCCTTTGCGAAATCAATGCTAAAACTGGCGAACAGCTCAGCGAGAGCCGTGCTATATGGACTGGCACTGGCGGTCGTTACCCTGAGGGTCCGCATATCTATAAAAAAGACGGTTACTACTATCTGCTTATCTCGGAGGGCGGCACCGAATTGGCTCACGGACTCACCATTGCCCGCAGTCGCAACATCTACGGCCCGTATGAATCGTGCCCAAACAATCCAATTCTCACACATTGCTGCCGCAATGCGCAATATAGCCAGATTCAAGGCACCGGGCACGGCGACTTTGTGCAGGATGGCGATGGCAATTGGTGGATAGTGTTTTTGGCTTATCGCAACTTTGGCGGTTCGTATCACCATTTGGGCCGCGAAACTTTCCTTGCTCCAGTGGAATGGAAAGAGGGCGAGTGGCCTGTGGTGAACGGTGGTAAGCCGGTGGAACTCACCATGAAAGTGCCGGCATTGCCTGGCGCTCAAGGCTCAAACTATGCAAGCAATGGCGATGGCAGCAAATTGGGTGCGGAATGGATTTACATACAAAACCCTGTGGAGAATAACTACACCGTGGTTGACGGCAAATTGCGCCTCACGGCAGCCGGAAGCCTCACAGAAAACAAACAGCCCACCTTTGTGGGTCGCCGTCAGGAAAGCCCTGAAATGAGTGTGGCAACCACCGTTGATTGCTCGGCACTTGGCAAAGGGTCAGCTGCCGGCATTTCGGTGTATCAGATTCGTGACGGACATGCCGAGGTGTGCTGTGAAAACGGTGATGTGGTGGCTAAATGCCGCATCAAGTCGCTCGACGTTGAGCTGGGGCGCATTAAGAATGTCGCTAAGAAAGGCAAGGTGGATTTGCGCATTGATGCCGATGCCAACAACTATCACTTTATGTGCCGCACCGCCAAGGGTTGGGAAGAAGTGGCAAAGATTGAATGTTTGTTGCTCAGCACTGAGGTTGTGGGCGGTTTCACGGGCGTGATTATAGGCTTGTATGCCCAAGGCTCAGGCACTGCCACATTCACCATTCCTGAATGACCAACGCAGGGTGTTGCCGATGATGCAAAGGCTTTTTTGCTATTATCGGGGATAAAAAGGTGCAATTTGAGTGCGAATTTTGTTGTTTACGAATTGAAAAAGTGATAACTTTGCACCCCGAATAAAGATAAACAACGAAAAGAAGAAAATGAAGATAGCAATAGTTGGCGCCAGTGGCGCTGTGGGACAAGAATTCTTGCGAGTGCTCGATGAGCAGAATTTCCCGTTTGACGACATGGTGCTGTTTGGCTCAAAGCGTAGCGCAGGCCGTGCCTACACTTTCCGTGGCAAAGAGTACATAGTGAAGGAGTTGCAGCACAACGATGACTTTAAGGACGTTGACATAGCGTTCACATCGGCTGGAGCAGGCACTTCGAAGGAGTTTGCCGAAACCATCACCAAGTATGGTGCAATAATGATTGACAACAGCAGCGCATTCCGCATGGACGAGGATGTGCCATTGGTGGTGCCTGAGGTGAATGGCGACGATGCTTTCAACACCCCTCGCAATATCATTGCCAACCCTAACTGCACCACTATTCAGATGGTTGTGGCACTGAAACCGCTCAACGACGTTTCAAAAATCAAACGCGTGCATGTGGCAACCTATCAGGCTGCAAGCGGTGCCGGAGCAGTGGCTATGCAGGAACTTATCAACCAGTATGCCGAAATTGCCGCCGGCAAGGAGCCTACCGTTGAGAAGTTTGCTTACCAATTGGCTTACAACGTGATTCCGCACATCGACGTGTTCCAACCCAACGATTACACTAAGGAGGAAATGAAGATGTTCAACGAAACACGCAAGATTATGCATGAGCCGGAGATTTGTGTGAGCGCAATGTGCGTGCGCGTGCCGGTGATGCGTGCTCATAGCGAGGCAATCTGGATTGAGACAGAGCGCAAGATTACTCCTGCCGAGGCGCGCGAATTGTTCGCTAAGGCTGAAGGTGTGGTGGTTGTTGACAATCCTGCCGAGAAACAGTATCCAATGCCATTGTTTGTGGCTGACAAAGACCCTGTTTATGTGGGTCGCATCCGTGAAGATTTGGCTAACGAAAACGGGCTGTCGTTCTGGCTCGTTGGCGACCAAATCAAGAAGGGCGCTGCACTGAATGCAGTGCAGATTGCACAATATATGCTCAAACACGGCTGGACTCCAAAGCATTAATATTCGCTTAAGGCAAATACGTTTTTCCATAGGACATTATCGCTTACATGCGATAGTGTCCTTTTTTGTGCCTGGCAGGTGGGAAGGAAGTCGTCTTTGAGTATTCTAAAAAGGGCTTCTACAGATAAGACGTGCATTGTTGAGAGGTTGATAATGAATATTGGCTTGTGTGAGTGTGCTCAATGACGATGACAACGGGGCACAAAAAATGGGCGTAATAGATACGCCCATAAACTTATGTTAATCAATGAATTATCTTTGGGAAATTACACAAGGTGTGTGCCTCGGCTGAGGTCGCAGAGGTTGTCGGCTTTGGTGATAATCACCTCTTTCACGCCGTTTTGCAGTGTGGCGAACGCATTGTCGAGCTTTGGCAACATGCCGCCCGACACAATGCCTTGCTCTTTGAGTTCGGCGTATAGCCCTCGGTTGATGGTTGGAATCACGCTGGCGTCGTCGTTCTCGTCACGCAGCACGCCTTCTTTCTCAAAGCAAAACACCAAAGTGACGTTGAACAGCTGAGCACAAGCCTTGGCTGTTTCGCCAGCCATAGTGTCGGCGTTGGTGTTGAGCAGATGGCCGTTGCCGTCGTGGGTGAGAGGTGCAATCACAGGCACCACGCCTTGCTCAATGAGTTGTTTCAGGGCATTGCCGTTGGCGCGGTCAACATCGCCCACCCAACCGTAGTCAATCTCCTTGACGGGGCGTTTGTGGCTGTGCAGAATGTCCATATCGGCACCAGTCATGCCCAAAGCGTTCACTCCCCGAGCCTGTAGCCCTGCCACAATCTGTTTGTTCACCAGTCCGCCATACACCATCGTCACCACCTGAAGCATATCATCATCGGTGATGCGTCGTCCGTCAACCATGCGTGTCTCAATGCCCAGTCGTGTTGCCATAGAGGTGGCGAGCCTGCCGCCGCCGTGCACAAGCAGTTTGTTGCCTTCAATTGAGGCAAAATCGTTGAGCAAAGAGTTGAGCGAGGCGGCGTTTTCGCATATCTTTCCGCCTACTTTCACTATGGTTAATTGTTCCATGATTGAGAGCGTGTTGCGAGTTATTGTTCAGAGCCGGCAAATTCCATGAGGAAAGCCTTGATGAATGCGTCGAGGTCGCCATCCATCACGCCGTTCACGTCGCTGGTCTGGTGGTTGGTACGGTGGTCTTTCACGCGGCGGTCGTCGAATACATAGCTGCGAATCTGCGAACCCCATTCAATCTTCATCTTGCTGTCCTCAATCTTGCGCTGTTCGGCGCGACGGTGTTGAAGCTCTTTCTCGTAGAGAATTGATTTGAGGTTTCGGATGGCATTTTCGCGGTTCTTAGGCTGGTCGCGGGTTTCGGTGTTTTCCACCAGGATTTCTTCTTCCTCGCCAGTGTAAGGGTCTTTATATTGATAGCGGATGCGCACGCCCGATTCCACTTTGTTTACGTTCTGACCGCCGGCGCCGCCGCTTCGGAATGTGTCCCACGAGATGCAAGCCGGGTCGAGCTTTATTTCGATGGTGTCGTCGATGAGCGGAGTGACAAACACAGAGGCAAACGAAGTCATGCGCTTGCCCTGAGCGTTATATGGCGATACGCGCACCAATCGGTGCACACCGTTTTCGCTTTTGAGGTAGCCATAGGCAAAGTCGCCGGTGATGTCGATGGTCACCGACTTGATGCCGGCTTCGTCACCCTCGAGCAGGTGGGCTATTGATGTCTTATAGCCGTGGCGTTCGGCCCAGCGCAGATACATGCGCATGAGCATCGATGCCCAGTCCTGAGCCTCGGTGCCGCCTGCTCCGGCGTTGATTTTCATCACAACGTCCATCTTGTCCTCTTCTTGGCGCAGCATGTTGCGCAGCTCCAGTTTCTCAACCTTATCGAGGGCGCAAGCATAAAGGTCGTCGAGCTCGGCCTCGGTGATGAGTTCTTCTTTCACAAAGTCTATGCCGAGTACCACCTCATCAACAAGGCTCGACACTTCTTCGTAGCCTTCAATCCAGAATCGCAGGGCTTTCACCTTGCGCATTTGTGCTTCGGCAGCTTTTTGGTCGTTCCAGAAGTCGGGCACATGAGTGCGCAGTTCTTCCTCTTCCACCTCAACTCGTTTGCCGTCGATGTCGAGATAGCGTTTCAGAGCAGCTGTGCGTTCTTGCAGGCTTTTTATTTGTTCTTGTGTAATCACTGTGTTTTAGTGTTGATTGTGAGTAATTTGCCGTTATTTGAGACGCTCGATTGTCGCCTCGGCGTTTTCCGACTGCAAAATTACTAAATTTCTCTTGAATAGCCGATACGAGTGAAAGAAAAAGATACTGCCACGGTTTGCATATCTCTCAACGATAAGGAAACTTTGCTATTGAACCTGTGGCGAAACCTGTCACAGGAGGCGTGTGCTTTAAACAATCAGATTATGAAATACCGATTGAAATTTGCCAACAAATTAAATGGCGATGAAGCGGAGGTGATGCGCCGTCGCCCGTGCCGCACAAATTCAAATACGCCAAAAATGGTCAGGTTGTTACCTCTGGCCAAGGCAACGAATATAACAACCGCATAGGTATCCACGACTACCCCCTGCAAAGACCGACGGCAAGCGCGTAGTTGACAGGGAGATGAATATGATTGTCAATGTCTCATGGCATGTAATTGTAACCCCAGGAAATAGACACACAAAAGGTCTAACTTTATCGACTTCTCCGATGTTAAGATAACGTGTATTCAGAAGAAAATTAACGCTTGACCTCAAGAGAAACTCTATATGTGATGTTCTTATTGATTGTTTTTTCAAACACATCATTTGATTTAATAATTACTATTGAACTTTACAATCAAAACACTCCAACGTGTTATCACAACTATTGGTTGCACAGATGAGTTTTAGATGAAATTTACTTAAATTTCGTGCGAAACAATGATTTTAGGCCGTTTACTCAAAAAAATGTGTACCTTTGTAGGATAAAACGAGTTTTTTTAGAATGGAATTAAAGGCTCTGATCGCAGAATGTACCGCATACGATTTCAAGTTGATGCTTGAAGAAAAGAAACCTAAAAGTTGGTTGAAGAGCGTAAGCGCCTTGGCTAATGGTTTGGGAGGCTCCCTTTTCTTTGGCATAGATAATTATGGCAACTTAAAAGGACTTGATGATATACAGCATGTTTGCGAAGCTATCAGTAGTAAGATACGTGACTACATGGATCCTCTGCCAGAAGTGGAAATGGTTCCTCATGATATAGAAGGCTTACACATCTTGCAACTCAAAGTCAAAGCTGGGCATTATACTCCGTATTACTACGTTGGGGATGGTCAGCGCATAGCCTTTGTTCGTGTCGGTGATGAGAGTCTTCCTGCCACAGCAGAGCAAATGGTACGTCTGGTACTGAAAGGTTCTAATAAAACCTTCGATTCCCTTCACACGGATTATAAGGTTGAAGACTATGCGTTCACGATATTAGCAAATACTTTCAAAGACCGCACCAAACAAGAATGGGACAAAAAGTATCTATTATCATTTGGTCTTGTGACAGGCGCAAGGAACCTAACGAATGCGGGCGCATTGTTTGCTGATGATTGCCCTTTATGGCAATCTCGTCTTTATTGCACACGATGGGATGGAAAGGAAAAGGGTGATGCCATCAATGATGCAGAGTTCTCTGGCAATGTCCTCATGCTTCTTCGAGAAGCTATGAACTTTGTGAAATCAAATACTAAGAAAGGCTGGGAGAAGTTACCTGATGGGCGAAAGAACAAGCCTGAGTATGCGGAGCGAGCAGTTCTCGAAGCTATGGTTAATCACTTTATCCATCGTGACTATACTGTTATGGGCAGCGAAGTGCATCTTGACATCTACGATGACCGCCTCATTGTTACATCCCCTGGAGGAATGTACAATGGTATGCTAATCCAGGACTTAGACATCGCAGATGTTTCTTCCGAAAGGCGTAATCCTATCCTTGCAAATGTGATGGCTCAGCTTGACTATATGGAGAAACGAGGCAGTGGACTAACACGCATCTGCAACGAGACAAAGGCATTGGATGGATACAGGGACGAATTGAAACCCAAATTCAAATCAACCCCAACTCAATTCCAAACCATCATTTTTGCCTCTTCCGACACCCCGAATGTCGGAGATAATGTCGGAGACGTGTCGGAGACGAAACTCACTGAGCGTCAGCAGATAATACTAAATCTCATCAAAGTGTCTCCGACAATCACCGGCAAGCAAATGTCGGAGATATTGTCGGTGAGCCAACGTACTATAGAACGCGACCTTGCTGCTTTGCAAAAGATGGGTGTTCTTAAGCATGAAGGTAAGGACAATGATGGAGTATGGGTTTTATTATAAACAGAAATGGTAAAATGGCGCACATTTCTGTATTTTACGATAAACTTTAATTCAAATATAATATGACTGTTGAGTACCTGAAACTTATCAAAATTGATCACGAGAACAATATTGTTCAGGAAGAACCTTTATCCAGTGAAGGCAATGTGAAAGATTATGTGATGGACATCGTTGGTCAGATTACTAACAATGCAGGAGAGAGACGCTATAGGTTTAAGGATGATGAACTCACGATGAAGACATGGATAGGCGATATTGTTAACAACAATAATCGTGATATCCGTGCAATGGACATTGCTAATCGTTTGCAACAAAAAGAGGATGATGCCCAGCAACGTTATCATACTATCACTGAAATACAAAAAGGCATTCTCCTGATAGCATATTGTAAAATGACCGATACAGAATATAAGATGGTCATTTGCAAAGCGGATTATACGGAGTTCATAGAAGAGACTTCAGGCGAAAAGAAAAATGGGCTTCCTACGAAGAAGAAGATATTTAAGTCGTTCGCCGCCAACATTACTGTGAATGCCGGGGTATATAGCTTTGGTGAAATGGTGACTTTTGATGTGAATTCCAAACAGAGCAAATATTGGTATGATGAATTCCTTGATTTGAAAGCACTGCATGATAATGGTGAGAATACAGAAAGAGCGTTCAACTATCTGAAATCCAAGATTCTTGATCCTGTCAAGAAGAAGAGTAAGAGTGACTACTTGGTGTTGTGGAATACGACAGTAGCATATATGCGTAGTGCGGGGGAGTTTTCAATGGATCATTATGCAGATAATATCTTGGCTGTGTATAAACCGGAGGAGAACAGTTTGAACATGAATGAACAGGCAAGAAAGGCGAAAGCCCTGCCAGCTCAACATGATTTTGACAGCCGCTTTGAAAAGGTGCCTTCAAAGATAACGGCCAAGATGAAGAACGAAATCAAACTGACGAATGACATTACGCTGCTGTTGAAACAGAATATTCCTCATATTGAGAGAACAATTGTGCCCCACGAAGAAGAGGATGGTACTAAGTTCGTGATGATACAAAGCGAGGATGGCTATAAGTACGCAGAGAAACTGAAGCAAATAGCAGAGAAACAAGACTAATGAAAGGAAGAATAGAAGCCATAGCGCGACTATTTGGCGACAATGTAGGTGCTACCATAAAGGAGAACTTCGCACAATTGGAGTGTGAAGTAAAACTCGCGTTGAAAAGAACACCAGATAAGGACACTTTGCCAGTCCTGTTGCCTGCCATTTCTGACCGAGATACTTGGCGATTTCAGATGATAACAGAGGGAGATGAGGACTTGTTTGACATGAGTGCCGGTGCGAATATAGAAGAAGTCTGCAATGAGAACAAGTTACAGCCGTATTATGAAGATACTGTGACCCTCATTTACACTATTACAAAGAATAAAGTCAATGATACCTTGTCGGTATATGATTACAATCTGTTCCTCAACCATATAAAGGGCTTGAATATAACAGAGACCCTGAATGCGCTCCAAAACCAGTTAGTTGAGATTTTCGTGATGGAAATATGGAGTGAAGAGTATGAACGATTTAATACCTACAGCGTTGCTGCAATAAAGAAGGGCGATGCACTGCCTAGACTAGTACTCAATAATGACAGAAAGAAGAGAAATGAAAAATGCGATGAATTGTGCCAATGGAACAATAAGTTCACCAGACTGACGCCTGAGGATCTTTACATTTTAAATAGAGATGCTGATGGAGAGCTTGCTGGAATATTTGACCAGTTGTGCCTATTACTGAGTACGTGTTATGTGGCGGACTATTCTTTTTTGGATAAGTCTGGTATGGCACTGAGGCTATCTGGGTACAAGATGATGATAATGGAGTTAAAGACAGTCAAGGCAAGTGTGTTGCAATTAGACACAGACTCTGTGAGACAATGGTACAAGATATATGACTGGTGCTATACAGGAGGATACACATCAGATCGTTTAAGTATAGCGCGGAATATTATTTCACTGAATTGCCAGGATGTTGATAAGCTGAAGTTGAACGGATCAACACTTGATTCTATCAAATCGAATTTCAGAATATTCGAGAAGGACAACGTGAGGCAGTATATCAAGGTGAGAAATGATGTATCAAAAACGCTCCTTGATATGCAAGAGAAGGTAAACGCGATTGTGGAAGGATTTACAGGTGATTTTCATAAGAGTGTGATTTCACTAGGTACATTCTTTCTTACCGTTATTGTCGTACGTGTGATAGCTAAATGTGATATTGCTGGAGCGTTTACAGGGGGTATTGCTTTACTTTCATTAGCATTTATTGTTTTATCTGCGGTTAATCTGGTGTATTCTCGAAAGACTTTAGATAGAAAAGAGAGACTTTTCACAAAGCATTATGAGCAATTGAAAGAACGCTATAGTCAGTTGCTGAGTGAAGAGGAAAAACAGAAAATGTTTGAGGATAGCGATCCTAGAAAAGATGGAACTCATACTAATTACATTCTGTGGCAAAAGAACAGGTACACATGGATATGGGCTATTGCCTTAGTCGTATTTGTCTTGTTGGTAGCGTGGCTATGGTGTTATAATCTGTTTGAAACGTCAAATATTGGTGAAATACTAAAAACGATAGTGAAATGCTTTACAAAGAATACATAAAAATAAAAGCCTTATCCGTGCATAAAATAGGGAATAAGGTCGCTGTGGAAGGAGTAGAATTATCAGAGACGTCCGTAGAACTGGATGAAACGTTGAGCGAAATCCTGAAATCATATTTTCTGATGGCTTTTAAGGATGAGGAACGGTATAGATTCAGTCATCCGACAGATAAAGATCTTAATGCAGTTTATTCCTATGTTAGTGATGCATTTGGAAACAACGGTACTTTCCATGAACAGAGCAAGAATATGGCGAAATATCTGTATGAACAGAGTGAGCATCCGAATATAAAGCGCGGTGATCTTTACGTGGTATATTTCAAGGACTGTATTTTAGACGGAGATACTATAGATGCTATTGGATTATTTAAGTCAGAGAATAAAGACACCTATATTCGGATTAACCATGTGGAAGGTGGCTTTAGTGTTGAAAGTCAAACGGGCATGAGCATAAACAAGCTGGATAAAGGTTGCCTGATTTTTAACATCAATAAAGATGACGGCTATGTGGCCTGCGTGGTAGATAATGCCAACAGAAGTGACGCGAAATACTGGGTAAATGATTTCTTGCAATTGAAGCGTTGCGAGGATGATTTTAGACAGACAGAACAAGCCGTGGCGATGTGCAAGGGGTTTATTTCGCATTTGCAGGACGAGTATGACAAAGCGACTAAGGCGGTGATGATGAATAAGGTGGTAGAGTGTTTGGGAGAACAAACTGTATCAATTGATCTCATTGCTAAGAAAGCATTTTCTCCTGTAGGTGCCGATGATGCATTTATGAACTATGTGGATGTTTTCCAGGCTATGAATGATGTTAAGTTTAAAGAATGCTTCCACGGAAGAACAGAATCAATAAACAATCGCAGCGTAAAAACTATCACCAAAGTTTGCTTAGACAACAACTTTGAAATTAGCATTCTTGGTGGTGAAAAGAATATCGAGAGAGGTTATAACCAGAAACGTAAACAGAAATATTATACATTGTATTTTGATAAAGAGAAATAATAGTATTATTGTATGGCTGAGATATCTGATTATTTCACACATGATGTAAGTTCGTACCCAAAGAGCTGACTGAAATCCTATGTCTTTGATTCCAATCAAGGTCAATATGTCCCCAAAGTGAAATTGCGACAGCTGTTGCAGTTTTACTTTGGTACCGAAGAAACTCATCCTATAATAACGCCTCAAAATCTGTACATTTCTATACTTTTTGCGGATTTGTAAAGTTAAAAGTGTTAAATCTTCATTTATTTTATCATTCACAGAATCTACGGCATCACTTTTCTACCGTTTAACGCCTATAGTATTGATATTTAGCAATATACAAATACGAGAATTGCCGCGGCTTGACGAGCGTTGTAATCCCTGATTCGGCAACCGCGATTGATCTGTATGAAATGTCTTCCCAACCTTTATTTATTATAAATACAGTCCTTATAGATTTACCCACCATATTTTAATTATTTGTTGTGTTTGTCGCGAAGTCACTGCTTTTAATCGAGAATAAAGAATAATCCATTAAAAATCTATAAAAAGGAGTGTGTTTTTATCATATTTAAGGTGGTTTTGTGTTCAAAATGGCCTGTTTCATTTTTTTAATCACACTCTAATGATATCACGGTATTCACGTTTTATGTATGTAGGCAATAAAGCAAAACATTCCAGATACCCTTATACCAAATGGAAGGTTTGTACCCACCTTACCAAGAGACATCGAAGATAATTTGCAATCAAGGAAAATAGACATCTTTCTTAATATCATATCATTATATCACATTTGGTTTTTATCCCCGTTATTTAAGAAACAACCATTAAAGTCAAGTTGTCTGTATATCCAATAGCCCAAATTTAACCGTCAAAACCATATCCATTTGTGCAAGTAATTACGCAAGGCACGTCATCAAGACATACTCCGACAGCCCCCAAATCAATCCTTTGCACCCGTTACTCTTCTATTTTTGTCTGCAATTCCCCTTACGCTCTTTTCCCCTCATTTTGTGTTGTATTGCTCAATTATTGAAAAGGCTATTTTGTATGAGTGGAACATGGTTGTGCGTGTGCATGAATTATGTGAGCTGACATCATAATGTGAGATTATTCTATCGCGCATCAAACAAAGAGTATTAGCTATTCAAGATGGGCGTCAACGCCATGGAATCACAAAAAAACTCTACGGCCTCGTTGTGATAGATTCGCAAGGTATAGAAATGAACTTTGCCCAGGCACTTGAATATCAGAATGAAGTCATAGTCTATCCAAAATTGCACGGCGGCTTCTATATCAACACTCCAGCCGGACACTATAATCCCGATTGGGCAATGGTGTTCAAAGAAGACACCGACATCAAGCACATCTATTTCGTTGCCGAAACCAAAGGTTACAGCGATGACGAAGTTATTGACTATCGTAGCGCTGAAAGCGTGAAAATAGAATGTGCCCGCCGTCACTTCAAGGCCATCAGCGATAACGGCTACATCTACGACGTAGCCAGGGACTACAAGAGGCTGTATGATATTGTGACGAAGTAATTTGCTTAACTTCGTACAAATAATTTCGGGCTGAAACTTGCATTGATGACAAGATTCAGCCCGAGATTTATTCCGTAAAATGAAGCTAAAAATTCATAAAATGATACCCTAAATTCGATTATTTCGTTGGTAAATCAGCGGAAACTATACGGTTTTGCCGCTTTCCGCTTGTTTTTTTACGAAATATTACTATCTTTGTGGCGTCAGTTAAAATAATAATGTTATGCTCATAGGTCGAGATAAAGAAAAACAGATACTACAAAACACTCTATACGAAGAGTACTCACAATTTGTTGCCGTATATGGAAGACGTCGTGTTGGTAAGACTTTTCTTATCAGAGAAACCTTTGAGAACCGATTTGATTTCCAATTTACTGGTGCTGCAAACTTGACTGCAAGAAAACAGTTGGTACGTTTCCGTCGTGCACTCAAAGAACATGGGCAGAAAGATACTCCGGAACTAACCAATTGGGGCGATGCTTTTAGTGAACTCAAACGATTTATTATGAGTCTGCCTGAAGGCAAAAAGGTTGTTTTCCTTGACGAGCTTCCATGGATGGATGCTCCACGCTCTGGATTTTTATCAGAGTTGGAATCATTTTGGAACGGATGGGCATCCGCACGAAAAGATATTGTTTTTGTGGTATGTGGAAGCAGTACTTCATGGATGGTCAAGAAAATCATAAAAAATAAGGGTGGCTTGCACAATCGCTTGAATCATCGTATTTCCCTCAATCCTTTCCCACTGGGATTATGCGAGAAGTTAGCTCAGTCAAGAGGTCTTGTGCTGAATCGCAAGCAGATGTTGGAAGCCTATATGGTATTTGGTGGTGTACCATATTATTGGAGCTTGTTGCAGAAAGGAACAAGCATGACTTCCGAGATAGATAGACTGATTTTTTCGCCTAACGGAGAGCTGCATGATGAATTTGAGATGCTTTATGCTTCTTTGTTCAAAAAGCCAGAACCATATGTTCGTGTCATAGAGCTATTGGCCAAGAAAAAGATGGGCATGACTCGACTGGAGTTGTTGGTGGCAGGAAAATTTGAAGACAATGGAGCCTTCTCTGACATTCTGAAAGATCTGGAGTGGTGTGGCTTTATTCGTAGTTATACTATGATGGGGTATCGGACAAAATCGGATATTTTCCAACTAATAGACCATTACACTTTGTTTTACTACGAATACATCGACGGAGTACGTCAAGGTTCAAACTATTGGCGATCAATGCTGGGAACACCGAAGTATAACATTTGGTGTGGCTTGGCATTTGAACGCACTTGCCTATGGCATGTTGACCAGATTAAGAAGAAGCTTGGTATTAGCGGAATACTGACAAACGAATATGCATGGCGTTGCTTGCCAGATGAGAACATCGGAAGGCCAGGGGTTCAGATAGACCTGCTTATAGACCGTAGCGATGGAATAATTGATGTGTGCGAAATGAAATACTCGAAGGATTCATACACCATCACTTCTGATTATTCAGAAGAACTTGCTCGTAAACGAAATGTTTTTCAGATAGTAACTGGCACGAAGAAAGCCATTCATTCCATTATGGTTACAACCGATGGCCTAACTCGGAATAAATATTGGGGTGACGTTCAATCTGAAATACAACTGGACGATTTGTACGAACTATAAAAAACGATTGATTTGCTATGTTCGAGAATTTTAAAAAGATACAGATTGAAGGAGGTTATTTTGAATCATCCTCAGGGCTTGACTTATTTGACTCAAATCAGTGTTTGAATATTATATATGGACGAAACGGTAGTGGAAAAACCTCCATTGCTAAAGCCATACGACAATTGGTTGGTAAGGACTCTAAGCTACAAGAGGGGGAAGTGGCTGTACCTTATATTGTCACTTCTGATGCTGTCATTCCAGAAGAAAAGAAGCCTTCTGTATTCATTTTCGACGAAGAGTTTGTACAAGAGAATGTAAGAACAAAAGGCAATGGGTTAGAAACCATTGTGATGATGGGTGAACAGGTGGATTTGGATACACAAATCACAACAAAAAAAGCAGAAGGGACGGTCGTTGATAGAAAGATTGCAGAGCAAACTGCCCTGAAAGAAAAATACGAAAATACGAATGATACTTCTTCGCCAC
>JBJECY010000102.1:0-6766 GCA_051871515.1 Muribaculaceae bacterium | reverse complement strand
CCCCTGCGATGGAGAGTGGGCTTTGGCCGTTGCACTTCTTATTGGAATCTTTCATGACAAAAAATCGTTCAAAAATAAAAAAAGCTCTTGCATAAACCAAAATTAATAACTAACTTTGCACTCGCAATTCGGAAACAGAGTTGTAGGATGGCGGGATAGCTCAGTTGGTTAGAGCGTCGGATTCATAACCCGGAGGTCTCGAGTTCAATTCTCGATCCCGCTACTTAATAAGACGAGAGGCTTATGTCTCTCGTCTTATTTTTTGCATATCCCAAGAAAAAAATTGCCGTTGGCATGTCACACTTTGCTGCATAAGGCGTATAACCATATAGCAGAACAAAGATTTATTAACTCAAATCAAAAGAACAGATAGTCATACAATCAACGCAGGTGCATCATGGACGAAAAAGAGCTAACATCGGTTTGGCAGCAGTTGCAGCAACGCCTCAGCCGCTATGCCCGGCAAGTGTTTTCGCGCACTGAGGAAGCCGAAGATGCCCTGCAAGACACCTTCTGTTCGCTTTGGTTGCACCGCAACGACATAAAAAGCAGCAGCCACGCACAAGCTCTTGCCGTCACCGCCGTGAAGCACGCCTCGATTGACCTGCATCGCCGCAAGAACGTGCGCCATGAGGTGCCTCTCGATGCCGACACTCCCGGAGCTTACAGCCATGTGGCTGAAGACACCGAGATGCACGAGACATTTGGCAATATTGAACAAATCATCATGAGCCAACTCTCCGAACGCGAAAAAGCCGTATTCAAAATGAAAGAATATGACTGCCTCAAAACCGAAGAAATAGCCGGCAAGCTACAAATCTCAGATGAAGCAGTGCGCAAAGCCCTGTCGCGCGCACGCATCAAAATCAGACAATACTACATTAAACAATACTCATGATTATGGATAAATCATCAGCAACATATTCATCACAACGGCAACGCATGCTGCAAGCAGCCGAAGGCTACTTCAACGCCACCCTAACGCCTGTACAAGAGCAGGAGCTAAAGCAATATGTGGCAAACACCTGCGACCCGGCGTTTGACCAAGTGAAAGCCGTGATGGCATTTGCCGCAGTTGGTCGCCAAGCACACATGCACGCCAAGACCTTGCCCACACTTTGGCGCATCGCTTCAGCGGCATGCATTGCTGCAATAGTGGCAACAGCGGCATTTGCAGCCTTTGGCAACAAAGGCGATATGGTGGCTTATGCCGGCGGACAGCGCATCACCAACCAGGACCAAGTGATGCAGCAGATGCTCACCGCCATGCAATCAATTGACATCAACAACAGCAAGAGCGACATTGTTGAAGACCAAATTAAAGATATGATTAACTATATACATTAACTCCCCCCTTGAAAACTATGAAACGGTTTCTCATCATCATATTCTGCATGACGGCAGTAATTGCCAGCCGAGCACAAGAGCTATACATCGACCAGTGTTTCAGCGACCACATTCTTGCCAAGAAAAGCGTCACTGCGGTGAAGGTGAAAGGCGAGCGACTGAAGCAATACAACCTATCATCGTTTCGCAGCATCACCGTTGCAGCCGATAAGAAACTCGCAACTTGGGTGCAGAAACAAGTTGTGCACGACGCACAACTTGCCACCGACCGCGAAGAAGGCATCAAAAGCGGACAACTGCAATATGGCTTCTATGTGTTTCGCAACAAAAACAAGCGCACATTCCGCTATATCTTCTTCCGCAACAACAAGCCCGACGATGCCGATGTCACCGACGTAACAATGGTGTATATGGAAGGCAAAGCAACTCTCAGTGAGCTTAAACAAATGTTTAAGTAAAACAACAACTCGATTATTAACACAAAAAACCATACTATCTAAAAAATGAACAAATCAGCAATCACGCTGTTAGCGGCAATAAGCCTCACAGCAAACCTACACGCGGGCAACACCTTAGAGACCGACAGCATAAACATCACCAACGCAAAAAGCGTAACAATCGTGGAACGCGACGGCAAAGTGACACTGCAAATTGACGGCACCGAGGGTAACCCCGACTACACTTACATCCGCACCATCAACAACGATGGCATCACAGTGGTAAAGGAAGAAAATCGCCGATTAGGGTTTAAGATTCCGTTTGTCGACCGCGACACCGACAGTCGCGACATTGTGAAAAGTCATCGCTCGCATTTTGACTTTTGCATGAACATTGGCGGTTTTGGTTGGGTAACCACCACTCAAAAACCATCGGACTTCCGCAACCTCATGAAGCACTCGGTGGAATTTTGCTTTGACCACCTCATCAACGTGAAGTTTTACCCACAAGGCGATAACCGCACACACTTCATGCTGGGGTTTGGTATGCAATGGCGCAACATTGCACTCGACAATCAACGCTGGATGCGCGACCCCGAAACGCGTCAGATTGCCTATGGCCCCTGGGACGACAGCTATTACGACCGTAGCTCAAGACTGCACACCTATAGCCTCACCGTGCCATTGATGTTGATTCAGCCCATTGGGCGCGATTTCTCTTTATCAGTTGGCGCAAAAGCATGCTTCAACGTGTGCGCAAGCGCAATCTGCGACTATCGTAACGACGATATCCACTACAACGAGAGCTTCTCACACCTCAACCAGCGCCCTGTCACCGCCGAACTTTGCGCCGCCATAAACTTATGGAATACCATAGGACTTTATGCAAACTATGCCCCTTGCCGCATGTTTAAAGACGGCAAAGGACCTGAGCTTAAGACATTCTCAATAGGCGTGGCAATATGCTATTAACGCATCGCTGCATCAACAGAATTGCACCATAGTTAAGAATACAGATTGAGGGGGGATACGCAATTTTGCGCAGCCCCCCCTTCTTTTTATTGTATCTCATACTGTTCAATTAACTTTCTATTACATCAAATCCGCCAACTACACTCATACTGACGTTTGACCCAGAAAACACACAATTCAAACGGCTAATCATTTCTTTAGTGGCAACATGTTTCATGAAAATAACCGATATTGAAAAGTATTAAAAATATGTGCAAATTTGTGGATTTGAATATTGCATTGTTGATTTTATTTACACTTTTCACATTTTTTGCATCTAATTTCATTCTGTATATGAAAAATATAGTTACATTTGCAACACAAGCACTGACAGAATAAATCTTAACTCATTACGAAAGCATAAAAAACTAATTTTATTATGAAAAATTTATTTACTTTTATCATGATGTGTGGCGGCGTGCTATGCGCCAATGCACAATTCCAGCTCCCAAACAGCAGTTTTGAATCATGGGAGGCTGTTGAGTACAGCTCCACCAATGGAGAAGAGCCCCAAGGATGGAACTCGTTCCTTTCAGGTACAGGCTCTTATAAAATGTTTGCCGGAGCATTGCAGCTCGACCGTTCAGATGATGCACACAGCGGCAATGCATCGGCACGCATTTGGGCGCGTAACGTGCTTGGCTCAATTGTTGCACAAGGCAATATCACCACCGGATGCATCAACATGAGTTCAATGACCCCATCTGATGCCACCGGAAACTACAACTACACTAATTACGACGTTGACGGACAACACGCCTCTTTCACAGGATACCCCGATGCGGTGGCTGTGTGGGTGAAAGCTCAATTATCAGAAGACGGCAAAATCAACGTCGTTCTTCATTCCAAAGGCTATTATCAAGACCCCGACATCCTTTCTAATGGGAATCCTCTCACCGGGAAAAACGAAATCACCGCAACGGTTATCGCCAAGGCTGAGAAACTCGACCTGAAACAGACCAATGGCAAATGGGAACGTATAGTGGTTCCGTTTGTTTACAACGAGAATGTTACCTCTCGTCCCGAAACAATGTATGTTCTTGCTTCATTCTCAACCAGTGCAAATCCGGGTGTGGGCATTGGATATGATACTCAGACAGGACAAGGCGATGTGATGCTTATTGATGATGTGGAGATGATTTACAATTCAACCCTATCATCACTGTCTTACGATGGCACTTCAATCCTTGAAGATGACGTGTTTGAATATGACCTCAAGGACTATGACTACGACGCTTCGCTGCTTAGCTATGTGATAAACAGCGTCAGCGCACAAGCCAAAGTTGATTATGTTGAAAGCGAAGCCACACTTTACATTAATGTATATGGCGACGACCACAGCGAGGAAGCCCCCAACATGCACACCTACATCATCCACTTTAAGGAAAACAGCGAGGCGCCAATTGTGCTTGAAGGCGCGCTCAGTATTTCAATGATGGGTAGTGCGGTTGCTGAGAATGTTCCTGCAACTATCAACATCACTGAAACAGGCAACAACACTTGCACATTCCTTCTTCCAAATCTTGCCGTGGGCGATATTGTTATTGGTGATATTACGCTCGAAGGCGTGAAAATGACTACCGACGAAACCACCGGCATCACCACTTTTGAAGGTTCGCAAGAGGGAATGTCGCTTATGGACGGACAAATAGTAGCCGACGTGAGCCTCTCCGGCACAATGCAACCCGACGGCAGCGCTAATATGACTATCAACGTATTATACAGCGGAGTACCAATTACCGTAATTTTCACTGCGGCAGGCAATAGCGGCATCTCATTTATTCCTGCTGGCGACAACTCAGGCGCAGTTGATGTCTATAACATCAGCGGTGTGAAGGTGATGGAAAGCGTGAGCCGAGACGAAGCCGTTCGCTCATTGCCACAAGGTTTATACATTATTGGCAAAGAGAAAGTAATTGTGCGATAAAACCAAGCCCTCTGCTATGGGTGGCGGCCTCTCGCCCCACCTCAACACATAGCAACCAACCACTACAATAAATAAAAGTAGGAGATAAACTCTGATTCCCCAGGTGTTTATCTCCTATTCGTTTTTTATTGTTAGGTGAAACGTAATCGCATGGATTCTGTTTCTGCCCCCCTGATTCAATACTTAAAGCTTGAACCGCCCACAAACTCACGCATGATTGACGTTGGCGGTATTTCTTTGTCGGGCACAGGCACAAAATAATGAATGAATTTCAGCAAACGGTGAGCCTCGGCATATTCAGGGCAGTTCTTTGGCACACTGGCAAGTATTGGCTCGGCATGCAATCGCAGCACAGCAAACTCAATGTTGAGCGCCGAGTTAAACATTGCATCGGCATTTTCCTGATAGGGATAAATCCATTGTTCCTCAGCTTCACACACCATAGGCCATTGGCTGATGGTTTCCCGGGCTGTGAATGCGCCTTTGTTGTAGTCGCGAATGATGCGGCGCAGCAAGCGGTTATCGCGTGTGGGAATCCAGTTATGGTCGTCAAGCGATATGCTGGTGAGTGTTGATATATACACCTTATATTTATTACTGTCGGGCACCTTGGCTGTGAGCTTGGGGTTAAGTGCATGAATACCCTCAATCAGCAGCACCTTGCCCTCGCCAAGCTGCAAGCGTTTGCCGTTGTATTCGCGGCGACCGGTGGTGAAGTTATATTCCGGTATATCAACCTTTTTGCCTGCCAACAGGTCAACAAGGTCACGCTCCATGGTTTCACAGTCAACAGCGGCAATGTTATCGAAGTCATATTTTCCGTTGGGCAACTTGGGCGTATCTTCACGGTTCACAAAATAATCGTCGGTTGAAAACGAAATCGGTCGCAAGCCGCAAGCCTTTAGCTGCACCGAGAGGCGCTTGCAGAAAGTGCTCTTGCCCGAGCTCGACGGTCCGGTGATGAGCACCATGCGCACAGGATTCTGCTCGTCGTTATATCGGCGATAGATATCCCCGGCAATCTGCACCACCTTTTTTTCTTGCAACGCCTCGCTCACCTGAATAAGTTCGCTGGCAAGTCCCTTTTGGCATGCGCGATTCACAGCGCCCACATTCTTCAGGCCCATTATCACGTTCCAGCGGACATTCTCGGCAAACACGCCAAAGGTTTTAGGCATTGGTTCAATTGGCGACAGCTGAGTTGGATTCTTGCGGTCAGGGATGCGCAACAACATACCATTGTAATATTTTTCAAGCCCAAACACCTGCAGATAGCCGGTTGAAGGCACAAGCGGGCCATAATAATAGTCAACATTGTCGCCAAGCATATAATAATCGCAATAAGGCTGACCAATGGTTTCAAGCAAGCGCACCTTGTCAGAAAACCCATGCTGACGGAAAATCTCAATTGCATCTTCGGTTACTGCCTCGCGGCGGCGAAATGGCATATCGTCAGCCACAATCTTGCGCATGCGCTGCAATATCTGGTCAACGTCGTGAGCCGTCACCGCCTCGCCGTCTGTTTTGCGGAAATTGCAGAAGTAGCCGCGTGAGATGGGGTGCTCAATATATAACCGGCTGCCCGGGAAAACATCCTGACTTGCCTTATACAGCACAAAGCACAACGACCTCACATAAGCTCGCATGCCGCCCGAGGTGCGAACGTCAAGAAACTCCACGTCGCGGTTCTGATAAACCTTAAACTTTAGCCCTTGCGACGAGTTATTGACCCGCGCCGAAACAGCAGGATAAGGGAAATCAAGCTCGGGGAACGATTTAAACACCTCAAGCAGCGATGTGCCCTCGGGAAAACTCTTTGTCACATTATTGTTTTTGCAGCGGATGTCAACCATATTTTTAGTTTTTAAGGTATTGTTTTCTTGATGTTATGCCAAAAAACGAAAGCAGCAACACACAATGCAGCAATGCGCCGCCTTAGCCGCTGCAAAGATAACACAATTTTTGTATTGACACCCAAACAGCCTTAACTCCGCAGATTCTACCTGCAAGTGCAAAATTAGCGAATAAATTTGAAGAACTCAAC